>JAJYIM010000042.1 GCA_021790115.1 Actinomycetes bacterium | reverse complement strand
GGTACGCCTGTATAAAAACATGTTCTGCAAAGTTTCCAATTCTGCTGCGAACAAATTAATTGTGCAAGCTTTAAAACATCATAATTAGGCAACCGCTAGCCAAACGCTTCTTTAACGGCGTAAAAAAGATTTTGACCGTCTATAAAAACGAAGGTTCGCTTAATTGGAGGCTCGTCCGGCACCGTGATTATTCCTTTTAATAAAAATAACCCCGTTCGAGGCCTCTCGGCATGTCGAACGGGGAGCAGAGAAATTTATTATAAACTTTTTTTTATATTCGGCAAGTCTTTTTTCCAACTAAATTATACCCTATTTGCCTACGATAACCTTGGAAAATAGCCGTTTTTTCACCGGGTAGGTGTCAAAATAGGTGTCAAACGAGAAATTTCGAGGCTTCGGCCTTACTTCTTCTGCCTGCTAAAACCATTCATTTGCAGGCTCTTTGAAATGGTAGCGGTGGCAGGACTCGAACCTGCGACACGCGGATTATGATATAGGCTCTACCATCTTGTCAAGTGGTAATATATCCGTAACCAGGGCATTTCCTGATAGTCAATTTGAATCCTTCCATGCGCATTTTGACGGGTTGGCTGTCAAAATGGCTGTCAAAACATGCCTCCTTCTCTTTCGTCATTAGAAGGCGTCTTAAGGCTTCCCCCACAACAAGTTAGGCCGGGCGGCTTAACTGTGGAAGAAGCTTTTCCACTTGCCAGATTCATTAACCAGATGCATCGTCTCGTGATCGGTTTCTGGCTGGCCTTGACCAATAGCAGCGGTGATAGAGTAAGAAGCCACAGCTACATGGCGATAAGTTGTCTTGGTATTCGGGTCAGTGAATGAGTCTACGAACGAGACATTGTCTATGTTAAAGCCGGAGATGTTTAAATTCCCGGCATCATTACTCTCCTTCTTGACATAATCAGCCTCGGAAATATTGCGCTGACTTTCGGCGTTAAATGTTTGGTAAAGAGCTGTCCAGTCGTGATACTGCCCGTCATGCAGCACGGCGGTGGCCGCTTGCGTCACGGCCTCGATTTCCGAGTCGTTGCTTATTGTTTGTGTCGCGGCCGGTTTTGCTGACGCTGCAGACTGCTCCGAAGGGGCGGTAGCAGTTTCTCCGATAGATGAATTGTCTGCCGATGTGCCCTGAGCTTTCCCGCTCGCCGAGAAATAACCACCGAAAGCTACCCCTACAGCCAACAAGATCATCAGTGCTAAAATGCCCTTATTTTTCTTTGAAAGCTCGCCAAGTTTGTAGAAATTTTCTTTGCCTATGTTGGCAATTAGACTGACGCTGCCTAAGACTGACAGCACGCCGCCAAGAAACACGATATATAGGCCCATGCCGACGCTGGCTGAAATTATATCGTTTCCGGAATTGCTGATATTTGTCCCGTCGTGGCTTGTAACGAATATTGCTAGTAGACCTACTAAGGAACCGACAGCAAAAGTTATACCTGCATTCTTTTTCTTTGTGCTGTAAACAAAGATAACGGCAACTAATAGCACCGCTCCAGCAATAGCAGTAATTTTCCCATCGCCTGAAGAACCAGAAACAGAAAGAATCCCGAGATTTGCCCATGACATGAACGAACCAACAATGGTTAAGATTGCCCCCACAATCAGCAAAACCGAACCGAATGTCAGTTTGGGGTGCACTTCCTTGTCTTTAAAACCTGCGGATGGATTTTCGTCTGCCATAAGTTACCCCTTGCCCGTTTGACATTTAGTGGAAATGCAATTTTACGGCAGATCATGAAAAAAGTAAATTAGGCGAATTGCCTCACCAGAAATCTACTCCAAACGATTCATTGCCTCATTTAAAAATCTACTTGAAACGGTCCCGGTTTTCGGGGGTGTCCTTAACGCCACACGCACGGCGGGCGAAAGGACACAACGTGGCACTCACCATGAACCATAGAAAAGCAGTCACCAAGGGACTGGCGGGTAGATACAAACGGGCCACCAAAGGGCACAGAAAAGCATGATCCTCGACGAGTTCGTGGCCGTGACGGGCTACAACCGCTCATATGCGGCCTGGCGCTTGAGGCATTCGCTGGACCAGGCCAGCCGGTAAAAAAGAAGCCGCCTCGCCCCAGGGCCAGGAAGTACGCTCAGGAGGAGTTTAAGGCACTGAGGAAGATTTGGGCGGTGCTTTCCATGCCATCGGGCAAACGGCTGGCCCCCTACATGCCGGAGATAATAAAGGTGCTGGAGCGGTGCGGCGAACTTGAGATTGATCTGGTCGTCAGGGATAATCTCCTCTCGGTCTCGGCTGCACTATCGACAGAATGATGGCGCCGGCCACGGTTTCGGTTTCAGCCCGCAAGGTGCTAATCATGGAATCAATGAAGGTCATGCTCATTATTGTTTCTCCTTTTTATTATTGATGTTTTCTGTCCAGTCGTGCTGTTATGCTTGTTCGGATTCACCTTCATTCTCATTCCAAACCTCTTTCATCATTTTTTTGTGGTCCTCACGGCTCGGGTCCGGCTTGCCGTACATGGCCTTCAGCCATCCATCAAAGGCTGATAGCTCTTCCGCATCAGGGTTCATCTTCACTATCTCTTCATGCGCCTTGATAGCCGCCGTCAGCCGCCCCGCTAGGGCGCAGGTGGCCTTATAGAAGCGAATATCAAATGGAAGCCCCTTCTCTGTCCAGGCACTTAGCACGGCGCCCAGGAGCGCGGCGGAATCCTTGAGCATTTCTTTCAGCTCCATTCCCTTGGCCGCCTTGATATGCTCACCGGCCACGGCCTCCGGGTACTTACTGAAAAGCCCATGTTTGACCGGCGTCATGCCGCCGTGTACCCGGCATTTATCTTTGCCTTTGATGGCTGGCATCCGGCACGGTTTGCCGGTCCTCTTCGCTGTCGCGGTGCATTGCATGATTGTTTCCTTAATGAGGTATCGAGGGTTCAGCGGTTAATGAGGTATTGCCTTCTTGCCAGGCCGAAATCCAGTTATCGAGCGCCGAAATGACTTCCTCGGTTGTGGCGGTAAGGCCGGATGGAAAATCGTTCTCATGCTCTTTTAGCGCCCGGCGAATCTCTTCCTGGTTGCTCTTCAGCGTCTCTTCTAACAGGTTCCGCTGAATGTTCTTTGCCAGCCTGCTCAGAGTCCTGACCGTGGTTTGCAGATCGGCCTTGTCTTTCGATCCTACTTTAGGTATTCGTTCGTTCATCAGCACGATCACGGCGCTGAGAACAAACCACGCTGTTTTTCGCCGCTGATTTATCTCTTCAGGGTTCATCAGATCATCCTTTCCTGTTCCCCTTCTTTTATAAGCCGGTCGGATTCTTCCCAAGTGAGAGTTTGCTTTGCGGCTGATTCTGACTCGCCAAGGTGCTCAAGGTGTTCAAGGTTTTCATTATGGGAATCTTGAGCATCTTGGGGATTTTTTGAGCATCTTGGAAGCTCCCAGTACCAGGGACCGGGGATCAATGGATGGACGCTTTTTACTTTGAGCTTTTCTTTTGCTCTCCTGGCCGTCGCGTCTTTGACTCCGGCCTGCCTGCATTGCTTCTGAGCTTCTTCAACAAGGACACGCCCGTCTGCCAGGATGGATTCCAACACCTCCATTGCTTCTTCCAGCGCCGTTTTCTCTTCGCCGTCTACTTGAGCAAGCAGCGAATCCGCATCATGCAAGCTTGTGCCATCCCAGACGATCCGACTTGTTGTGAATTGCTCACCGTCATAATCCACGTGAGCTTCCTCAATGCGGTATGCCAAGCTCTCAGGCTTGACGGTGTTATTGCATTTTTGGGAGGCTAGCACGTGGCGTTTATCGTCTTCGCTCGAATCGGGATCGTTGGCCGCCAGCAGTCCGCTCCTGGCCTGGCCGATAATCCCGATGGAACCGCCGCCCCGGTACATGGCCTTTCCGCCGGTCATCTTGTTTAGGTGGCGGATGACCAAAAAAGCGGCACCTGTTTTCTCTGCCAGTTCAGCTACACGGGAAAGTACCCTGCGCACTTCACTATCCTTGTGAGTGTTCGTTCCTCCCATGTAGCTAGAGAGCGGATCAATGATTACCAGCTTGGCACTGACACGCTCAATGGCCTTTTCGATCACCTCAAGATCATCGGGCAGGACCGGAGGATGTCCCCCGTCTTTATCGGGGCAAGAGGTCAGGGCAAGTATTCTGCCCAGGCCCGCCCCGGCAGCCTCCAGGCGCAGCCGGATAGTATCTCTCAGCCCATCCTCGGATGACAAGATGACTACACCGACAGGTTCGCGGCCACCGGATTCGTCCGGCATAGTGTGGCCTCTGCTTGCCCGCGCCGCGATATCAAAGGCCAAGGTGCTTTTCCCCTGGCCGGGATCGCCGTCAAGGACCGTTAGTTTGCCGTATGCGATGCGGCCATGAAATAGCCAAGTGATATGTTCGGGCTCTACTTCCGATAACAGAATTCCTACAGCCTGCTTTTCCAAGCGCTGCTTGGAAAGCTCCGGCAGTTCGCCGCCTTCTTCTGCAAGCTGGATTTTCTCTTTGGCCGCCAGGATCACTGAGCGCCGGACAGAATTTTCCTTGACTATCTCGGCATACTGAGCCGCGTTAGAAGCTGCCGGACACAGATTAACCAACGTGTGGATGTAGTTTGAGCCGCCGGAGCGTTCCAGTTCACCCTTAGCTCTGAGATGTTCTGCCAGGGTTACAGGGTCCGCCATCTCAAGTTCCAGAATTGCTTGGTAAATCAGCCGGTGGGAATCGCGGTAGAAGTCGGTTGCGGTGACTCGCTCTGCCACCTGCTGGATGACGCTGGGGGTAATCAGCATCGCCCCCAAGGCTGACTGTTCGGCTCCGATGTTTTGAGGCGGGACTTTGGAGGTGGTAAGTGATAGACTTTGGCCACTAGAGTTTTGAGAAGCCCCGCCATCCGCACGGGGTTTTTCATTTGGCGGGGACATCAAGCCGCGTCCCCGTTTTCAGCTTCAGCTTCCAATCTTTCGACATACTCTTGCAGCGCCGCCGGTGTCACCCTGTACGACTTGTCCGATAACTTGACCGCCTTGATCTGGCCGGACTTCACAAGCTCGTAAGCTTTTGCCCTTCCCACGTCCAGCCTCTGCCCCATAGTCGGCCAAATTCGCATTAACTCTTGCATTCGCATTAACTCTTGCACCATGTTCTGTCCACCTCACTTGATATGTTTTAGAAATCCATCATTGACAGTTACAGTTCTATGCCGTAAGCTTACGTCTTGAAATGATAATTTAGCATTATCTTTTATAGGAGCTTGTTAAATGATATCAAGGGAAGAAGCAAAGGCGGCGCTGACTCGGATGCTTAGCGAACGATTAACTGATGAACTTTGGGAGTTTCTTGAAGATGAAGGCTATGTTAGCGCCGTAGTCGACCCTAAAGAACCAGAAACGATTAATGACCTGGCGGCCAAGGCAAGGAAGGTTTTGGCTATCAGTAGCTCAAGGCAGCCGGCGGATGCCCCGAAGATGTTATGCAATGGGAGAAAAAAGAAGGCATCGGATAAAGAGCGTCACGCAATGAGACAAGAAGCCTTATCCTTGGTTTTTGCTGAATATGTCCGTAGCAACGATGAATGGGTAATCAAATTTCGGAATGATGTTCTGGGGAAAGAATGTCCGCTGTCCTTTGAAGAAGTTGAAAGCTGGATCAAGTCTCAAAACAAGAAGGAAGATAAAAAGGGCGCGACTCGCGGCGGTCTTCTTGAATATGGAATTCCAGATAATGAATGGCTTCAAGTTTGTCCAACCGCGAAGGGTGGCGATCTTGATTACCTCAGAAAGATTAGTGAAAGTCTAGCGGACACGTATAAATGGAGTAAGGCGCAAGCAACAGTTTTCGTCCTAACAGATATTGCCCCGGAAATTCCCCTTTACAAAGCTGAATGGGAGCTCAATTTTGGTTTTAAGGCACTTTCAAGAATTAACCTTACACTTGACCCTGCACTGACAGATAAAGAAGTTTCTGAGATATACCGGCGAACGCGTCAGGAGCAGCTAAAAAAAGACAAGAAGGGCAAAGTCCGCTTCCGCATCCTGAGTGACAAGGCTTATAGCCTCGCAATATTCGAGGCAGAACAACCTGAAGAAAATACATATGCGGAAAAAATGAGGGCATGGAATAAGCTGCGTCCTGAATGGGAGTACACGGAAGTTAGCAATTTTGGGCGGGACAGCAATCAAGCAATCCGCCGCCTGATTCAACCAGATTACTTCGATCACCCCCTAATGAAAGGCTGACATCATGGCTAAACGAGGACAAAACGAGGGTAGCATCTACAAGGCCAAGGATGGAAGGTGGGTAGCGTGCCTTAACCTCGGCTACCAGGGCGGCAAACGGAAACGTAAGTACATTTATGGCAAGACGCGCCGGGAATCCTCTGAGAAGCTTACAGAAGCTCTCAGAAATTGTCAGCTTGGCTTGCCCGTATCGAATGACAAGATCACCTTCGGGCAGTTCCTGGACAAGTGGCTAGAGGATTCCGTTAAACCTGGCGTCCGGCCTCGCACCTTTATCAGATATTCCGGGGATGTCAGAAACCATTTAAAGCCCGCCCTGGGCAAGATCAAGCTGGCGAAACTGAGCGCCCCGGATATTCAGGCCGTGCTAAACCAGAAGCTAAAATCAGGGCTTTCGCCCCGGACTGTAAGGCACCTTTACGCTACTTGCCGGCGGTCCCTGAAGGTGGCTTATAAGTGGGAGCTTGTCCCTCGCAACGTGGCCACGCTTGCCGATCCGCCCCGTGTCCATCGCTACGAAGTAAAACCATTGTCACCGGAGCAGGCGAGGACGTTTCTTGAAGCAGCCAAGGGGGACCGCCTGGAAGGGCTCTACAGCGTGGCCGTGCCTTTAGGTTTGCGCCTCGGCGAAGCGTTAGGTTTACGCTGGCAGGACGTGGACCTCGAAGCGGGGACTCTCAGAATCGCATATCAGTTACAGCGCCTAAATGGAAAGTGGGAGCTTGTGGAGCCGAAGACTTCCAGGAGCCGGCGCACAATTGCCGTTCCGAAGGCCACCGCTCACGCGCTAAGGGATCACCGCAAGCGCCAGCTCGAAGAAAAAATGAAGGCCGGTCCAGATTGGCAGGAACACGGCTTTGTTTTCACTTCCCGGATAGGAACGCCGCTTGACCGGCCTAATATCGTTCGCCGAAGTTTCAAGCTGATTCTCAAAAAGGCGGGGCTGCCTGATATTCGCTTCCACGATCTGAGGCATACCGCCGCCAGCCTGCTACTTGTCCAAGGTGTAGCGCCCCGCGTGGTCATGGAGACTTTAGGCCATTCTCAGATTTCCTTGACGATGGATACTTACAGCCACGTCATGCCGGTTCTACAACGTGAGGCGGCGGACAAGATGGATGCGATACTTTCGGCGCAGAATTAGGCGATTTTGCACCCGGTGGCTGTCAAAATGGCTGTCAAACACAGAAATTCGAGGCTCCGTGCTTGCTTCTTTTCTTCGCTAAAACCCTTCATTTGCAGGCTTTTTAAACTGGTAGCGGTGGTAGGACTCGAACCTACGACACGCGGATTATGATTCCGCTGCTCTGACCAACTGAGCTACACCGCCAAAAAGCGGATGGTGGATGCTGGATTATGGATGCTAGATAAAAGCAAAAACCCTCTTCTGCATGATAGCAAAACAGGATTGATTATCAACATATCAGCACATCCGTGCGATTTAAAACATCAGCGCTGTTAATAATCTACCATCTACCGTCCACCGCCATCCGGTTTTGGAGCCCGGTTACGGACTTGAACCGTAGACCCCCTCCTTACCATGGAGGTGCTCTACCAACTGAGCTAACCGGGCAAAAAAGCGGATGGTGGATGGCAGGTGGGGGATGGCAGATAAACCCTTTAACCAACCATCCAGTATCAAACTACCGTCTGCAATCTTCATCACCCGCGTACAAAGCGCATCGTCGATAATGATGAATGGTGGATTATCCACCATCTACCATCTGATGGTGGAGGAGGCTGGATTCGAACCAGCGTAGGCTTCGCCAACGGATTTACAGTCCGCCCCCTTTAACCACTCGGGCACTCCTCCGGTAAAGCGGATCTGGATGTTGAAAAGACCAATAATCCAAAAAGCCGAACACCCAACCAGCGCCGCATCCGAAATACGGGCATTTCTAACGAAAATGCCTGGGGGAATGAAATTATAACAAAAATGATGTATGGCTGAGTGATGGTAAAACAACCTTTCGTGAACAGCAATCGAATCGGGGAAAAAGTAGATTGGAGGCAGTTTGCTTTTTGAGATGAGCTCTTAACCTAGTACAATTTGTTTATGACGACTATTATTCTTCTCTGTATGGGGGCAACCATCATCAATTTGCCGTTTGGCTTTTACCGGGCCGGGGTGCCAAAGCTCTCGGCCAGATGGTTTTTGGCGGTGCACCTGCCTGTTCCACTCATTATTCTGATGCGGATCGGCAGTGGACAGGGCTGGACGCTGGTGCCGGCGATGTTTGCTTTTGATATTCTGGGTCAAATCATGGGAGGCAGGCTTCGGCCAGGGGCGAGAGCCGGAAAGACCCCAGAGTAAATTAAGGTCGAAGAAGATGAATATTAAGATTACAAACAAGTTGCGGCGCCTCTTCGGTGGCAAGCCAATGCCGCTCTGCCCTTCCTGCATGTATGATTGGCGCTCCGCCTGCCATAACCTTGACAGGCCTCGCGTTACAGAATGCGACGAGTATAAAAAGCGGTATTAAACCCCCGGCCGGGGGCGAACGTTAAAGCCCCAGCCCTTTCTTGAAAATCATACTTGGCCGGAGCGCAAATACATCCAAAGTTTGATTTTCAGCCGGTTTTTGAACTGATAAAATAAATTTTGGGGGGCCCCCGCAGCGCCGGTTTTGATATGCCATGTTAAATCTGGTTAAATGCTAACTGGCTTCACGCACCCCATGCCCGCCGCCACCTGGGGTTTCTATTGTAACGACATCTTCTGGGGAAAGCGTCATTGATGTTTTTGCGGGAACCTCTTTGCCATTTACCAGGTTTCTTCCTGGCAGACCGGGAGAACCCCCGGCAGCGCCCAGCGGCGCGCGGCGCCTGCGGTCGCTGAGCAATGATAGCCGCGCCGGCTCAAGCAATCTTAGCGACCGGACCACCCCCTCACCGCCCCGGCGCCGCCCCTCCCCGCCGGAACCGCGGCGCAGCTCGTAGCGCTCCACCCTAATGGGGAAAGCCAGCTCCAGCGCTTCGACAGGCGTGTTAAGGGTATTGGTCATGCCAACATGGATGCCGCTGGCGCCTTCGGCTTTCGGGCATCCACCTGCTCCGCCGCCAATTGTTTCGTAATAACTAAAGACGCCCCCCTCTTTCCCGCCCCCCAGCGTAACATTGTTCATCGTGCCTTGACTTTGCGCCGGCAGCGGCAACACTTTTGAGAAGGCCAGCGCTACCGCATCGGCAATGCGCTGGGACGTTTCAACATTGCCGGCTGCCACGGCAGCCGGCGGCCGCGCATTGACGAGCGAACCCTCCGGCGCCGATATCCGCACTGGCCTTAGCGCGCCGGCGTTAGGCGGAATACCGGGGTCAGTAACAGCCCTTAAGACAAAATAGCAGGCTGAGCGCGTGACCGCGATGGGGCAGTTGAGGTTCCCTTTCTCTTGTGGCGATGTGCCTTTAAAATCGACCATGATTTTTTCGCCGTCGATCGTGACAGTGACGGCGATTTTCAAATCGATGCTGTTTCGCTCCAGGAAGTCTTGCGCCCGGTAGACGCCGTTTGGGAGCGCTGCAATGGCAGACCGCATGCGACGCTCGGAGTAGCGGGTCGCAGCTGCCATCGCCGCCAGCACGAGACTGAGTCCTTTCTGGTCAACCAGATCCAGCAGCCTGCGCTCTGCTATCTTGCAGGCGCCCATTTGCGCCTTTAAATCGCCCCGGCGCTCCTGCGGCCGCCGCATCCCGCTTAGCAAAGTTTCCAGAAAATCTCCCCGGATGCGGCCACCTGCTGCGAGACGGGTGGGTGGAATCACCACTCCTTCCTCGAAAAGGCGGACGGAGGCCGCCGGCATGCTGCCCGGCTCAATCCCGCCGACGTCAGCATGGTGGGCCCGGCTGGCGGCATAAGCAATCACCTTTCCACCAGCGCCAATAGGGGCAACCAATGTGATATCTGGCAGATGAGTGCCTCCCCGGAATGGATCGTTGAGAATGAAGATGTCGCCAGGCTCCGGGCTCTCTGGAAGCACAGCTGCGACCGCGTCCGACATGGCGCCCAGATGCACCGGTATGTGCTCTGCCTGGGCAACCAGCTGTCCTTGTGAATCAAAGAGAGCGGCGGAGCAATCACGCCGCTCTTTAATGTTGGTTGAATAAGCAGCGCGGATAAGAGCAACTCCCATCTCCTCACATATCGACCGCAAGGCAGAGCCGATGACCTGCAATGTAATTGTGTCAATCACTTAATCGGGAGCTCCTGACTTTTTCGCTTATTGTCAAATAGAACTCAACCACATATTCCCTGAATCATCAAGTTGGGCAATCCAGCCGGGCGGGACCACGGTGGTCGCCTCATCTTCTTCAATCACCGCGGGGCCGGCAACCTCTTCGCCGCCCAAATTCTCCCGGCGCCAGATTTGAGCAACAAGCCACTGCCCCCCAAAAAAAGCGCTTCGCCGGCCTGCCGCCGTTGCTTGTTTGCCTGCCGGGCCGGCCCCGGCTGCAATCAGCTCTTTCCGGAAACGCTGCGAGCGAATCACCGCGGCCAGACGAACGTTGACCAGTTCCACATCCTCTCCCCGGGAGCTGAATCCGTAGGCATTTTCATGCGCTTGCTCAAAAGCGTCCGACAGGCGCGCGCGATTATAAGGCAGTTCCACATTGACCGTCAGCTCGTGCGACTGACCCTTATATCGCAAATCAGCCTGGCGCACAAAATGCGGACATTTCATCTCGGCCGCTGCATATCTTTCCATCTGGTCAAAGGCTGCCTGCAAGGTCTTTTCGTCCCAACCTCCAGGGCTTAGGACTGTCCTTACCCAATCGCGGCGCCTGTCGCCGGCAACCATGCCCAGGGCAGAAAGCACGCCGCAGCCCACAGGCACAAGCACTTTGTTTATTCCCAGATCCGTGGCCAGGTCTGCTCCATGCATCGGCCCGGCGCCGCCAAACGCCACCAGCACAAACTGGCGTGGGTCATACCCCCGCTCGACACTGATTACCCTCAGCGCCTTCACCATCCCGGCGCCCACAATCTGCCGGATGCCAACGGCTGCTTCTTCCAGACTGATGCCAAGCTCAGCCGCAAGCTGCTCCATAACGATGATTGCCTTGCCGCGATGCAAACGAATCCCGCTTGCATCACCGAGTGACTCTCCCAAATAGCCCAAGCAGAGGTTGGCGTCTGTAACCGTGGCCCCTGTACCTCCTTGACCATAACAGGCAGGACCTGGGTCCGCGCCAGCACTTTCGGGGCCGACGCGCAACGCGCCGCCGGCATCGACCCGGGCGATGGAGCCGCCGCCGGCGCCGATCGTATGGACATCAACCATTGGCAGCGCCACCGGAAAGCCGCCGATCTCCCGCTCGTCAGTCAGCTCAGCTGACCCATTCCGGGCCAGCGTCACGTCAGTGCTGGTGCCACCCATATCAAAAGCTATCAGGTTGTCAACAGAACTCATAGCGCTGGCGAAAATTGCTCCCACGACGCCCGCTGCCGGGCCGGAAAGGAGCAGCGGCGCTGCCCTGCCGGCAGCCATATGAAGAGGAAGGACCCCGCCGCTCGACTGCATAATAGCCGGCTCCGGCAGGCCTGCTTTTTTGCCGCGCCTGGCCAACTTCCGCAAGTAGCGGTCAACAACAGGAGTAAGATATGCGTCCACCGCGGTTGTGCTGAAACGTTCGTACTCGCGGAACTGCGGCAGAATCTGGCTGGAAAGAGAGATGTGCGCGCCGGGCAGCTCCCGCCCGAGCAATCCCCCCAGGGCCTGCTCGTGTGATGGGTCCAGAAAAGAAAAAAGCAGACAGACAGCAACTGCCTCCGGGCCCATTTCCTTTAGCTTGGCCGCCACCCGCTCCATTTCTTCCCGCGCAAGCGGCACAACCTCGCCCTCCGGTGTAACCCGCTCCTGAACCACCAGGCGCATTTCCCCGGTAATTAACGGACTTGGCCGCTGCGGGCAGAGGTCATACAGCCGGGGGCGGTTCTGGCGGCCTATCTCGAGAATATCGCGAAAGCCAGCCGTCGTTACCGAAGCAGTGAGCGCTCCTTTGCGCTCCAGGAGCGCATTTGTGGCGGTGGTCATCCCGTGGGCAAACCAGTCGACGCTTTCTGGAACTATCCCGGCATGCCGCATCGCCAGCAGCGCTGCGGCAATCACCCCTTCGGACTGATCCGCTGTGGTTAGCAGCTTGACGCGAAAAGTCCGGCCGGCAGCCAACAGCACAGCGTCAGTAAACGTGCCGCCAACATCAATGCCAAGCAGGACATCGCCGGCGCCCGATGCCGCCACGGGCTTTTCCATTTCGGCGCCTTCCATCAACCGCCGCAGCTACCGGTTGCGGATGTAAGCCAGAAAATTCAGTGATTCCCAGAGTACCATCCAGACCAGAAACAGTTCGGATAAAAACTGGGCCCTTTCCCGCCTGAGCAGCCTGTCAATGCCAAACATAAGCAGAAATGCCGCCGCCGGCAGCAGAGGATAAAGATAGCGGCCCGGAACACCGCCAATGCCAGAGCCAAACGGCATTAGCAGATTGGACGCAACGCCGACAAAAAAAGCAACCAGCAAAAACATGACACGGACCTGGACATCCTTAACCTGGCTCCGCCGTCCTTGGGCCAAATAAAATAGCAAACCGGCGCCGGCAACCACCATGGCCGGCAAAACCACAACCCAGGCATTGGTCCAGAACGCAAATGGAAAGACAGGCTCACCAAACCAGTATGTGGGCAAAAGCTCGTTCAGGCGCAGCGTTTGCAATGAAACAAGCGGCGAAGCAAAGAAGGCTGACATAAGCGGACGGGCGGCGCTGGCGCCGGTGGGGTCGCCGTACAGAAAGATATTGCACACCATCCACGGGGCCACCATTAACGCCACGGGAGCCAAGATGATCGCGCCGTGAATGAGCGCCCGGCGGACTGGTTCACGTTTATAGATGACGACCAGGACCAACGCTACTGCTGCTACCGGTAACAGAAATAACGATGTCAGCTTGGCCAAAAGAGCGGCGCCGATAACGGCGCCCGTCGTAACGCTTCGCTTCCAGGTCAGGCCCCGGCCCACCATTCTTAACAGCAACAGCAACGCCGCCGCTCCCATGGGAACCGCGAGGGCGTCATTGCTGACCTGAGACATGTTGAGGGCATAACCCTGTGTCAACAGCATCACAACCGGCGCCCCCAGCATCACCAGGCGGCTGTCCGGAAAAGCCTCCCGCGCAGTCAGGTAAGTCAAAGGCAGCATCGCCGAAGCCATCAGCGCAGCCAGCAGCCGCATGCCGTAAAGTTTTATGAACGGATCCGCAGGCAGCGCGGCATAAAGCGGTGCGTTGATCGCATAGTACAAAGGTGGCTGCATGGCTTCGTAATTAAAATACCAAAGATTTCGCTGCACCCATTTGTCTTGATTTCTGCTATCAAGCCCCGCCGGTATTGTCAGCCAGCGGGACGGATCCAGCACAGCCGGGGTTGACATGGTTCCTGCAGGAGCCCAGCCCCACTGTTGGGTCTGGATCGATATATTGACCACCGTCGGCGAGATGAAGCTTTTGCCTTCAACCGGCAGCGATCTCTTCTGTGCCAAAGACTGGATGTAATCAAAATGTTGAGCCTCATCTACCCGGCTCCACACCGGCTGGATAAACGCAAACGCTACAGTCTCTGCCAGGAGGGCCAGCCACAGCGCCACCAATATCTGGCGGGTTTTTCTTCGCTGGCGAAAGACCGCGTCCGGGCGGCGAGCTTCGCTGCCGACCCTTTCGGCCTCGGCCACGCCGGTGCTGCTCATGCTATCCACCTGCCGGCGGCAAACGCGGCAGTCGAGACTGCCAGCAGCACGAGAAAGCACCCCGAGATTGCCAAATACAGCGGTTTGCGCCGGGACAAAATCGCCAGCAGGACAAATATGGGGAAGACAACCAGCACGTATCGGCTCATCGAAGCCATTGTTCCTCCAGCCAGCGGGAAAAGCATGCTCACAAAGGTGTATAAAGTATACGAAGACGGCAGCTTCTTTAAACCAAGCACGGCGCAAACGGCCATCAAAGCAGTTGCGGCTCCGTCCCAAATCACCCGCAGCTCGTGCCGACTGATTAAATAGCTGAAGTCGTGCACAAAGCTGTTCCAAAAGGGAGTAATCACGTGACCCCAGCCGCTTTCCTGAGCCTGGGCAAAAGCAAAAGGCTGGCCGAAGCCAAAGTAGAGATAAACTGAGTAAATCGCGACGCCGGCCGGCACCAGCGTCAACCAGAGGAGGGCCGGGCGCAAGCTCTTGACCGGCGAGAAATTCCGCTGCGACAAAAACTCATAGGCAAGCGGCACCAGCAGCAGCAGCCCTGAGATCCGCGTAAGCGAGGCCAGCAGCCCCCAAACGCCAGCCGCCGCCCACCGCCCCTTGCGGCCGTAGTAAAAGCACGCAACACTGGTCAGAAGAAAGAGCGATTCCGTAAAGATCGCGTTAAAAAAGAAGGAAGTGGGAAAGATGGCCAGCAGCCAGATGGTGCGGCTGGCAATACTTTCATCAAAGTCAGCAAGGACCAAGCGGTACAAAAATACTAATCCGCCACAGAAGCAGAAAATCGAAACCAGAATGCCGGCCAGCAGATATTGTCCTCCCAGAACCCATCCCAAGACATGCATCAGCCAAGGATAAAGGGGGAAGAAAGCCACGCTGGACTGCTGGCCCGCCACCCACTCGTAGCCATGCTGAGCGATGGACATATACCAGTTGGCGTCCCAATGATACCAAGCGGAAAGAAACCATGGCGCCGGCGCCGACAAGGGCACAGAAACGCCATCGCGGATTGGAGGAAAAAAGAAATAACCAAGGGCCGCAAAGGCTGCAATAAGCACCCGGCTCAGGGTAAAGGACCGCGCCACAGAATAAAGCATATTAACCTCTCGGACAAACCAGGGTTGAAACCCGAACAGGTCCGGCTCGCCAAGAAAAAGATACTAGAAGGCGGCCCCGCCTTTGTCAATCTGACGGCGCCGCCAGCTTGCCTGGCGGCGCCGCAAAACTGAAAGCCGGCAACGGTTATGCCCCTCCCGGAACCGGGTCTGCTTGGTATAATCTAGAGCTGATGTTCTAAGAATCTATCTCAAAAGGCTGTTCGTAGCGAGGCCGAGCGAAAAGGCGATGGGCAAGGACGCAGGAGTAAAAAGCCCGCAGTCGTACCCGCTGCGGT
>JAJYIM010000041.1 GCA_021790115.1 Actinomycetes bacterium | reverse complement strand
CCGGCTGCGAAGGCGATGGGCGGCGTCCTCGGAGCAAAAAGTCCTCGACGTACCGCAGCGGGTACGACTGCGGGCTTTTTACTCCTGCGTCCTTGCCCATCGCCTTTTCGCTCGGCCTCGCTACGAATAACCTACCGGGATAAGCTCTAAGGGGAAAAATTAAGGGGGCACAATACTTAATTCCCCAGGAATTAAGTATTGTGCCCCCGGGATTGGTCTAAGCTTGGGGCGCCGGCGGCACGGTGACGCTGCACGACCAGTTGGCGCACTCGAAGGTCAGCTCCTTCAAGTTCGCGTGCCTGGTAAGCTTCGGTTTCTGATAAGAAGCCTTTGCCTGCTTGTCCATCCTGTTCCTCCCTTCAACCTCTGGCAACTTCCCACTTCCCAGCCCCTCTTACAGTTCCTTGGGGATATAACTATCAACTATCCCCCTATCCCCGGAACGCAGTGAGCAAGTCTATCACAGCCTTCTTTTCTTGACAAGTGTTTTATTTTATAAGTCAGCTTACATTAGTCAGGATTAAGAATCTGCCGCCGGCAGGCGCTTTAACGCCAGCCTGACGGCTTCTTCCGGCGTTGACGCCGGAAGAAGCCCTACGGGGATTTCTCCATCCCTGCTGATTTCCCACCCCGCGAGGATGATCACGGTGCGGCCGCATTTGAGCGCCAGCCCGATCTCTGACAGCGTGCCGAATTCGCCGCCAATGGCGATTACTGTATCCCCTGTGGCGGCGACGGCCAGGTTGCGGGCATGGCCAATGCCGCTGAGGATACGCAGGTCGAGCCAGGAGTTGCCGCCGCTGGCGTCGAGGCTGGGAAGAATGCCGACAGTGGTGCCGCCCGCGCTTTTCGCTCCGCGGCAGGCGGCTTCCATAACGCCGCCCATGCCGCCGCAAACCAGCACCGCACCGGCGCCTGCGATCAAGCGCCCGGTCTCTTGAGCAAGGCGGGCAGTGGCTTCGTCGCAGCGCCCGGCGCCGATGACGGAAATATACTTAACTTCGGGCATTAGATGTTGGACTTTGGATATTGGATAAACCAAACAAACTGAAAAAACTGGAAACTCGGCTCCTTTTTATTGCATCCTTTTCAGAATTTCAATTGCCGCGCTCTTGCTGAGCGGCTCGTTCAGGTTGCCGCACTTCGGCGACTGGATGCATGACGGGCAGCCTGACTCGCAGGGGCAGCCGCAGATGAGCTTATGGGCGTCCTTGACCAGTTCCTCGAAGTTGTCAAAGCCGGAGCGGCTGATGCCGACCCCGCCCGGGTGACCATCATAAATGAATATTGTGGGTCCGCCTGTTTGCCAGTGCATCTCTGTTGACAGGCCGCCGATATCCCAGCGGTCGCACATGGCAAACAGCGGCAGAAGCGCTATCAGCCCATGCTCGGCCCCGTGCAGGCCGCCGGCGAGGTCGTGGGCCCCGGCCGCGGCGGCTATCTCTTGCGGCAGCGTCAGCCAGAGGCCTTCGGTAGGAAAGTTTTGCTCCGGCAAGTCAAGCGGGATTACCTCCAGCACCTTGTTGTCAGCCAGCAGTTTTTTCTGGTAGCAGGTTACCTGCTCTGTAACCAGTAAGCGGCCGCAGGATATCTCGATATTTCCGGCAACGCGCTTAAGCATCCGCTCGGCTATCTCTACGTCAGTCTCTTTTTTGGGCTGGGTGTAAAAGTCGGCGAGCGCCCGCCGCACCAGCGCTGTGCGTCCCTCCAGGCTCAGCTGCTCAACCTGGTAGGTTTCGCCCAGATGCAGGTAAATTGCTCCCGGATGGACGAAGATGAAGGCGCGCTCCGCCTCAACTTCGCCAAGCACATCGCCTGTTCCCTCTTCCACAATTGTGAAGGAGTCTGGCGATGCCGAGCGCAGCGAGATGGAGGCGGCGGGGAAATCGGAGCGGCTGCGGACGTAGCGGCCATTTTTCTGTCTCAACTTACCGGCGGCTTCCAGCGACGCAAGGGCCGGGGCCATCTTGGGGCCGAAGAATTTTTCAGCTTCGGTTTGCAGCGGCGCCTCGAATGCCGCCGCCTCCAGATGGCCGGCGAAGATCTGCTCGCTGCTGAAGTCGAGAATGGCGGATTCCACTTCCCGCTCCAGCAACTGGTCAGGGTGCGCCATGAAGAACTGGTCCAGCGCGTCCAGCCCGGCAATGAACACCGCCAGGCTCTCGCGGCCGCTGCGGCCGGCCCGCCCCCATTGCTGCCAGAGGCTGGCCACGGTCCCCGGGAAGCCCGCCGAAATGACGGCGTCGATGCCGCCCACGTCGATGCCCAACTCCAGGGCGCTGGTGGAAGCGACCCCAAGCAGGCTGCCTTCAAACAGGCCCTTCTCTATCTCCCGCCGCTGCCCAGGCGTGTATCCGCCCCGGTAGGGGGCGATCCGGTCCGCCAGCTTTGGGCTGTTCTCAAGCAGCCGGCAGGCATGCTTGTAAACAAGCTCCGCCGCCTTGCGGGTGCGGGTAAAGACAATCGTGCGCGCCTCCTGGGCGAGCAGGCCGGCAAACAGCGCCGCCGCCTCGGCCAGGGCGCTTTTGCGGATTCCGAGCGTTTTGTCAACAATCGGCGGATTCCAGAAGACAATCTGCCGCTCGCCGCGCCTGGAGCCGTCCTCATCCACCAGCTCGAAATCCAGGCCCGTCAGCGACTCCGCCAGCGCCAGGGGATTGGCGATGGTGGCCGTTGTCAGCAGGAACTGCGGCTGGCTGCCGTAGAAGGCGCAGACGCGGCGCAGGCGCCTGATGACATTGGCGACATGGGAGCCAAAGACGCCGCGGTAGGAATGAGCCTCGTCAATTACCACGAACTTCAGGTTAAAGAAAAAGTTCTGCCAGGCACCGTGATGAGGCAGGATGCCCACGTGCAGCATGTCCGGGTTGGTTAGCAGGATGTTGGCGCGCTTTCTTATTTGTGGACGGTGCGCCGCCGGGGTGTCGCCGTCATAGACGCCCGGCCGCGCATACGGCAGCCTCAGCGCCTGCAGTTTGCGCACCTGATCCTGGCTGAGCGCCTTGGCCGGGTAGAGGTAAAGCGCCCGCTGCTGGCCTCCTGCCGCCAGCGCGTCCAGCACCGGCAGGTTAAAGCAAAGCGATTTGCCGCTGGCGCTGGGAGTGGTGACGACAACGTGCTTGCCGGCTCCGGAAAGCTCAAAGGTGCGCAGCTGGTGGCTGTAAAGGCGGTTGATGCCGGCTCCGGCAAGCGCGGCCTTCACGCTTGCGGACAGAGAGGCGGGCATATCCTTAAAGCTGCCTTCCCGCGCGGCCTGGTGGTTAACGGCGGCAATCTGGGGATATTTCTCGGGGCGCAGCCGGACCACGGCGGTATTTTACCTAAGGACGAGGCCGGCAGGCACAGGCTTTGAGCCTGTGCAGACACAGGGCTTGTGCGTAGATAAACCCTCCCAATGGCGGGCTGGAAAGCCTGCCATCTACCGGTCTATTTTTTCGCCGGCGTTAAGCTCGCCCAGCGGCGCGGCTGCATCCTTGCTTTCCTGGATCTCGTCCAGGCGGTCGTTAAAGGCGCCGGCGATGTTGCTTACCTGCTCTGATATAAACCGGTGCACGTCGATGGCAGTTGGCAGCATTGAGATTTGCTTCTCGATGTCTTCCAGGAGCGCCTGCAGCTGGTTGCAGCTATCGGACAGTTTCGTGCAGCCCGCCAGCGAGATGGAGGAGCCGCAATATGGGCAGTTGATATTGCTCTCGTTCTTGAGGAATGATTCCTCTGCCCAGATATACGTAAAGCACTCCGGGCAGGTGGCCCAGTAAATAACCGGGCGGCGCCCCCGCGGGGAACCCGTATTCATTTTCGCACCCCCGTGCCAGTGGTTTCTTGATTTAGAATCTATCTCAAAGGCATATTCTGCTGCGGCCGGCTGCAAAGTCGATGGGCGGCGTCCTCGGAGCAAAAAGTCCTCGACGTACCGCAGCGGGTACGACTGCGGGCTTTTTCCTCCTGCGTCCTTGCCCATCGCTTTTTCGCTCGGCCTCGCTACAAACTGCCTTTTGAGATAGATTCTTACAGTGTAACACCTGCCCGGAAGGATTGGGAGAGCATGTTTATTTAGCCGCCCGGCGGGCAAAAGAAAGAAAATTAAAGTTTGAGATGGAGGGGTGAGCACAAATGGATATTCAGCAATCGTCCCGTCAGGGTTTTAGCGCCGTGCTGGTCGCGTTTCTGGCAGGAAATCTGCTGGGGGCGGCGCTGGCGCTGCTGGCGGCACCCCGGCCGGGCAGCGAGACAAGGAAGGTGATTACGGAGGCCGACCGCAGGGCGGTTGCCGCCGGCCGCAAGGTTTATGACACGGGCAAGGGGACCGCACAAAGGGCTTACCGGGCGGCGGGCCGGGCAAAGGACCAGGCAGGCACGCTGAGGACGCGGCTGTGGAAAAAACATGATCAAGCGCCCCCGTCGGAGCCGGAAGCGGAAAGCCAGGAATCAGGCAGGCAGGCGGCGTGAGTAAGAGTTTCCCGGCAGCATCAGTAAGAGTTTTCCGGGGCACGGGGTAATAGTTTTCCCTTAAGAAAATCGCAATTTTTTCGGGGATTTTCCTGAGTGCGTTTCATGTGATCATGGCATAACATTGATAAAAAATCCCTGCTATTTAAGCTTTTTTGTTTATTTTTTCGCCGGCTTTAATGCAGTTAAGTGACTAAAAATTATTAAACTGGTTTTATTAAGTATTGACATTTGTTAAATCCTGCCGTACAATACTCCCCAGGGTAGATAGAGTTGCAGCCAAGCGGGTCTCCAAAGCGGACGTTCGAGCGGAAGCGGATTGTTGAAAGCGTCACACAGCTTCGATTTTTAGCGTACAAATAACCTCATAGGCAGGTTCCCTCTCAAGGGTTCCCCCGCGCGAAGCAGGACGGCCGCGACTCCTTTGTGGCTATAACGCCTGCGTTTCTTTTTGTCCCGGCATGGACCGGTGCGCCTAAAGGGCGCCGGCGCGATAGTGCTGCGAGATTGTGATTATCTTCACGTGGTTGGTTTCACGCGGGCTTTTCACATGATCCGCAGTTTATCTAAAGCCGAAAGGAGGTGTATACGACTTAATGCGAGGGATAACCAACAAGACGAAGGGTAAGTATATGCGAAAGATAGCTCTAGTAACGTTGATTGTGCTTCCGGTTGTTTTGTTGCTGGCATTTGCAACCTCTGCTTATGCTACGGTTGATCCGTTAAGCGGCGTTGCCATCGGAACCTATACGAATGGCTCCGGTCTTGTCGCCGGTTTGCTTACTAACAATAACGGCGACATCGCTCCGCACGGCAATTACAGCATGGCGGACGCGAGCCAGTACTACACGGGCAACACGACGCCGACCGACTTCTGCCTCCAGTGCCACATGGTGCACGACGCCGAGGGCGACTACGCCCTTATGCGGGAGCAGAGCGTGACGCAGACCTGCGCCACCTGTCACAATGTCTTCGGACACAGCCCCACAGGACAATGGACCCGTCCGCGCCTGGTCACCCAGACGCTCGACGGCGACATCCATCCGACGACTTCCAACTTCGGCGCGTACAAGAACGAGCTGGCAAACAGCGGCGGCGGCCCCAACAGCGAGCACGGCCTCGGGGTCATCCTGGACAGCAGCGGTAATGTTGTTCCCGGAGCTGAAACCAGGGCCGGTGCGGTTGACATCGCCGGCGAGTGTGATACCAACGCTTCGCGCGGCGGCACCAGTGACGGCGGCAATCCGACCAACTGCAGCAACCTGCTGAAGGTGATCTCGCCCGCCAGCTACGCTGCCGGACTGACCAACTTCGGCGTCAATGCCGGCCAGCCAATCTACAGCGGCCAGGAGGCAAACCAGTTCGCGGCCACCAACGGCCTCTACTGTGCTTCCTGCCACTCGGTGCACGGCTCAATTGAGGCCAACCCCACCACGATGACGTCTTTCCAGAGCTGCTACATAACCAGTGACGGCAAGTACGTGGCGGTTGGCGCCGACACACCGTTGCCGAACGGGGCGACGCTCACCAGTTGCCCGACCTCGACGCTGGGCAGCTTCGGCAAACAGCTGGTGTCTACGACGGGGTTAGGCTCGAGCACGAAGGGCTACCCGCATGTGGTGTTCCCGGACCGGCTGCTCTCCAACATGCCGAACCACTCGTTGTATCAGCCGCTGAACAACGATACGGACAAGACGGACACGCTGAATACCAGCTGGAACGGCAAGCCGTATGACGGCACTGCTAACACCAACAAGTACCTGCCGCGTCCGGTGCATACGTACAACGAGTTCTGCATGACCTGCCACACGATGAAGAACGACACGTCGGCGGCAGATGTAAGCGTGAACGGAACCAACAGCGCCGACCCGTCCCAGCCGCACAACCACCCGCCTCTCTGTGTTTCCTGCCACGGACAGCCAGCGGCAGGCACATATGGCGGGCCGGGCAATCCAAACGGCTACGTCAATGACTTCCCGCACAGCAGTGGTAACGAGAAGTTCCTGCTTTACAACTCGGACAAGCTGTGCCTCGGGTGTCATTCACCGGCTGGTGGGATGCCTAGCGAAGCAGGACAAGCCGGCACCCCCGGCTTTAACGATAGCGCAGGCAACTCTCTGCCGTAATCCGGCCATGGTTGCATGCCAGCCAGCAATGCTGAGCTGGAATAGTTGCAAAGCTGGAGTGGTGCAATATGGGGAGGCATCCACAGGATGCCTCCCCAAACTCGGAAAGCGGTTTTTCCGCCAAGAAAGGAGAGCGTTTTTCCACGAAAAGAAAGCTGACAGTAATTTTACTTCTCGGGTTGGCCTCCCTGGTAATCGTTTCCTGTGGCTCGGGCGCTCAGGCAGGCACTGGCACCGGGACCACCCAGAATTTCACCGAGCTGCACTCGGCCACGCCGGACCAGCAAAAGCGGATCCTTGCGGATGTAAATGACGACATCAAGGTAATCACCGGCGTCACCACCAACCCTGCCGGCTTTTCCCAGGCCCTGTCGGGGCCAATGCTGGATGGCCAGAAAAAGCAGTTTGACCAGGATATGGCAAAAGGGCGCTACCGCAAGCGGGATTACCGGAATGTGACGATAAAGTTTGAGGGCTACAACGATCCCGTTGCCGAGCTTACCCTGGAATTTGACGACTTTGGTTATTACGTTGACGCCAAGACGGGCGCTAGGCTGAGCCAGCCCACCGGCCAGCACCAAAAATATGACATGGCGGTAAAGGTGGACGGCGGCCGCTGGAAAATTGAAGGCCTGTTTGCACCCAGCAACGCCAGCACGCCGACGAACGCTTCGCCGACCATTCCGGCGCAGTAGGAACTGCGATTTTGCAGTTATGGCTGTGGCAGCATGAGCGATTTTCAATTTTATTCAGGATGTAAAAAAATTTTTAGCAGAGCGCGGAGCGTCTAATTGTCAAAGTTAATGAATATTGTTATAGGCCTGGTAATAATCGGCATCCTGGCCGGCGGCGGCTATCTTGGCTACCTGTACATCCGGCCGCCTGAAACCAAGAGCGCGCTGGATCTTGATCTGGAGAGCTGGCAGCAAAAGGTGGACCAGAATCCCGGCAACGCGCTTTACCGCGCCAACCTGGGCGTGACCCTGATCCAGAAAGGACAATTCGGCAAGGCGATCCAGGAGCTGCAGGCGGCCCTAAACATTGAGCCGGGCGCTTTCACTTACCAGGATTCCCTCGGCGACGCCTACCGCCTGGATGGCCAGCCCGACAAGGCCCTCGACCAGTACAAACAGGCGCTGGCGAAATTCCCCCAGGGGAACAAGTATTCCACCGCCTACAAGATTGCCGACATTTTGTTCAATGACAAGCACGACTTAAACGGCGCCGCCAATTATGTGCAGCAATCAATTGCCGACAACGGCAACATCTGGAACAGCCTCTACCTGTACGGGCAGATTCTGGAGCGGCAGGGGAAGCTTGCCCAGGCCAAGCAGGAATATGAAAAAGCGGCGGAATTTAACGGCAGCGACCCGGGTGTGCAGGCGGCCCTGAAGCGAGTGGAAGCGTCAAAGGCTTAAATCTGATTTGGGAGCAGTGAAATGGAGTTTGTAGAAATCCTCAAGGACCACAAGAAAAAACTGATCGTGCTGGTGATACTGTTGATCATTTTGGCGATTCTGCTGTTTCTGCTGATGAGAAAGAAGGCGGAGTCGCAAATTGTCACTGAGGGGTTCACCTACATCGGCTCCATTAACGGGCTCAGCACTCCCCTGGCAGTCGCAACCGATGGCAATCAGAACATTTACGTCAGCAACACCGGCGTCGGCCAGGTGACGGTGTATAACCGCGATGGAAACAAGAAATTCGATATCAACAATACCACTGATGAGGCAGGCAAGCCTCTTAAATTCAACGGCCCCTACGGCATCGCGGTTGATGATGTCCATAACAAGATGTACGTTTGTGATTACACCTGGCGTGGAGTGCGGGTTCTCGATAAGGACGGCCATTTCCTCTACAACCTGCCCAAGGACCCCAAAACCGATCTCAAAAATAACCCTAATATTGGTTTTGAGCCATTCGGAGTTGCCGTGGCCGGTGACCGCGTCTTTGTCTCCGGTCAGGATGGTCTATTCATTTTTGACTCAGACGGCAATTACATCGAACATCTGGGCACATATGGCAATGGCAAGGGCCAGTTCGAGTTTGCCGACGCCATTGCCGTCGACCCCAAAACAAAAAACATATTCATGGCCGATACGCTTAACCGCCGCATCACCTGCCTGACCATGGATGGGAAGCTGCGCTGGACGCTGGGAAGCCCGGACAAGAACGGCCAGGTCACCAGCCCCCTGCAGCTGCCGCGCGGCATCGCGGTGGGTCCGGACGGCCTTGTCTATGTTTCCGATACATTTGCGCAAAAAATAATTGTGCTGGACCAGAACGGCAACCTGAAGTCCATGTTTGGCAACCGGGGAGTCCAGGCTTCGGAGATAAATTTCCCCGAGGGGATTGCCATCACGTCCACGCGGCGCATGTATATTGACGACCGTGAGAACGGCCGCGTGCAGATCTGGCAGTTGGCCGATCCGCTGCCTGCCGCATCGACCAAGGACGTTACGAACTTCGCCAAAGATTTGCAGAAATACTAATAAGTCCTGCAAATTGCAATATTAGCGGGGCGCAGTTTTTTGATTTATTGTCCGTTAAATGTTAAGAGTTTCGCAATTATTCCGGCGTGGACGAAGTTCGGGGGCTGAGCAAAAGGGATGCTGGTCGTACGGCACATCCAGAAGGCAGGTTATCTAAAAGCCGCTTTTGCCGGGCTGGCGTTTGTGCTGTTAATTTCCCTGGGCCTTTTTTTCGCCGGCAGAGGCGCCGCCTCCACCACAAAGGACATCAAGAACAACTCCACCGGCGGCGACTGCGCCACGGTCGGCACCTGGAATGCGGCCACCGAGACCTGCGCTCTTGCCACTGATTTAACATTCCAGGGCAATAACGGCTTCCACATCTCCGACAATGGCATTACCCTGGATGGGAACGGTCATTCCATTACCGGCAGCAGCCAGAGCGACGGCGTCCTTGTCCAGGGCGTCACAGGCGTTACGGTCAAAAACCTGACTGTCCAGAGCTTTGACACCGGGGTTTACCTGAATGCCGCCGCCGGCGTCACGCTCACAGGAGACACAATTGCCGGCAACGTTTCCTACGGCATTAACCTTGTCTCCTCCAGCAGCAACACTGTCTATCACAATAATTTCATCAGTAACGGCGCCCAGGCGCAGGCAAGCGGCAGCAACAACCTGTTTAACCTGGCGGCGCCCCAAGGCGGCAACTACTGGAGCGGCTGGACTTCTCCTGATAGCGACGGCGACGGCTTTGTTGACATTCCTTACGCTTTTACAGGTGGCCAGGACAATCTGCCTTTTACAGCACAGAACGGCTGGGTTGACACCGCCGCGCCGGTAGTGACAAACATTCAGCCGTCCGCAAGCGTGGTTGTCAGCTCCGTGATCGTCAGCGCCAGCTATAACGACCCCGGTCTGCACGCAAGCGGCATCGACCCCACCTCCGCCGTTGTTACCCTGGATGGAAACGCCCTTCCCAATTGCAGCGCTACGGCAACCGGCGTTCACTGCCCGGCAAACAACCTGGGCGTGGGCCTGCACACGATTACGGTGACGGTAAAGGATATGGCCGGCAACTCCAGCGGCCCTGATAGCGGCGGTTTTAGCGTCAATGATATTGCCGCTCCCACCGTCACCAGCGTTCAGCCGGCGAGAGCAATCACCACCAGCACCGCCACCATTTCCGTCAACTATACCGACCCTGCCCCCGCCAGCGGCATCAATGCCGCCTCGGTTGCCATCAGCATGGACGGCGCTGCGCTCAGCGGCTGCTCAATTACAACCACAAATGCAAGCTGCAATGTCTACGGCCTTACTGTGGGGCCGCATACAATCGGCGGCTCTGTCACCGACAACGCCGGCAACACCAGTTCCATCAACGGCAGCTTTAATGTCGGCGACAGCACGCCGCCGGTGATAAGCAGCGTTCAGCCGTCGGGCAGCATTAACACTGATTCTGCTTCTATCAACGTCTATTACAGCGACCCGGCGCCCGCCAGCGGCATCAACACTTCCTCGGTCTCGGTGACGCTGGACGGCAACCCGGTGAGCGGCTGCACGGTCACGAGCGCCTACGCCAACTGTCCGGTTTATAACCTCGCCGTCGGCAGCCATACAATCGGTGGCTCGGTATCTGACAATGCCGGCAACCAGGCGGCCATCAGCGACGGCTTTAGCGTCGCCGATAACGCCAAGCCCGTGATAACCAGCGTGACTCCCTCCGGCAATTTATATTCCTCTGCCGCAGGCATCACTGTCAGCTACTACGACCCGGCGCCGGCGAGCGGCATCAATACCGCGGCGGTTGCCGTCATCCTGGACGGAAAGGCGCTTGGCGGCTGCGCGGTCACGGCCCAAAGCGCCAGCTGCAATATTTCCGGCCTGGCGCTGGGCGTGCATACCATCTCCGGCTCAGTGGCCGATAACGCCGGCAATGTTACTTCGATTACAGGCAGTTTTAACGTTGCCGACAATGTCAGGCCCGTGGTAACCGGCGTCACTCCCGCCGGCCCCAACCAAACCGGCTCGGCGGCCATCAGCGTGTACTATACTGATCCTGCCGGCCCCGGCCCCAACCCGGCGCCGGCCAGCGGCATCAACGCTGCTTCGGTCTCAGTCACGCTGGACGGGGGCGCAATCAGCGGCTGCAATATTACCGCCGCCAGCGCCAGCTGTAACGTTTACGGACTTGCGAGCGGGGTGCACCTGATCGGCGGTCACGTGTCTGACAACGCCGGCAACACCAGCATTATTTACGGCGCTTTTTTCGTCGGCCCATCCACTGACACAACCCCGCCGCAGATATCCATCACCAGCCTGCCGCCCAGCTCGGCGGCGATCGGTGTTTATTATTCAGACAGCGGCTCGGGGATTGACGCCGGCTCGGTTGTAGTAACCATCGACGGCGGCATCATCAGCTGCAACGTCGCCGCCGGCCAGGCAAGCTGCCCGGTGCCGCAGCAATCTCTGGGTTCCCATGACGTTGACGCCTACGTGTCTGACAACGCCGGCAACTGGCAAAAGGCAAGCGGCAGCTTTAGCGTTACTGACAATGCGGCGCCGGTTATCAGCAACCTCTTGCCGGCGGGAACAATCGGCGGCTCCAGCGCGGTAATCTCAGCCGGGTTTAACGATCCCGCGCCTTCCAGCGGCATCGCCTCGGTCTCCGTGTACATGGACAGCGCCGCGCTCAGCGCCTGCAGCGTTGACAAAAAAGCCGGCACGGTCAGCTGCCCGGTCCAGGGTCTAGCGCTGGGGTCTTCCCATGCCGTCATCGTCACCGTCACCGATAACGCCAGCAATTCCAGCTCGGCAACGGGGAGTTTTTCTGTCCAGGACCTGACGCCGCCTGTTATCACGGGCCTTTCGCCGGCGGGCACGGTCAATCCGGGAAATATTGTTGTCAGCGCCGGATTCTATGATCCTAACGATCCCGGTCATATTTCCAGCGGCATCGACATATCCTCGGTGGCAGTGCAGCTGGACGGCAAGCTGCTGCTCGGATGTAAAGTTACTTCTTCCAGCGTGGGATGCCCTGCCTATGATTTGGCGCCGGGCGCGGGCGCCCACGTCATTGGCATCTCGGTGAAGGATATTGCCGGCAACGTCGCCACCCTGAGCGGCAGCTTCACGGTTAAAGACACCCTGCCGCCCATCATCACCAGCATCAGCCCATCCGGGTCGGTAAGCCAGGCGCAGGTGCCTGCCTCTTGGAACGTGGAGATTTCATACCAGGACAGCGGCGCCGGGGTCAATGCCTCAACGGTGGTGGTTAACCTGGACGGTCAGAAGATGGCCGGCTGCACGATTGACGCCGGCAGCGCCGGCTGCCCGATTCCGGCCGCCAACCGCGGCTTGGGGCTGCACTCCATTAGCGGCTACCTAAGCGATAATGCCGGCAACCAGGCCCAGATCGTCGGCAATTTCATGATCACGTCGACGTTGAGCACGGTCTCCCCGCATGGCGGCTACAGCTCCACTACAAATGACTGCAACCTGTGCCATGAAATGCACGGCGCCAATGGCGATTACAGCCTCGTCAGGGAGGCGACGGTGACCCAGGTTTGCGGCACCTGCCACGGCCTCTTTGGCGCGCCGGTGGGCAACGGCACCTGGACGCCGGCGCCGCCATCGTTTAGCAGTAATGCCAGCCTGGGCCAAGCGACGGTTTCCCAGTACAGCGCCTATACTGTCGATATGTCACAAATGACGGCAAGTCAAATGGATGCCGTTCCCGGCCACAGCCTCGGCGTGATGTATAACGGCACGGTTGTGCGCAACAACGACGCCATCCCGGACGGCAGCGGCAAGCTGAGCGTCATTTCCGACAGCAGCTCGATTTACAGCGGCCAGCCGGCAACGGATTTTGAAGCGCTCCAGGGCTTGAGCTGTGTCTCTTGCCATACTCCGCACGGCTCCACCGATATATCAACCAGCTTTGGTGATCAGCTGACTGATACCGGTTTCAAGCCGGTGACGGCCGACATGATGTTAACAAACCGGCCGAATCATGTCAGTACGCCGGTCAGAAGCTACAATGAATTTTGCCAGGCCTGCCATAATCTGGTCGGCACAGCCAGCGACAGCAACCCGAGCCACAAGCATCCGCCTCTGTGCGTCTCCTGCCATGGCGACCCCAGCAACGGCGCTTCCAGGGACTTCCCCCACACGAGCCCCAACCCCGGCCTGCTTATCACCGATGCGGCAAACCTGTGCTCCCAGTGCCACAACCCGGCGACGCTGCTGTAAACCCCCGTTAATTGCCCACAGCTTTTTTGCTCAACCTCGCTGCATCTAGCTTGTTTGGGCAGGCTCTTTCCCCGCCCCGGTTTCAAGATTTCGCTTGCATTGCCGTTAGAACCATTGCAGCGGCGACAATCGCCGGACTCGCTTTTGGGCGCAATAAAATTGCCGACGTTTTTTCAACAACTAGACTATATTTACTTTTTTTATGGGCTGGCATTAATCCTCTTTGCCGCAGTTTGCCTGTCTATGTGGCGCACTTCACCAGGCAAACTCCAAATGCCCTGGATTTGGCTGGTGCTGTTCGGGCTGTTTCTGGGCCTGGCGGAATGGGCAAACCTGGCCGCTTTCAGCATCGGCGGCAGCTCTGCGTTCAGGTTTGCCGGCTGCTTCTTCTGGCCGCCTCTTTTATTTGCCTTTTTGAGTTCGGCCGCCGGGGATTCAATACAATTTACAGGAAAAGGCTGGGGGTATGGGTCTATGCGTCACTCGCTGCAGTTGCGTTTTCAGGTGCAGCGGCGGGCATCCCGGAGCTAAATGCAACTGTGCGTTATTCCCTGGGCCTTGCGGGAGGATTATTGGCTGCATGGGTATTATTTCAGGCGGCCAAACAGGCAAAGCAGGCAGGCAATGCACTGCGGCGCGCTTCCTTGTCGCTTGCCGCCTACGCACTTGCTGAAGGCTTGATTGTCCCCCGGCTTCCTTTTTGACCGCGCCCGCCGCTATGGGCGGCGTCTTTCGCTGGTGATAATGGATCTTGATAACTTCAAGCTTGTTAACGACAGGTTTGGGCATCAAAAGGGTGACGCTGTGTTAAAAAAGGTGGGCAAGATTCTTGCAAGCGGAATCCGGGACGTTGATTACGCCGCCAGATATGGGGGGGAGAAGTTTGTGGTGGTCATGCCCGAGAGCGCTGGTCTGGAAGCGGTTGAGGCGGCGGACAGGGCTCCGCCGAAGAATCGAGCTGTTATACAAGGATGTAAATCTACCCGAACGTCAAACGGCGGCGAGTTTCGGCGTGGCGGATTTTCCTGTCTGCGCCGAAGAAAGCAGCGGCCTGATAGCCGCGGCGGATGGAGCTCTGCTGTTTGCCAAGCGCCACGGCCGCAACAGGGTCGCATATTCTAAAGAACTTCGGCAGGCAGAACTCGCCGACACAGCTTGATTTGCCTGAGCATCCGGATTTTCTTTCCGGCTGCGATGAAATAATTTGCACGCCGATTGGACACGCTGAGTGCGTTGACAAGACTGGGTAAACTGCATGATCACGAGCATCTGTCTCGAGAGGCTGTTCACAGCAGTACATGCCTTTTGAGATAGATTCTTAAGTCAGAATGATCCATGCGCTGCTGTTCGCTGGGGCTTTTACGCAGTTTGTGTCTCTTTGTCCCGTTCTTCTCGCTTTCGTCGCCGCCATAGGAAAATAAGGAACAATCCCGCCATGACAAGAATCGCCACTAACGAGATTGCGTAAAGTAAAGTATGGGATTCACCGCCTTCGCGCGCCTTTTCCTGGGCAGTGAGATTTGGCCCAACTGTAAATGAACCCGACCACTCCGCTATGCGCCGATTATTGTCATAGTGGATGAGCACATGGGCTCGGTAAGTCCCATCTTCAAGGTTATTAATCCACTTAACAGGGTAGGCTATGGCCGTGCCCGGGACAAATGTATCCAGCGTAATATCGCGTCGAAAATAATTATTTTCAGGCAATTCAAGGAAACCCTCGCCCCTGGTTAACAGGTTGTCCTCGCTGGCTATATCTGTTTCAAGATACACACCGTCCGGCCTGACAACGGGCCTCACCCCTTTGATAACCAGGAGCGGCGCAGCCGGCCCTGGCACAACGACCTGGACTGACAGCACGCGCCTGACCTGGGTATCTACCCCGGCCGACAGACCAGCAGCTTTTGGTCCTGACTGATTTGCCGGCCGCGGCTGCCAGATTGCCAAGCCGGCAATGTGATCCCCTATCGTTGCATTTGACGGAACCTTGATATTGACTGGTATAGTCTTTACTTCCCGGGGAGCAAGATCGACAGCGTTGGCCGGCAGTGAAACCCAGGTGCCAACGTTGACCACCGGATCGCTTGGCAAGCCATAAGAGACGCCGCCGTACGGCCCCGTGGTGGCGTCTACAGTCTTGATACTGAGCCTGATCGGGGCGCTGGACTCGTTTGTTAGCCTTAAAATTTCTGTGACTGAACTCCCCGGCGATGCGTTGATAACAAAATATCCTGTCTTGAACGAGGGGCTCTCGGGCGCCGGTTCGGCGGCAAAGGGCATATCGCTCGATTGCGCCCGGCAAACATCAGTCCGGAAGGCAACCAGCGTCAGGCCGCTCAAGAGGAGCAGGACAAATATGAGCATGAACCTCCATAATAATTGTGTCCGTGCCGTGAGAACCTGGCAAAAAACAGGCCGTTTATGTTGCTCTTTATCTTTGATAGCCAGCCGTTCTATTCACAGAGTTCAACTGCCCATTTGTTTTGATAGCTATTGCACCAGATAGTCATCATCCGCAAATCATGGGCCGCTTACGACCGAGACCGTGACTTCACTGCGGTAAGTTGTGGCGTATGTGTTTGCGGGGATGCTTAGCGTAAGGCCATTAGCGCCCGGCGTGAAGTTATAGG
>JAJYIM010000040.1 GCA_021790115.1 Actinomycetes bacterium | reverse complement strand
CGATCTATATGTGATGCTGCTTTGGGCACTCGGAATAGTGAGAATCTTCTGCGGCTGGCTGAAAGCAAGAATCTGTTTACAGTGCGCGCAGGCGATGCCCAAGTGCAGTACCGTTTTCATCCGTTATTTCGCCTGTTTCTGCGATCCAGGCTGGGCAGGAGCGGTGAAGAAAAAGTCAGGGAATTGAGATTGCGTTTTGGTGAAGCATTGGAGTCCGCCGGCGAGGCAAAGCAGGCAGCGGAGCAGTACCTGGCGGGCTCTCATCATGAGCAGGCGTTGAGGGCGGTCTCAGCGATTTGGAAAAAATTGATCTGGGAGGCAGATTACACCCTCCTGGAGCAGTGGCTGCAGCAGTTGCAGCAATTAACCTTGCCGCCGGCTCTGCAAATTTGCGAGGCTGAAGTGATGATGGCGGCCGGCAAATACAGGCAGGCATTGGCAAAGTTGCGCTGCGCCAAAGCCGGACTTGGTGCAAGTGAGCATGAGCTTATATGCCGCTCGGCAATTGATCTGGCGGATTGCATGAACGAGATGGGAGACGGCAAAGAGGCGATGGCAGAACTGCAAAAAATATCGCTTAAGAAGCTGCCGCCGGCTTTGCGTTTTGACATCGTTTGCAAACTGGGGGAAATCAGTCTAAGCGAATACAATGATGAGGAAACAACTTTTTATCAAAACGAGGCGAAAAATTTGGTGGCCAGCAGCAGTTTGATTCAAAAAACCGGACCGCTGGACTTAATGTTGGCAGCAGCTTCAATGAGCAGAGGAGATTTTGACCAAGCTCAGGGTTTATTGACAAAAGCCTTGAGCTTTGATGGCCCGCCAGATCAATGCAATCTGATAAAAATCAATCTTGCTGAGTGCATGCTGCGACGCGGCAGCTACGGTCGGTGCTTGGAGCTGGCGGGCGAATGTCTGGATTGGGCCGAGAAGCAAAAAGGGAAAAGAAGCTTGCCGACAGCCCTGGATCTGTACGGACGCGCCTTGACCGCGTCAGGCGGTTTTAAAAAAGGAGAGGCTTATTTTCAGCGGGCCATCGATGAAGCTTCATCGTGCGAGAGTTCGGGCGTAATACTTGCCCGAATTTTTTATCATTTGGGTAATTCCGAGCGCCGCCGCGGGGATTTCACTGCCGCCTGCCGGCTGCATGAAAAGAGTATTTGCATTGCCCGTAAGTGGTCGGATTACTATTTTATCATCGCCGGCGAAGCCAGCCTGGCCGGGGACTGGTTACTTCTTGGATATGCTCAGGAAGCGGTCAAACATTTGACAAAAGCCAGGAAAATGTCATCCAGGTACAACTTTGGTTATGTTCGGACATGGATCGAACTGTGCCGGGCCTGGGCGGCTCAGCTTGAGGGCAGGGAGCAAACAGAGCAAAGCGCCTTGAGGCTGGCTTTAAAGAATGCGAATGAATTTAAGCATCACCATCTTATCATCCAGGAGTGCAAGATCATGATGCCTCTACTGACTACAGCGCTGGCTCGTAATATCGAAACAGAATATGTCTCCTGGGTGGTTGAGCGGATGGGGAAGACGGCTCTTCCTGCTTTGGCGCCATTGCTTGAGAATGGGGACGCGGCTGTAAGGGCCAACGCTGCTGCCTTGATAGGAAAGATTGGCGATGCTAACGGCATAACATTGCTCCGGCGGCTCGTTAACGACGATGATCTGGCCACACGGCAGAATGTCAACTGCTCATTAAAGCAGCTTCGCCGGCAGCTGAAAACTCCATCGCAACTGTTAACGAACCGGGAGGCGCAGATTTTGGGGATACTGGCAACTGGCGCCTCAAACGCGAGCATAGCCAAGCAGCTGTTTATCAGCGAACTAACGGTAAAGACGCATATCAACAAGATTTTCAAAAAACTAGGCCTGACAAACAGGTGGGAGGCTGCGATTTTTCACCAGCAGGCGCAGGGATTGAAAAATACACCTTTTCAGGATTGAAAATACAACTAAAGTTTGATTGCAAGCGCCTTTCATATTGATAAAATTGGCCATGTTACGGAGTTGCTCTGTTAGTAGCAGAGCGGCGATTGGGGAGGACGAGGGGGATTAGATAGTACGAATAGGGTAAGCGGGTGAGCAGTCCGGGAGATTTCCGCCCAGCGATTTCCCGGGCCTCAGGGAAAGCTGATCTGCGCTTTTGCCGTGGGAAATGGTGAGAGTGGGGAAGAAGCAGCGGAAACAAAACCAGGAGTGGGAGATGGCAGATCAGCTGGGGTGTACTAATGTTCGTTCGCGCGAGCGCGAATCGCGTCCAACTTAAGAGCAGGCCGGTCTTTCCGGAACTCGATAAGAAAGTCGGCTTTGCTCCCCTCCCTGTAGCTTAAGTCTTCATTCTTAAGCACCTGGGCCATGATTTCAACAAATTGAGGATCGAGCTGGGTGCCGGCCACGCGCCTCAGGGTAATCAGTGCCTCAAAAGGACCCTTGGCATCGCAATATGGCCGGTCAGAAGTAAGGGCATGGTAGGTATCCGCAACAGCCAGCATACGGCTGAGTGCGGGAATTTCATCGCCTTTTTTGCCATATGGATAGCCAGTGCCATCAAAATGTTCTTGGTGATGTCGGATAATTTCTGCAACTTCTTGGTGGGTGGCAAGTTGAGAAATCGCTTCCGCCGCGGTCGTCGGATGCTGCTTTACTTGTTCCCACTCTTGCGGCGTTAATCTGCCCTTTTTCTTCAATATGGAGTCGGGTGTGCCTACTTTGCCCAGGTCGTGCAGCAGGCCGGCCATGTGAGCGATGCGCTGCTGGTCATCCGGCATGCCCATTAACTTGGCCATGTCGCGGCAATAAACGGCGACGCTTGCAGAATGACTGGCAGTGTAGTGGTCCTTGCTATCCAAGAGCATGATCAGAGCGCCAGCCAGGCCGATATTCATATCCATTAATTCTTGAGACACGTTGGTTTGATCCGACAGCAGTTCCTTTTGCTGAACGAGCATCTTGTATACATGCTGACCGGCAAACATGGGAATTAAAAAAAGCACAGCTGCTGTAACACCGGCTTTTGCATAAACAGCTGCCACTATCAGGCAGACGCCAATAAAAATAGTTTGAGAGGGGATGGCCTTGAGAAAATTGCTGCTCCACGTGTCCCGCAGTTTTAAGCCGTCTCTGAGGAAGATGAAAACGGATCCAAAGAAGAAATCTACCAAAATGAAAGTCAGTGAAGCCAGCGTCGTAATAACCAATAATTCGATCTTTACGCCGCCGGCTGCAGGCGGTCCCAGGACTCGGCCCAGGCCTTGAACTACGATCGATGCACCTGCGGCTGAAAGGGCATAGTTTACTGAGTTAAAAACCTTTGAAGAGGGGCGAAGTTTTCTTGAAGAAATGAACGCTGATAGCAACGCAATCATGCTAGCGACGAATGGATCAATAAAAAAAACAGCCAGCAAAATGGGTAGGCTGCCTGCGCTAACAAAAATTCCGGGAGTGAATTCGAAGGTCAGCTCTTCAGCAACTATCGTAAAGGATAGTAATACAAAAGCGCTTAATATTGATGTTTCATTTAAAAAATGGTTGTTGCGCAGATTGAGGCCCGAGATAACCAGCCATAATAAAGCAAGACTGGCGAGGACTAAAATCCATACAACCGTAAATGTGCGGCGCTTCTGGAACCTCACTATCAACCCCAGCGTTAGAATCAATTTGGAGTAAAGTGTTCATCATTATAATAAACACTTATGATAAAAAACAAATGGAATTGATGTGCCTTTTTGGAAAAAAGGACGGAGAGGAAGAAGAAAAGGGGAAAATTGGGGCGGTTTTTTTTGACCAGGCTATTTAAAATTTCCAGCTGCCGGCGCAGGCTGATATCAGTGTTCCTATTGCGGAAACAGCACCGAAGAGCTTTGTTTTCACCGTAATCACCTCCCAGCAATACATCTAAGCTTGATCTTGACGTTTAGCTATAAAAAGCTATAAAAGAAAAATTGATAAACGGACAAGACCTTTTCCCCTATCCTGTCTTACAAAATCATAGGAACTTAAAAACCGCGATGGTACCCACAAAGAGATAGTTAAAGGATAGGTTGAGGGACAGTTCATTCCATTCTGGAATTCGATGGCTGATGATGACCATTTTTAGGCAGACAATCAGGAAAGCGCAAGACGAAGAAAGACTCAACCAGAGATTGATGCCTGGCATGAGTGGAAAAAGGCTTAGAATCTATCTCAAAAGATGTAATGGACTCCTCCCTCCAAGGCGGCATCTAACGTGCCGAAGTGGCTAGATGAATTCCGTTTATTACGAGAAGGAAGGAAAGAAACAAGCCTCGGGCAACAATCCATGAATGATTGCCCGACTGCTACCTGTTAAAGCCCGGTTCCTGGCGCAGATAGTGATTCGCCGCTTCTGTGCGGTTTGAGACGCCGAGCTTTTGGTAAACGTTGGCCAGGTGAAATCTGACAGTATTAATGGTTACGAACAGTTTCTCCGATATTTGCGAGTTTGATTTGCCTTCCGCAACCAGTCGGAGAACTTCCAGTTCCCGATCGGAAAGGTCATTTAAAAAACGCCGGCTGCCTTCCAGCTCGTTTAAGGCTGCCTTAACCTCATCCGGCAGGAAAGAATTTCCTTGGTAGATTTTGTCGAGCAACGACAGGGTCTCATCAACAGGTGTTGTCTGCATGATAACGCCATCAATGGAAAAATCAGCCACTAGTTTAACCACATCGGCGCCCACTTCACCGGCAAGAGCAACAATCTTGCAGGGAAGGTTTTCTTCCCGCACCAGCTTTAGCAGTGCAAACTCACCGAACGCCGCCATTTGCATGTCAACAAAGACCAGGTCGGGCCTCATGTCGGCAACGGCGCCGGAGAGATTTTCAGGGTCTGTTACTTCGGCGGCGATTAACCCATCCGTTCGGGTAGCTCGGGCGCCGGAGATCGCCTGCCGCATGCCCGTTATGATCAGAGGGCTGACCGACGCTATCATAACCGATGCCCCGCTGAGCAATTCATCAATCCCGGAAAGCCTCTCGTTTTCCGCTTCGGGCAATGTTTGCTCGCTTGATTCTCGTTCTTCAGCCTCCTGGACCTCCATTTCCTGTGACGTTTCCCGTCCCCGCCGCCCGCTTTTTTCCTTCTCTGACTGGGATTGATTGCTTGCTCCGGATTTCGCCTCGCGCCACTTTCCTTTCCCATTTGCTTTTGCCAGGTAAAGCGCGCTTCTGGCGCCGGCGAGCAGACCATGTATGTCTTCACTATCCCGGAGAAAGATTGCGCAGCCGATGCTCACCGACATCCGCGCCCTGTGCGGGTAATAGCCACCGGAAGAAATTAGCCTGATCAACCGCTCGGCCACGGCGGCCGCGCCGGCAGAATCGGTCTCTGAAAGCACGACAGCAAATTCGTCTTCACCGTTGTGCCAGATAGTATCTTCCATGCGGCAGCTTTTGCTCAGGACCGCCGCCACAGCGCCGATAGCGTCATCGCCAGCTTGGCGCCCCAGGCGCTGGTTAATTTCTCCCAGGTCATCCAGGTCGATGTATAGCATTGCCAGCGAGCGCTGGCGCCGCTTGGCGCGGGCAAGCTCCCGGCCCGCCAGGTCCATATACCAGGAACGCCTGCCTGAAAATGCATCTGTGTCAGGTGCAGCCTCGATGCTTGACCGGGCCTCGACGGTTTCAGCCGCCACAAACCGGGGGGCGGCGCCGTCTTCATTTAGCATGGCTTCAAATTTGCAGATATGATCACCGCGAGCCACGCAGCCTGTACTGGATGTGGTCACGGGGATTCCAGTGATCAGCTCCAGGGCACCATCGATCAGGCCTTTTTCAAGTTCACGGCCCCATTTTGTCTCAGAAGCCAAGACCCCAGGATTGGACGAAAACAAGACCCGGATTTGATCATTGCTGATTGCAGCCTCAATGTCCCCCAGGTCCAGGTCTTTAAAAAGAGCCTGCAGTCTTGAAATGTTATGCAGGCCTAACCTGGAGGCCAGTCTTTTAACCTCTCCATATGATGGGGGAGAAATGCCCCCTGACCCGCCGGCCGCAAGCTGCCGCAAGGACCGGAGAATATAAAGTTGTGCCCCGGAAGAAATTGGTTCCCGGGGCGCTGAAAAGAAGTCTTCAAATGAAAATGGTTTCACGTCAGTATTTTTGAAAAAGAGCTGAAAGCATGGGTAAGCTTGAAAATCAGGAAGGCGGATAGCCAAACTTTCCTTGCAAAGCGCTGTTACAGGCTTTGCGGCTCACCGGCCAGTACAAAAATTCTACTACGCCTGTCCTGATATTACAATTACGGCGTTAGCTGCTCGCCCGTCTTATAAGATAGTAAAGAAAATTGACAAGCGACCGTCGTGCTTAAAGTCCCAGATAATCCAGGAAGGGGTCAAACCTGTGCCGGGCCTCGCCAAGAGCTGAGACAAGCACCCACATTTTTCCCAATGTGGCGCGCAGGACTCCCAAGCGGAGTTGCAGAAAGGGAGCTTCCTGGGCAACCAAGTGGGCGCGCTCCTGCGCCGTTGAAGCGCCACGTGTTATGAGAAAAATTTTCGCCGCTGCCCCAGCACTGGCGGCGCGCAAGGTTCTGCTAAAGCCAAGTGCGCTTCGCAGCGCCGAAATACCTGTTACAAACACTGCCGAAACGGCGATTATGACAAAGAAGATTTCCAGGTAAAGAGTCATGTCTTTTCTGTTTCATTTCAAGTGATTTTTGAGTGCATGCTAACATCAGAGCGGCGGGAAGGCCAGAGCGTCCGTGGTGGCAGGGCGGGCCGCCTGCCTGTTTTCAAAATCGCTCTGCACGATTATTGATTATTGCGGCTGGGCGGTTCGTGCCCTGAGCGGATAGCGGCGGGCGCCGGCGTAATCTCCGCTGGCGGTGTCAAGGGAGGAGATTCGCACCGGCTCGCCAAAGCTGGGAGCCTCGATGAATTTCCCATTACCGATGTACAAGCCAACGTGATAGGGGTTTCCTGGACCCCAGAAAACGAGATCCCCGGGTTGTAGCTGAGTGGGTGCAACGGGCGCACCCATGTTAAACTGCATGGCTGCGTTATGCGGAAGGTCAACTCCAAATTGCGCAAAGACATACTTGGTGAGGCCGGAGCAATCAAATCCTTGCGGGCTCTCGCCTCCCCAGACGTATGGCACTCCTAGATACTGCAGGGCAGTCTGAACCACCTGAGCCTGCAACTGATTGCTGATCTGAAGGGATTGCAGTTCGGCCGCAGCCTCGGCAGCGATTTTTGCCTGTTGGGCGCGCTGTTCTTCTACCTCCTGGTTGATAATCTGCTGCACCTGCGTGTTGACGCCGGCAAGGGCAGCCTGGCGCCCTGCAATTTTTGATTCAATTTCGGCTGTTTGCGCTTTTTGTTTTTGTTGGAGGCTCAATTGCTGCATGCGCTGATGGTCAACGTTATCCGTGAGTTCTTGCATTGCCTTGGTGTCGGCAGTGAACTGGTCCTCAAGCTTATGGTCTTGCTCGTTTATCTTTGCCATGTAGAGCGCCTGCTCATAGAAATCCGTCAGGCTGCCGCTGCTTAAAAACACGTCCACGATGTTCAGGTCCCCCGCTTTGTAAATGGCGCTCAGCCTTGCCGAGATCTGGTTTTCCTCGGCATCATGCAGCGCGTGGGCGTCGTCAAGCTTGTGGCGGCTGTCTGCCAGCTGAAGGGTTAGGCTGTTGATGCCGGTTTGGGTGGCGTCTTGCTTCTCCACCAGCAATTCCAGGTCGTGATCCAGCCCGTTGACCTGATATTGAATTGCGCTGGCTTGAGTCTGAAGATCCTGCAACTGGAGGCTGGGCGACGCTTGTGGGCTAGAGGCGAAGGCGTCCGTGATGGCGTCTGGCCCGCCCGGATCGGCAAGCACCAGCCCGACTGGAAACAGCGTCATCGCCAGGCATGAAAGCGCAACGGCCAGCCACCGTACAGGTTCCCACTTTGTAATTTCACTTGCGCGTTTCATGCTTCAGGCATCATTATCGGAATAAAGTTGATTACCTGAAGGCATAAACAGCCGGCGGGGCGCCTCTGAAAGGCAAATTTGATGGAGATTTGGAAGATATTTATGCACAAAGGGCTTGTGATATAATAGCGCCGGTGACGCGGGGTGGAGCAGTCTGGTAGCTCGTCGGGCTCATAACCCGAAGGTCGCAGGTTCAAATCCTGCCCCCGCTACCACATCTTTCTGCCTTGGCGGGATTTTGCTAACTCAATGATTCCTCGAGGTTTCTTTAAAGTCAAGTTAAGCAAGGTTAAGGCTGTTTGACCTCGCCTGATAATGTTTCTGAAGCCTTATGTCAGTTTCAGTCCGGCGATCTCGTTGAAGCTGTTTTTGTAAATGACCCGCTGGCTGGCGTAAAGCGGTTGCCCATTGGTTGAGATTACCCTGACCGGCCCGCCCATAGTTTCCGGGTAGCTCAACGGCAGGTTGCCGCCGGCGGGAATCCATGCTTGCTGTTTCAGGGCTCCGTTAATATAAATATCTACATGGGCGGCGGCACTGCCGCCGTTAGTTACCAGGACCCAGTTTCCCCTCATGCTGTCGGCAGCAGTTGAATCATACCAAGTGAACCAGAGGTCGGTGCCGGCATCGGCGGCCGTGAGGCCCGGGACCTCTTCAAAGCTGGCGCCAAATAGCGTGCGTTGACTGACAATTAGTTTTTTGCTATTTGTGCTGACGATACGAACCGGTCCGCCCATTACACCTGGATATGAAAGCGTGATGCGCCCGCCCGGCGGCACCGTGTAGCTTCCCATTTTTCGGCCGGCGATATAAATATCCACATCGGCGGCAGCGCTGTCCTGGTTGCCGATCAGGATCCAGTCACCGGCCATATCAGAGGTCAAGTCATACCAGGGGAAGAAATAATCAGCCGCCAGCGACTTTTCGGGTTCTCCCACGGTCTCACTAAACGCGCTTTGGTAAATCACGCGCTGGCTGACTATCAGTGGCTGCCCGTTTGCGGAAATTACCTTGACCGGGCCGCCGACAGTACCCGGATATTCAGGCGTAATGCGGCCTCCTGGGCTGAGGTCATATGTGCCCTTCAGTGCGCCGGCGATATATACCTGGACATTGGTTGATGCTGAACCCATGTTGCCGATCAGGATCCAGTCGCCTGACATGCCGCTCCCCCGGGTGTAGTCGTACCAGGTAAAATAATAAGTGGACGACAAGGATGTATCAGGCACCGCGGGGGTTTCGTTGAATGAGTTGTTGTAGACAGACCTTTCGCTGGCGATCAGCGGCTGCGTTGTTGATATTGTTACCGGCCCGCCCATGATTCCGGGGAAAGCCGGTGTCGCCGCCGGCGCCCCCACAGCGATGTTGCGGTCTGCGTAGGTGACCGGTCCCACCAGCGCCGCAACCCTGGCGCTGGACTGCCCCGTTGCCGGGTTGGCCATCAGCACCCAGTTCTTCAGCCCTGGGCTTAACTGGTCGTACCAGGTAAAGTAATAATGCCTGGCTGGTTTAAAGTTATCAACCACGATGGCGATGCTGGTTTGGCTGCTTTGACCATAAACATTATATGCAGTTGCAGAGAGCGTGTGGTTGCCGTTGGCAAATGCAGATGTATTCCAGTAGCAGGAAAAAGGCGGCGCTGTGGGGCTGGCCACCAGCCGCCCGTCAATGAAAAGGTTAACCCGCGTTATGCCTGCGTAATCGAGCGCGTTTGCCCGGAAAATCACCAGGCCGCTGACCATGGCTGCACCGGTAGGAGCCGGAATGGTGACGTAAGGCGCTTCCGAAACGCCGCCAAAATCGGTTGTCCAGTACCAGCCATAATTCGAGGCGGCGTTGTAATACCTGCCGACGCCGATGGCCCGGTAGTTGACGTCAAGCATGTTGGCGTTGTGCTCGGGTGAGTTGCGCCAGGCGTCAAATACAGATTGGGCGGAGCCGTAGCCGGCGGCGATATTCTCTCCCAGCCATGTGTTGTACGTGTATCCGGCCGCCCGCATGCGGTCCCAGGGGCTGCTGCTGTTCGAGCCCGTGTGCGAGACGAAATTGTTGATCGCCATGTCCTGGCTGTGCCCGAGCGCCGCGTTCGAGAGCGAGGCCGATAGTGTCACCGGCAGCAGGCCGTTTTGCTGGCGGTAATTGTTGACCAGGCTCAGGAAGGCCAACTCCTGGTCATCATAGGCCGCAGCCGGCGAAGTCAGAAAAAGCAGGGCGCCGGCAAGCGACGCCAGGCAGAAAACAGATAGCAGGGCCCCCTTGACCCCGTGCTTGTTCAACATGGCTGATTTTGTGAAAGAGCTGTGAAAAGAAAAAGATGCAAATAAATCCGCGTCCACTTGTCCTGATTATTCCATCGGTTCCGGGAGCGCCGGCATCAAGATCATTTCCTGAAAGGGATATTCCGCTGGGTCAGGTCGCAACCGGTGCCCGTCGAAGCAGGTTCCGAGAGTCTTATCCAAAAAGGCATATCCTGCTGCGAATAACCTCTTGCGACAAACTCTTAGTTGCCGGAGGCTGGGGTGATGCGAAAAGCGTCAAAAACAGTATCGATGTTTTTGATGTTTTCCAGCACTGTGTCCAGCAGCTTGGCGTCGCCAACTTCTACTACAAATCGGTCATTGACTAAATGATCTGAAGTGGTATTGCAGATGGCGGAGACAATATTGACGCCCGACTCGCTTAGGGTGCGGGAGATGTCTTCCAGCAGACGGCTGCGGTCCATCGCTTCGACAAGGAATTCAGCCCGGAAAGCCGTCTCGGACGTTCCTTTCCAGGCGACGGTTATAAATCTTTCCTTGCTTTCTTTTTGCAAAGCCTTGGCGTTGGGGCAGTCCTTGCGGTGGATGCTGACGCCCTTCCCCAGCGAAATGTAGCCGACGATCTTGTCTCCCGGGAGCGGCTTGCAGCATTTTGCCAGGCGCACGCCTACATCGCTGACGCCGTCCACGCTGATCCCCAACTGTTTGGGGGCGGCGGTCTGGGCCCGCTCCCGCGCCGGCATGGCGGTCGCCTTGGTCACCACCGATGGAATGTCGCCCGCGATGTCAAGCTCCTTGGTGATGCGCGTGATCACCTGTTGCGGCGATGTCTTGCCCGTCCCCAGGCTAACGTAAAGATCCTCCGCTTTCAGGAAGCCCATCGCGCGCGTCATCTCGGCAAAAGCCGGGGAGGCCACGATCTTCTGGCTGGCCAGTCCCTTGCGCCTGAGCGCTTCCTGCAGCAGCTCCCTGCCAATGTGCTCCGAGTCGCGGCGCCGCTCTTTCTTGAACCATTGCCTGATTTTGTTTCGCGCCCGCGATGTCTTGACAAAATTAAGCCAGTCGCGCGACGGTCCCTGACTGGACTTTGACGTGAGCACCTCTACAAAGTCGCCGCTCAGGAGCGTGTGCTGCAAGGGCACAATGCGGCCGTTCACTTTGGCGCCGACGCAATGGTGGCCGACGTCGGTATGCACGGCGTAAGCAAAATCAACCGGGGTTGACCCCGACGCCAGGCTGATGACCTCTCCCTTGGGCGTGAACACGAAGACCTCTTCCTCAAACAAGTCAATGCGGAGCGTCTTCATGAACTCCTTGGGGTCCTCGGTTTCACTTTGCCATTCCAGCATCTGCCTTAGCCAGGAGAGCTTTCCGGCAGAACCGGCCGACTTGGCTGCCTGTCCTTTTTCCTTGTAGAGCCAGTGCGCAGCAATCCCGTATTCTGCCGTCTGATGCATCTTGTCCGTGCGAATCTGGATCTCGAGGGGCTTTCCCTGGGGCCCGATCACGGTGGTGTGCAGCGACCGGTACATGTTGAACTTGGGCATGGCGATGTAATCCTTAAAGCGGCCCGGCATTGGCTTCCACAAGGAATGGATGATGCCCAGTGTACCATAGCAATCTTTCACCGAGTCAACGAGAACCCTCATACCGGTGAGATCGTAAATCTCGTTAAATTCCTTGCCCCGTTTCACCATCTTGGTATAAATGCTGTAAAAATGCTTGGCGCGGCCATCAATCTGCGCCTTGATGCCAACTTTCTTAAGCTCTGTCTTAAGATAATCGGCCGCCTGCTTGACGTAGTCCTCGCGGTCGGCGCGCCGCTGGGCCACCATCTGCTGCAGCTCCGAGTACTTGCGCGGATGCAGCGCCGCAAACGCCAGATCCTCCAGTTCCCACTTGATGCTGTAGATGCCGAGGCGATGCGCCAGGGGGGCGTAAATCTCCAGGGTTTCCTTGGCCTTCTCGATTTGTTTCTGCTTGTCAAGATGGCAGATCGTCCGCATGTTATGCAGCCTGTCCGCCAGCTTGATCAGGATGACGCGGATATCCTTGGCCATGGCGATGATCATCTTGCGCAGGTTCTCGGCCTGCTCTTCTTCTTCTCCTTTCAGAGAGACTTTTTGCAGCTTGGTCAGGCCGTCGACCAGCGCCGCCACTTCATCGCCAAACATCTTGCGGATTGTGTCAATTGTTGTCGAGGTGTCCTCAACGACGTCATGCAGGAGCGCCGCCGTGATCGTCACGCTGTCCAGCTTGAGATCAGCACAGATGCGCGCCACTCCGAGGGGATGGTGAATGAAGTCTTCGCCACTTTTGCGCAGCAGGCCCTTATGTTGGGCGCGGGAGTAGGTGAAGGCGCGCGCAATCAGCTCGCGGTCAAAGTTAGGGTTGTACCCCGCAATCGCCTGGAAAAGGTCTTCCAGGGCAGCCTCTTCGGCCCCTACGCCATCTTCACGTCTTGCGACTTGCTCAAGAATTTTAAACACTCCTCGTAAAATGCCTGAATTTGCCTGTATGCAGCTGAGTTTTCAAGCTCGGTCCGGCCCGCATCCCGCAGCATCATTATCGGTTTCCCCGCCTGCCTCTCAACAGAGATCAAACCCAGATCCTCCAGGACCTTGAGGCATCTTGCCACCATCGCCGGCTGGCGCAGGTACTTGCCTCCGGCCAGGAGAAGCCTTTCCGTGGTTTCGTCAAGAGGATAGGTTTTTCCCGTTTCCAGGTGGCGGTATACCTTGATGATAGGTGCGCGCAGGCTGTATTCATGCTCAAGCACCTTCATGGTAAATTGTACCTCATGGGGACAGTGTAATAAATGGATGTTGGCGTCGGTGGCATTGCCGGCGACCGAGTGGAAAATAGCACGATTAAGCGGCGGGTCAACAAAGACGATGTGGTTAAAATTAGCCATGGCTTCAGGCATGATTGCAACCGTGGCAAAATCGGCCAGCGCCAGCACTGGCCCGCTCTGTGGAATGCTGCCGAGCCGCTGCTTAAGCGCCGCGGCCGCGCAGCGTGAGCCTGCCAGCAGCACCCGGCCGATACCACTGTTAGACAGGGGGAGCGCCCCCAACAGTTGCCGGCGGCGGGCCACGTCGGCCGCCAGCAGCAGCACGTTGTTGCCGGTGGAGATAAGCTGGGCGATCTGCCCCTGGATATTTCCCAGCCCGCGGCGGTCGATCAGGCGGCCGGCAAGAGCGCAGTCGTCGAATGGCCGGAGCAAGTGGCCGTGCGCCTCTGTGGACGCGGATCCGTGGTGTTTGTTTTCCGGCAGCCATGCAGGCGCAAGCGGTGCCCTCTCAAGAAACAGGGACCAGAACTCTTCCCCCTGGACCCGCTCGGGACAGTCATAGTTGCAGTGGTAGGAGCACGGCTGCCCGCCGGTTTCCGTTGCCCTTTTGGGAAACAACTCACGCAGGTTAAGCTGCGGCGCCACGGAGCCGTTCCATTCGTTGCGCTCCAGGCGGAAAGCGACATCCCAGTTGGCGGGGCCCGGCAACTGGTCCGCCAGGAAAGCCTGCCGGAAACCGATGGCGCTTGATTTGGCGCCGCCAATCTCGACCTGGCATTGGAAGTGGCGGCCGTCCCGCGTTGCCCGCCCGGCAAGAATGCGAGCCCCCGGGGCCAGCAGGCTAACGGAAGGGTTGCCCAGCCCGAATGGCTCCAGCCGGGACAGCTCTTCGGCCAGTTCCAGAGTCAGCTCGGGGCCCAGGACAAGGGCATCGATGTAACGGTTCGGACGCAGGTCGCCGTCGGCCAGGGCGGCGTCGGCCCACGCGGCAAATTCGCGCTTAAAATCAGGGATTTGCTCCAGGCCAATGGTGAGGCCGCAGGCGGCCCGGTGGCCGCCAAAAGCCTGAAGCAGGTGTCTCATTGATTGCAGTGACTGGTGCAGGTCAAAGGTGGGGATGCTGCGGCCGGAGCCCTTGCCGTGCTCGTCGCCCTCGGAGATCATGATTACCGGCCGGCGATGCATTTCCACCAGCCGTGAAGCCACAATCCCGATTACGCCCTCATGCCAGCCTGGCGAGCTGAGAACATAGCCCCGGCTGGCCTTCTGATCGCCGGGCAGGCGGCTGATCAGCTCTTCGGCCTCGGCGATCATCTTGTTTTCAATCTGCTGGCGCTCACGGTTGAGCCCGTCCAGGTGCCGAGCCAGAGCGACGGCCTCATCTTCGTCTTCGCTTAGCAACAGCTTCAGGGCCGGCTCGGGATCGTCGAGGCGGCCGGCTGCATTGATTCTCGGCGCCAGGCGGAAGGCAACCAGGCCGGCGTTTACGGCGGCCCGATCCACGCGGCCTGCCAGCATCAGGGCTTTTAACCCGGGCCGGCTGGTGTGCGCGAGCTGAATCAGCCCGCGTTTTATCAGGCTGCGGTTCTCATCCAGCACCGGCACCACGTCGGCAATGGTGCCGAGGGCCACTAAGTCCAGCTGGCGCCTGAGCATGGGACTGAGCCCATCGCCATTTTCCTGCAAGCCGGCAAGCAGCGCCTGCGCCACCTTAAAAGCCAGGCCGACGCCGGCCAGCTCCTTGAACGGATAATCGCAGAGCAGGGGGGAGATGATCATTGCCGGGGGGAGCCCGTCTTCCGCCGGGCGGTGATGGTCAATGACGATGCATTCCAGCCCTAGTTGGGCGGCGCGCTCAAGCGGCTCGCGGGCGCTAATGCCACAATCCACCGTGACCAGCAGCGCGGCGCCGGCAGCGGCAATTTTTTCGACAGTGCCAATTGCCACCCCGTAACCTTCAGTGAACCGGTTGGGCAGATGGCAGGAGACGTTGGCGCCTAACTCCTGGAGCACGCTTGCCAGTAGCGCTGTTGACGTTATTCCATCTACGTCATAATCACCGTGGATGCAGATCTTCTCTCCGCCCGCGATCGCCTGGCGCAGACGCGCACAGACGCGCTTCATCTCCGGGAACAGGAAGGGATCATACAGGTCCGCAGCCGGGGAAAGAAACTTGCCGGCGGCTTCGGGAGTGTCGTATCCGCGGCGCACCAGCACAGACGCCAGAATCTCGCTGGTCCCCAGGGTTTGCGTTAGCTTTCTGACGGCGGCGTAATTAAGTGGGGAAGTGTGCCAGGCAGCCGTACGCATGGCTGAATCCTACCAACTGGTCCGGACGGAAACAATCCAGGCCCGGATATTGGATTCTGGATATTGGACTTTGGATAAAATCTTGAACCTGAATCTGTCATCCAAAGGCGAAGATCTTTGCGAATATCCTTTCAGTGCTGTACAGCCGGGGATGACAATCTTTATGTGGTGGGCTGAGTTTTCTGTCATAATTAATTTAGAAGCGCTAAGCCGGTGACAGAATTGAGGGAAACGATCATCCAATTCGCTCAGGTTCTGTCAGAAATTGTCATTCCGGGGTACTCAGGATGACAGCCTTCCGGAGTAAGCAGGACGATCATTTCGGGGTAAATGTCACCGAAATCAATAGTCTCTAGACGAGGAGGTGAACGGGAATGTTGTCACGCGAAAAGGTTGAAGAGTCTTTGGAGAAGATCAGGCCGGCGCTGCAGGCGGATGGCGGCGACCTTGAACTTATAGAAGTGACTGAAGACGGAAAGGTGACGGTCAAGCTGACCGGAGCCTGTGGTGGCTGCCCTATGTCCCAGATGACATTGAAGATGGGCGTCGAGCAGCGGCTGAAGGAAGAGATTCCGGAAGTTGCGCTCGTGGAAGCTGTTTAACTTTAGTTTTTCAATTTGCTGCTATGGGGGCGGCC
>JAJYIM010000039.1 GCA_021790115.1 Actinomycetes bacterium | reverse complement strand
GGCGCTGGCGGCAGTCAGTACGGTCGTCACGGCGACCATGGCGGCCACCGCCATGACGGCCACCACAATCAGCACGGCCGTGACGGTAGCGGCGATTAGCTCAAGGCCGGTTAGCCTGAATTAGTTGTTTAAGAGGCGCCCCTCGGGGCGCCTCTTTTAAGCCGGATGCTGGATTGCTTCTTTTTCGCTTGCGGGGCAGAGAGGCTCGATGACGCAGTTGTTGCAGAGCGGCCTGCCGGCCTTGCAGACCCGGCGGCCATGCCGGACCAGGTTGACGTGGAAGCTGTAGACGTCCGGCGCCGGCGTGATGGCTCCCAGGACGCGGTGGGCGCCGGCGCGGGTGGCCTTGGCTTCCAGCAGGCCCAGTCTTTTTGTTACGCGGAAGACATGTGTGTCAACGGGCAGCACCGGCCGGCCCAGTGCGAACAACAGCACGCAGGCAGCCGTCTTGACGCCGATGCCGGTGAAAGATGTCAGGTAGGAGGCAGCCTCGCGGTCATCCATCTGTTTCAGGAAGTCAAAGGAGAGGCTGCCTTTGTCTTTAATGATGCCCGCCAGCGCACCTTTGATATAGCACGCCTTTGTGTCGGCCAGGCCGCCGGCGCGGATGGCGGCGGCAATGCCTGTCGGCGCCGCCGCCGCCACATCCTGCCACCGGGGATATTTGCGTTTCAGCGCCGCCAGCGACCGGGCTGCATTGGCATCGGTTGTGTTTTGTGACAAGATGGTGAAGACCAGTTCTTCCGGCGGCGAGAACCGGGGCCGCCAGCGGGGGCGGCCGTAGCGCCGCTCCAGGCGCTTGATGATAACCGGCAGGCGCGCGGGCGGGATCAATCCAGGTCATTCCTGCCGGAGCAGATTTTCAGGGCGGCCGGGACGACAGAGACCTTAAGCGGCAGCTCGCCGATCACCTCGCCGTCGGTCTGCACTGGCACCGGCTCGCCGCCTGGGCAGTTGATGTCCACGGCCGTCGTGCGGAAATAATCCGCCAGCGAGGCGTCCACGTGGTTTTGCCTTAGCGCCGCCGCCCAGAAATTGAGCATCTTCTGGAGCTTTTTACCTTTAAGCACGCACACGTCCAGCAGGCCGTCGGTAATGCTGGCTTCGGGCACCGGGCCAAATCTTCCTCCGTAGTAACGAGAATTAGCCACAATCACAAAATAGCCACTGCTCTGATGCCCTTGAGCCGCCGCCTGGAGCAGGGAGAGGTCCTTTTGGATCAGGGTCACCAGGCCCGTAACCGGAAACGCCGCCCGCCGGATCGACTTTTTCAAAGCCGGGATGATGTTTTTGATCACGAGGGCGTCAAAGCCAATGCCGGCCATCAGGGCGAAGTAACGGCTGCCGGCCAGGCCGAGATCGATCGTGACGCTGCTGCTTTCGCACGCCAGGCGGCAGGCCGTGGCTATTTTCAACGGGACCTGCATCTCCATGGCCAGCACGTTGGCAGTGCCGGCGGGGATAATGGCCAGCTCGGTATCGCTTAACGCCAGCCCGTTGATGACTTCATTGATTGTGCCGTCCCCTCCGGCAACGGCCACCCTCGGCGCGCCCGCGCCCGCCAGCCGCCGCGCGATGCTTGTGGCCGAGCCGACGCCGGAGGTAGGCAGCAGCTCCGCCTGGCAGCCCAGCGCCGCCAGTTTTTTTTGCGCCTTGCGGGCCTTGCGCTCACAGCCGCCGCCGGCGATGGGGTTATAGATCAGTGGTAACGTCTCGCTCATTAAATTAATTTCTGGTTAATATTTTCAATTTTTCTAGTTGATTGAGGCCTGAAAGGTTTAACTGGAAACTCGAAGCTTGCTGTTAGAGCTGCCACGGCACGCGCTCGCGGCCGGCAAAAGTAAGGTAATCGGTATAGCCCGCGGCCCGGGCGTGCTTCAGCAGCAGGTTGAAATCCTGTCCCACCTGGGCCGGCTTGTGGGCATCGGAGCCGAAAGCGATGGGCACGCCATGCGCCCGCATGATCTTAAGCAGCTCCAGACCCGGGTAAATCTCATGTACGGGCTTGCGCAGCCCGGAGGAGTTCAGCTCGATGGCGACATTGCTCTTGGCCAGGGCCTCGCCAACCCCGTTATAGACATCTGACATATCTTTGGTAGGGCAGTGGCCATATTTTTTGACAACATCAAGATGTGTCATGATATCAAAAAGGCCGGTGCGGGCGGCGGCGGCCACGTGCTGGAAATAAAGCTCGTAGACCTCGTTGATGTCGCGGCGCTCAAACTCGTACTTGAAGCGGGACTGATCAATGCCCCAGTCGCCGATAAAATGGACAGAACCATAAACGTAATCAAAAGGGTGCGACGCCAGGGCCTTTGCCACGTCATCAAGGTGCGGGGCGATGAAATCGGCCTCGATGCCGAGGCGGATGGGAAATCCCGGATTTGCTGCCTGCAGCTGCCTGACCTTTTCCACATAGGCAGGCAGGTCTTCCCGGCGCATGGTTAGCGACGGGTCGGTAATGTGGAACAGGGGCAGATGGTCGGCGAAGCCCATCTCCGGCATGCCCAGCCTGCGGGCAGCGGCGACATAATCTTCCATCTCGCCGCCGGCATGCCCACAAAAAGGCGTGTGAATGTGGAGGTCCGGTAAAAACATCTGTTCCAAGTTCCGAGTTGCCAGCCAGCGCGGTAATTATAACCGTAATTGTAACCTGTAACCGGTTTGTAATTTGGGCAAATCCCATTGCATTAGTATAGTCGTTCGTGTAATATAATACTCGTCTAACTTTGTGAAGACAGGCAATATGCCTGCTTTGGGAAGGGGCCATTATGACGAAAGTGATTACATCTGCAATTGAGGAGTACCTGGAGGCGATCTACAAAATGTCTCTGGAAGGGAAGCCTGTGATTGCTGCCCGGCTTGCCGAGCGTATGGAAGTGTCGCCGCCAACCGTGGCCGATATGCTCCGGCGCCTGAACGAGAACGGCCTCGCCCATACAAGCAGGCCGGAAGGCGTCAAGCTTACCAGGAAGGGACAGGAGGCAGCGGAATCGCTGGTGCGCCGCCACCGCCTCTGGGAGAGGTTTCTTACCGACGTGCTGGGACTCGACTGGGATGAGGTGCATGAGGAAGCCTGCAAGCTTGAGCACGCCATGAGTCCTCACGTCGAGGAAAAACTGGCGGGGATCCTGGGCCATCCCGAGACCTGCCCGCACGGGTTCCCCATCCCGGGGACAAAGGGCGCAAAGAAGCGGGAGAAGGAGGCAATTCCGCTGTCGCGCCTGTGCGTGGGAGAGGAGGGCGTTATCGAGCGGATAGCCGAGGAGGAGCCGCGGCTGCTGCAGTACCTGGCCACGCTGGGCCTGTTCCCCAATGCCCGCATCAAGGTAAAGGAGATTGCTCCTTTCAAGGGGCCGATGCTGGTCAGGGTGGCGGGCAGCCAGTACGCCCTGGGGCAGGAGGTCGCCGCCAAGGTGATGGTCAAGGGAAACGTCAAGTGACAAGCGAGGCCGGGTTTTGACCTCAAATCAGGGAGATTAACAAGTTTTGCAATTATCGTGCCACAGTGCTTTAAACAAATTGCATGGTGATACTGATTTCACCATCGCCCTGGCCGGCAACCCCAACGTCGGCAAATCCAGCATATTCAACAGCCTCACCGGCATGGGCGTGGAGACCGCCAACTACCCGGGGACGTCCGTTGACATCCACGTGGCGACAACATCGCTAAACGGCACCCGCGTTGGCGTTTTTGACCTGCCGGGGACGTATGCCCTGGGAGCCGTGTCCGAAGACCAGTGGGTGGCCCGCAAGGGAGTCCTGGAGGGGCGGCCGGACGTGGTCGTGATGGTCCTGGACGCCACCAATCTTACCCGCAACCTTTACATGGCGCTTCAGTTTCTGGAGCTTGGCTACCCGATGGTCATCGCCCTCAACATTTACGACCTCGCCGAGCGGGAAGGGCGTGAGATTGATGTTAACCGCCTTTCCCGGCTGCTGGACGCGCCGGTTGTGCCTACCATAGGCAACCGCGGCGAGGGTCTGCAGGAACTTGTCCGCGTCGCCGCCAGGATGGCCAGGGAGCGGCGCCGGCCCGCTCCGGAAGGCCTGGCCTTTGGCCAGGATATCGAAGGCCAGGTGGAGGAGCTGGCCGCCGCCATTGAGTCCGCCGGGCTTGAGGATCCCCACGGGCTGCCCCGGCGCGCCATGGCGCTGCTGCTGCTTGAGAATGATTCAGAGTACATTGAACTGGTCGCGGCCAGGGCCGGCTGGCAGCCGATCCTGGAACAGGCCGCCCGGCTGCGCCACCGCATCGAGGCGGAGCATGGCCAGCCCGCCCCCATCCGCATCGCCGGCGAGCGGCACGCCCTGGCAGGCCTCATCGCCGAGGAAGTTGAGCGGGGCCGGGCGGTTCAGAAACCATCCTGGGGCGAGCGCTTCTGGCGCCTCAGCACGGGTCCTGTCTCCGGCGTGCCGGTGCTGGTGGGGGTGCTGGCCTTTATCTTTGTGCTGATGTACTTTGCCGGCAATAACCTGGCCAACCTGCTCAGCAATATCTGGGAAGGCCACCTGGTGCCGCCGCTGCAGTCGGGGCTGTTTTCCCTGCTGGGGGAAAATGCGCTCACCCGATCGCTAATGTGGGTGCCGCAGGGTTTTGAGGCGGCGCTTACAGTTGGCGTTCCTTTCGTGCTTGTCTTTTACCTGGTGCTGGCGTTTTTGGAGGACACGGGCTACCTGAACTCTGTTGCTTTTTTAACAGATTCGGTAATGCACCGCCTCGGCCTGCACGGGCGGGCCATGATTCCCATTGTCGCCGGCGCCGGCTGCAACGTGCCTGCCATCATTGGCACCCGCGTGCTTGCCACCAGGCGGGAGCGGTTGATAGCCGGGACGTTGATTGTCATGGTGCCCTGCAGCGCCCGCACCGCCGTTATCTTTGGCGCCGTCGCTTATTACGCCGGCTGGCAGGCTGCCCTGGCCCTGTACGCCATTGTGCTGGCAGTCTGGATCATGGCCGGCCTGGGGCTTAACCGGCTGATGCCGGGGAAGTCCACCGGGCTGGTGATGGAGATGTTCTCATTCCGGCGTCCGCATATGAAGACAGTGCTGAAGAAGGCCTGGTTCAGGTTTAAGGGGTTTGTTTTTATGGCCGCGCCGATCATCGCCATTGGCAGTCTGGCGCTGGGCGCGCTGTATGAGACCGGCTATCTGTTTGATCTGGCGCGGCCCATGTCGCCGGTGGTGGAAACCTGGATGGGCCTGCCGCCCGTGGCCGGGCTGGCCCTGGTGATGGGGGTGCTGCGCAAGGAGCTGGCGCTGCAGCTTTTAATCACGCTGGCGGTTGCCATGGGCGCCACTGCCGGGGTGGCTCATAACCTGAATATCATCATGACCAATTCCCAGCTGTTTGTCTACGCGCTGGTGACGGCGATTTACATTCCCTGCGCGGCCACGATCACGGCGCTGGGCAAGGAGCTCGGCTGGAAGGGGACCGCCGCCATCTCCGCCTTTACGATCGTCCTGGCGGTGCTGGTGGGCGGGATCGTCAGCCATTTGATTTCGCTGTTTTGACGGATGGTAGGCACAGGCTTTTAGCCTGTGCGGCATCAGGCCCTGATTGTCGGTAGGCACAGGCTTTTAGCCTGTGCAAGAGAGGGCAGTGGGCACAGGCTTTTAGCCTGTGCAAGAGAGGGCGTGTGCGTAAAGGAAGTCTCCCAAAGGCAGGCTAAAAGCCTGCCATCTACGAAGCCTGCCATCTGCTCAAAACTGCCACCTGCTCTTACCGGCAGCATTCTTCCGGTAAAGTATCGCCACGAGTTTTCCGATAAACAATGCACGTGAAGGCTAAACTCACCTTGAGGGGAGGTGACCGAATTGGCAATCCAGGCCAAGGTCAAAACGCAGCCCGTGAGGGCAAAGATCCTTACCGACGAGTATGAGATCGAGGGGAACGTGCATTTAAAGCCGGGTCACTACCGCGGCCGCGTGTCGGACATCCTCAATGCGCCGGAAGTCGAGTTCATACCGGTGACGCAGGCAACATGCACGAACCGGAGCTCGTCTGACAGCCGGCCGGTAAAGACTGATTGTACAATCGTACAGGTCAAGACGATCCGGATGGTTTTCCCGTTCGAGGACTCGTAACCGGCGGCCGGGCAGGTTCTGAATAATGGCGCATTCCGGCCAGTTTGCGCTTGTGTTCCTTTATCCGCCTGTACCATAAATCAATCGATTTATTGTACAATAGGATAAGAATTGTGCCGGGATAAAGGCTTATCATGTGAGCAGGTCCATCCAGCACATGATGCTAATTTATCCATGTGTCCAAAAGGAGCAAGCGTGGGGCTGTCCGTTTCAGAGATCCTCAAATTGCCAATCCTGTCCGACGCCAAGCTGCTGGCCGGACGCAAGGGGCTAAACCGTGAAGTCTCCCAGGTGACGGTCGGCGAGGTCCCGGACATCGGGGACTGGCTTACCGGCGGCGAGCTGGTGCTGTCAACTTTTTTCGCTGCCGCCAAGGACCCGGAAGCGCAGGTCGAGTTCAGCCGCAAGATCATTAAATCTGGTGCCGCCGGCCTTCTTGTCAAGCCTGGACGCTTTGTCAAAACAGTGGCGCCGGAGCTGGTTTCGCTGGGCAACCGCCACCATTTCCCCATCGTAGAAATTCCGGACGAGGTCAGATGGACCCATATTATCGCCGAGATTTCCGAGCGCATCGTCGGCGAGCATGTGTCTCTGCTCAGGCGTTCCCAGGATATCCACCAGCGGCTGCTTGATGTGGTCATCGATGGCGGCGGCTGGCAGTCCATTGCCGATACAACTGCCGAGTTGCTGGGCCGGCCCGTCATCCTCGAGGACGCCTTTCACGAGACCCTGGCGCAGTCTGCGCCGGCGGCGGAATCATCCACACTCGTTGACAAATTTATAGCCATGAAGCACATTGGGGAGAGTCAATCCAGGGAAGATAACCGCAGCCGCGCCGGCCGCCGCCAGCGGAGGCCGCTTGAGCCCGGCGTGGAATACCCCGCGGCCGTTACTGTACCGGTCTCTGTCGGCCGCGACGTGCAGGGCTACGTTTCCAGTTTTGAGACTGAGGCGCCGCTAAATGAACTGGATCTCGTGGCGCTGGAAAGCGCCGCAACGGTGGCAGCCGTCGTTATGGGCCGGGAGCTGGCCAGGCTGGAAGCAGAGACGCGGTTGCGGGGAGACTTTGTCGATGACTTGCTGGCCGGCGAGTTCGATGCCGGCCCCACCATGCTGCAGCGGGCCAGTTTCCTGGGCGGCGACCTGAGCCGCGGCTGCCTGGTGTTGATTGCCGATATCGACTCCTTTGGAGATTACGTCGTCGGCAAGGCGCTCAAAGAGCAGGAAGTCCAGCAATTAAAAAACCGCTTCTTTGGCGGCGTCAGCCAGGTGATCCGCTCATACCACAGGGACGCGCTGCTCACTCCCAAAAGCGACAACGTGATCGCGTTCCTGCCGCCGGGCAACGGCGGGGATAAGCTGATGTCTGTAGCCAAGTCAACGGCGGCGCTGATCCGCCAGGCCTGCGCCGAGCTGCTGCCTGGCCTGACTGTCTCCATTGGCCTGGGGCGGTTCCATGCCAGCCCGTCAGCGACCCGGCGGGCATACCGCGAGGCAGAGTCCGCCCTGCAGGTCAGCCAGCGGCTGGGGGAAAGCAGCGCCATCGCCACATATGACGACATGGGCGTCTACAAGCTGCTGCTGGGGGCGCTGGAAGAAGACCCGGAAGAGGTGCGCAGTTTTTATGAAGAGACCATTGCCCGGGTGGAAGAGTATGACCACAAGCACCACACCGACCTGGTTGGCACCCTGGAAGCGTACCTGGCAAACAACCGTAGCGTCGCCACCACCGCAGAAGCGCTTTTTACCCACCGGCACACCATCCGCTACCGCCTGGGACGCATCAATGACCTCGCCGGCCTGGATGTGCACAGGAGCGAGGATCAGGAGAAGCTCGGCTTCGGCCTGAAAGCAATGCGGCTGCTGAGGCGCTGAGCCGGCGGCACGGCCGTCCCCAGGATCGGCGCCCAGGGCAGCAATTATTCTGGCGCGGCCGAAATAATCCTCTCCGGCCTGCCCTTTGCTCCAATTGTACAAACACGGTGCGGGACCGGGGCCTTTATGCGATAATAAACGGCCGGGTGTTATGGAAACCGGCCCAAAATTGTACAAACGTTAAGTAGGCAGAGCCCGAATCCCGAAACCGTTTTTTCAAGACCATGTGCCGGCTATGCGCAATTACATCATCTGAATATTTTTCTCCAATGGAGAACATCGTGGCCCTCGATACAATGAAGGAAGGCCATGACGGATCCGGGCTGGGCCTGGTTCTGAAAGATCTGGGCGGAGAGTTTGAAAAGTTCAAGGGGCTGCCGGTCCTGTCCGGCATCGCCTCCGCCAAGGGACTGCGCGATCTTGACAATTACATGTACGCCCAGGGGTTCGAAGAGATCCACATGTGGCAGCCCGACATTGACGGTTCGGCCCCCGAGCCGGAGACCGGCCGCCGCGACCATTACTTTGCCAAGGTTTACGAGTTCCCGCAGCTCTACCGCGACCGGGCGCAGGCCCGGCAGGAGGGGCTGCTGCTGGAGGCACGCCTGGCGCTGCGCGCCCTGGGCGAGGAAGACGAGTCGATCTTTGTCTTCTCCTTTTACCCGGACGTGGTCACGCTGAAGGAAGTGGGGGATCCGCTCCAGTTGGGCCGCTTCTTCCGGCTTCAGGACGGCTCCCTGCGGGCAAAGATCATCTTGGCCCAGGGACGGCAGAACACAAACTATGACATTTACCTGTATGCCTGCCATCCTTTTTTCCTGCAGGGATACTGCACGATGACCAACGGCGAGAACACCGCTTTCGTGCCGATCATGGAGTTCCTCAGCAGCCGCGGCTTCCCCGGCTACATGGGCTACAATTCCGACTCGGAGGTGTTTGCCCACATTCTCCACTATACGCACCGGCAGCTGGGTTATCCGTTGACTTATTATAAGGACGTGATAACGCCGCTCTCGGAACAGGAGATCAATTCGCGCGCCGACGGGGAGGCGCTCAGGCTGATTCGCCGCTCGCTGAGGCCGCTCTGTATTGACGGTCCCAACTGCGTCATTGGTTTTACCCCGGACGGCACTGCTTTCATGGTGCAGGACGCCAAGAAGCTCAGGCCCGGCATCGTTGGCGGCGCCCCCGGCAAGTACGCGCTTGTCAGCGAGGAGTGCGGCCTGGATGAAGCATTGCCGGTGCGGGACAAGACGCGGGACTTTTCGCCGATGAAGTACGACATGGCCATCGTGTCCCCCGGCGCCGGCAAGCTGACGCGCTGGAATCAGCTGAGCGGCTTTAAAAAAACGCCGGCCTGAGACAAAAACCCGAAACCCAAACCTGATTATGGATCCAGCCACAAGACTTGACCAGAACCACGAACTTTCGTTAAGAGAGTTTCCATACATCATCCGCTGGCGCGACGGCCGCTGCACCCGCTGCGGCCGCTGCACGGCCGTCTGCCCGGTAAACGCCATCGAGGCGGCGCCGCATGTGCACCGGCGGGCGTTCTCCGAGGGCGGCGCCCCCAATCCGAGGGCGCAGCGCGTGATCGTGCATGTCGTCCGGCAGGTCACCGACATTGACCGCTACTGCACCGGCTGCGGCGCCTGCATGCTGGTCTGTCCCAACGAGGCAATCGAGCCGGAGTACAACCCGCGGCACAAGTTCCTCACTTACAAGAACAAGGGCGGCGTGCCCTTCCGCCGCGGCGGGCGGCGCAACGACCCGGCGCCGTCGACGCTGGATCAGCTTAAATTTATAAGAATATCAATGCTGACCGACCCGGCGCTGGACGCCGGCCGGCATGAGTTCCGCATCCGCACCTTGCTGGGCCGCAACCTGCCGCCCGAGGCGCTGCCGCTTTCCCGGCGCGGCGACAGGCTGGTGGTCGGCAAGAGCAGGAGCGGGAATGGCTTCATCCCGCCGGTGCGCGAGATCTATCCGATCCGCATCGGCAGCATGAGCATCGGCGCCCTGTCGCCGCACATGTGGGAGGGCCTGGCCATGGGGGTTGCGTACCTGAATGAAGTCGAAGGCATGCCTGTGGTAATGGCAACCGGCGAGGGCGGCATGCCGCCGCGGCTCTTAAAGAGCCGCTTCGCCAAGTATTTCATCCTCCAGATCGCCTCCGGCTATTTCGGCTGGGACGAGATCGTGCACGCCATCCCGGAGATGAGCGAGGACCCGGCCGCGGTCGAGATCAAGTACGGCCAGGGCGCCAAGCCCGGCGACGGCGGCCTGCTGATGGCCTACAAGGTGCTGAAGCTAATCGCGCAGATCCGCGGCGTGCCCGAGTTCGTCGATCTGGCCTCGCCGCCGACGCACCAGACAAAATATTCAATCGAGGAAGCTGTCGCCAAAATGATCCAGTCAATGTCGATGGCCTGGGGCTTCCGCGTGCCGGTCTATCCCAAGATCTCGGGGACGAAGACGGCGATGGCCGTGCTTAACAACCTGGCCCGCAACCCGTACGCCGGCGCGCTTTGCATCGACGGCGAGGACGGCGGCACGGGCGCCGCCTACAACGTCTCCATGGACAAGATGGGCCACCCGATCGCCTCCAACATCCGCGACTGCTACCTGGATCTGGTGGCGCAAGGCAAGCAGAATGAGCTGCCGCTGATCGCCGCCGGCGGCATGGGCAAGACAGGCAACCTGGCGGCCAATGCCGCCGCCATGATCATGCTGGGCGCCTCGGCGGTCGACACCGGCAAGCACATCATGCAGGCTGCCGCCTGGTGCTTTGGCGACGAGTACAACCGCTGCAATCTGTGCAACACGGGCCGTTGCCCGCGGGGGATTACGACACAGGACCCGAAGCTTTACCGCCGGCTTGATCCGGATGTGGTGGCCGAGCGGGTGGTGGAGGTGTTCAAGGCAGCCGACGTCGAGCTCAGGAAGATCTTCGCGCCCCTGGGGCGCAGCACCGAGCTGCCCATCGGCATGTCGGACGCGCTCGGGGTGGCAAACAAGGAGATTGCCGAGCGGCTGCGGATCAGCCATGTCTGTTAGGGACGTAGTTTCCAATGTTTCCAAACTATTTACTGAATGATCGGAGTAACCGTTGATAAGGGTTTTGGTATTATACCCGCGGACTGAAGGAAAAAGATTCAACCAAGAATATTATTTGAATCATCACATGCCGCTGGTGAAGGAGAAGTTGTCGCCGCTGAAGGTGGAAGTTGATTTGGGAGTCGACAGTGCGGCCGGTCCTCCGCCGTACCTGGCGGTGAGTCACATGGTGTTTGAGTCGCGCGAGCAGCTCAAAGCGGCGTACGAAGCGGCGGTGCAGGAACTTTTGGAAGACAAGGAAAAGTTTACGGACATCGAGATTGTCCGGCAGGTAAGCGAAGTGACAGAGATCTGAAAGCTTTACGGATAAGCAGCGGCGGCAAGACAGGCGAAGAAGCAGAGATTTAATGATCATCAACGGCAACATCAAAGGCGGGCGCGTCTCCTCCCGGCAACTGGAAGAGCAGATCCAGGCTGCCGTCAAGAAGGGCGAGCGCTCGCTGACCGTTCACGCTAACGGCCAGCATGGCATCGGCGGCCGCATCTGGCCGCGGGACGGCAAGGTCAGGATTACCGTTGGCGGCCCTGTGGGCCAGCGCCTGGGCAGCATGGGCATGTTCGGCACGGAGATTGTGGTCAAGGGAAGCGCCTCCGACGACGTTGGCTGGATCAACTGCGGCGCCAAAATAACAGTGCTTGGCGATGTCACCAACGGCGCCCACAACGCCGGCGCCCAGGGCATCCTTTACGTCCAGGGCGGCGGCGGCGCCCGCTGCGACACGATGACAAAGTTCAACCCCCGCTTTGAGCCGCTCCAGTCATGGTATTTCCGCGATGTGGGCGACTCGTTCGCCGAGTTCAAGGCCGGCGGCGTTGCCGTCGTCTGCGGTGTCAGTCCCCGCAACCCGGACAACATCCTCGGCTACCGGCCATGCGTCGGCATGGTTGGCGGCACCATTTACTTTCGCGGTCCCATTCAAGGCTACAGCGAGAATGACGTCAAACTGGCCGAGCTTTCTGATGCCGATTGGAAATGGCTCGTTATCAATATCAAGCCATATCTCAAGGCAATCGACCGGATGGATCACCTGAAGGAGCTGACAGGCGACCGCGGCCGGTGGCGGAAGCTGATTGTCCTGACGCCGGCGGAGAAGGAAGAGCGCCGCGGCTTCAGGACGTCAACGACCCGGTTCCGCGAGCGGGTGTGGGAGCCGGAAGTGGGCGACGGCGGCATCTTCGGCGAATATATCAACCATCCGCGCACGATTTTGCCTTACGTCACCACCGGCGCGGACCGCCGCTTCAAGCCGGTCTGGTACAACGAGAAGTACCTGCCGCCGTGCGCATATGCCTGCCCCTCGCGGATTCCGTCAAACAAGCGCGCCTCGCTTATCCGTCAGGGGCGCCTGGAGGAGGCGCTGGCGCTCGTGCTTGAGTACAGCCCCTTCCCGGCAACAGTTTGCGGCCAGGTCTGCCCCAACCTCTGCATGGATGCCTGCACCCGCGGCCTCTTTGTTGACAAGCCGCATAATATCAAGAAGATGGGCTCGCTCAGCCTGGAGGTGCCGGCGCCGAAAAAGGTGCGCTCCACCGGCAAGAAAGTGGCCGTCATCGGCGGCGGCCCCGGCGGCCTTTCGGTGGCTTGGCAACTGGGCCTGCGCGGGCATCAAATAGACCTCTACGAAGCCGCCGGCAAGCTGGGCGGCAAAATGGAGCTGGCCATCCCGCGCGAACGGCTGCCGCAGGAGGTGCTTCAGAAAGAGCTTTCGCGGTTCGCTGAGATCGGCGTTGACATACATTTGCATGCAAAGGTCGGCCGCAAGCGCTTCGACACGATTTACACGCAGCATGATGTAGTCATCGTCGCCAGCGGCGCCCACGAGGCGCGGCTGATCAAGTTCCCCGGCTGGGAGGACGTCATCCCCGGAATTGATTTCCTGAAGGCCGTCAACTTCGGCGAACCCGAAGACCTCTCCGGCCAAAAAGTCGTCGTCATCGGCGCCGGCAACGTCGGCATGGATATCGCCTGCCAGGCCTGGAACCTGGGCGCCGCCGTGGTCACCGCCGTTGACATCCAGCCGCCCGCCAGCTTCGGCAAGGAGCGCGAGCTGGCCGAGGCGCGCGGCACCAGCATCGTCTGGCCGCGGGTGACGGAAAAGTATGATGCTAACAAGAAAAAGATTTACTTTAAGGATGGCAGCAGCATGGCGGCCGACAGGGTGATTATCTCCATCGGCGAAAGCCCGGTGCTTGACTTCCTGCCCGCCGGCATTGACGTCGAGCGCGGCTACTTGGTTGTCAGCGCCGCCGGACAGACCTCGGACCCGAAAGTGTTCGCTGTTGGCGACGCCACCCGGCCGGGCCTGATCACAAACGCTATCGGCCAGGGCCGCGTCACCGCCGAGGCGGTGCATAATCTGATGATGGAAGTTGATATCGTCCCCGAAATGAAACAGGTCATCCCCTACGAGCGGATCAGGACCGTTTATTACGAGGGCGGCGTCCCGGACCTGATTCCCACCGCCGGCCTGATTGGTGACATGAGGGCTACCGGAGTCCCGGAGCCTGGAGTCGCCGTTGAGGGCGCAACCGACCTGGAGCCGCCCGATCTGCCGGGGAAAGAAATGGCGAAGGAAAGTGGCGCCGCGGCGGGCGGTCTGTCTGCCGCTCCGGCGCTCAGCCTCCCCGAGCAGGAAGCGCAAACCTGCATGTCCTGTGGACTGTGCCGCGACTGCGGCATGTGCCAGGCCGTCTGTTACTACGGCGCCATCAGCCGCGTCGAGCGGGACGGCGAATGGGAATACGTCGTCGATGGCGAGAAGTGCATCGGCTGCGGCTTCTGCGCCGGCACCTGCCCCTGCGGCGTTTGGGAGATGGTGGAGAATGTTTAGCAGGCCGGATGCCGGATGCTGGACACTGGGTGCTGGATAAAACCCCTTCCCATTATTGCGGCAGGCCGCGGCAGCCTGCCACGGCGCCTGGCTGCGAATCCTTTTTTGCCGCTCCTGAGTCGAAAGATCGCAGCTGGAAGCGCTTAGAATCTATCTCAGAAGGTTGTTCGCAGCGAGGCCGTGCGAAAAGGCCATGGGCAAGGAAGCAGGAGTAAAAAGCCCGCAGTCGTACCTGCTGCGGTACGTCGGGTTTTTTGCTCTTAAGGATGCCGCCGATGGCCTTTGCAGCCGGCCGCAGCCGAATATGTCTTTTGAGAAGGAGGGCTAATGCAGGCAAACGTGAACGGGAAAATCCTGCAGCTGGTCCAGGGTGATATCACCAGGCAAGAGGTGGACGCCATTGTAAATGCGGCAAACTCCGGCCTCAGGGGTGGCGGCGGCGTCGACGGAGCCATCCACCGCGCCGGCGGCCCGGAGATCATGCGTCAGTGCCGCCGGCTGGGCGGATGCCCGACCGGGTCCGCCTGCGTTACCACGGCAGGCCGCCTCAGGGCAAGGTTCGTCATCCACGCCGTGGGCCCCGTCTGGCATGGCGGCAGCAGCGATGAGGCCACGCTGCTCGGAAGCGCCTACCGCCGCTCGCTGGAGGTGGCTGATGAGAAAGGCATCACCTCCATTGCCTTCCCGTCGCTGAGCACCGGCGCCTACAGGTATCCGCCGCCGGCGGCGGCCCCGATTGCCACTTCCACGGTGGTTGACTTCATTAAGGGTAAAACATCAATCAATAAAGTGGTTTTTGTCCTTTTCAATGACAGCACCTATGAAGCTTTTTGCCAGGCCCTTGAACAACATCTCCGTCAGGAAGATGGTTAAAATGCACGACAAGCCGATCGCGGCCGGAAGAAGCAGCTTCGACTTTGTTGACAGCAATGCAGTTTTCAGCGCTCTGGAGCTGAAGGATGGCGAGGTGCTGCTGGACCTGGCCAGCGGCGCCGGCAATTATGCCCTGGCCATTGCGCGTTCGGCAGGAAAAGACAGCACTATCCGCGCCTATGACCTCTGGCGCGAGGGGATTGAGGAGTTGCAGCGGCGCATAGCCGCCCGGGATGTTGGCAACGTCAGCGCCGAAGTTGCCGACATCACAAAAAAGATTCCTGTTGAAGACGCCTCCGCTGACGTCTGCCTGATTGCAACGGCGTTGCACGACCTGGTGCAGGAAAAAGGGGGAGAGGGCGTGTTGCCGGAAGCCGCGCGCGTGCTCAAGCCGGGCGGCCGCCTGGTGATAGTCGAGTTCAGAAAGGTTGACGGCCCGCCCGGGCCGCCAAAGCGCGTCCGCCTGTCGCCGGAGGAACTGGACGCGCTGGTGTTGCCGTTTGGTTTTAAAAAAGAGGGGACGGCCGGCGCCGGCGAATTTTTCTATCTGACAGCGTTCAGAAAATAAGGCCGGACAAAAGTTTAAAACAAGGCAAAGCGATGCCATCTTATTCCCTCTTCCTGATGCGAGGGGGTTAGGCGGGGGCAAACGTCAGAAGTACAGATGCGCTATCTATCAGCCATCTCCTGGCTCTTCCCCGGTAACAGGAGCTAGGCTACCCATTCAAACAGCACGAAGCGGGAACAGAGCAGTATCAGCAGAAGGATGGAGACAGCCAAAATCAGGCGGTTCAGCCACGGCTTCTTGCCGCCCCATATTGCCAGCAGGGCAAAAACAGGGAAAGCAGGCAGCACAAAACGGGGCATGGAGAACAGGGGGTCCGTCGGTCCCATCAGGATGTGCGGGAAGGATGCGGGAATCAGCACCAGCGCCAGGCAGTAAAGCGCATATTCAACCCGCAGCCGCCAGAGGGCGGCGATGCTGAGAGCAAAAAAAACGATGGTGAAGCCGAAGTCCAGGACCGCCCGGGTTCCCAGGAAACCGGGATCGGTGTCAACCAGAGGCCAGAAACTCCCAACCGGTCCTGCCAGGATTTTGCCGCTGCCACTGAGTGCGTAGGTAAATCCCTCGTAGATTGCAGCCAGGGGCCCGCCTTTAAGCGGACTGATCACATGACGGCCCCAGGTTCCCTGGGCTTTGGAGAACAGCAGCGGGTCGCCAAAATGCACCCCCAGGTAAAGCATCCAGACAAGAAGCCCCAGGGCCGGCAACAGCAAAAGCAAAAAGTCCCAGTTTAAGCGGCGCCAG
>JAJYIM010000038.1 GCA_021790115.1 Actinomycetes bacterium | reverse complement strand
AGGTGCACGGCTTCTTTTTTGCTCCCTATCCCGGCGCGCCCATGTACGACGAAGCCGTGCGGCTGGGCTTCATGCCGCCGCCGCGCACCGAGGCCTGGGCCGACTTTGACCTTACCGAGCTGCACACGCCCTGGGTGGATCCGGTTTACAAGGAAAAAGTTGACATGATTATTGATTTTTACATGCCTTTTGCTTCCCCAGGGCCGGAGCTGAAGGCGAAGATGAGCGCCGGCGGGGCAAAAGGGCTTGCTTACAAGAGCATGCACCAGCTGGCCGCCTGGCGTGTGAGTAAACGCGATTTCCGGGCGCCGCTGGAATGGCGGCTGAAGCGGTGGCGGGCCGGCCACAAGGACCTTTGATTTTTTAAGGTAAGAGATTCACGTCGCTGGTGCTTCACTTGAATCAATCCGAAGAATCCAAAGAAAAAGATCTGCCCGGGCTTGCCGGCGGCGAGCTTGCTGTCAACTGCGCCGTCTGCGGCTCGCCGGCCGGGATGCCGCAGTGGGGCGTCAGGGACACGCTGCTGGGGTCGCCCGGCCTGTTTAAGATCGTGCGCTGCCCTGTATGCAGCACGCTGCGGATGTCGCCGCGGCCGCCATTTTCGGAGCGGCGCGCCGCCTTCTCCAATCTTTATCCGCTGTTTGACTGGGCATTGGGCCGCAAGCAGGCTGAACCTCAGGAACGCATCGCGCGCTTTGCTCCGCAGATTGCCCAGATTAACCGCCGCCACCGGCCCGGGCGCCTGCTGGACGTCGGCTGCGGCGACGGTTATTTCCTGCTGGGGATGAAGCGGCGCGGCTGGGAGGTGCGCGGCGTCGAGCTTAACGAAAAGGTGGCCGCCTTTGCCCGCGACAGGCTTGGTCTTGACGTCGGCGACGGCGCCGAGCACGAGGTGGAATGGGGCGGGCCCTTTGACTGCATCACCCTTTTTGGCGTCCTTGAAGATGTGGACGACCCGAATGCGTGCCTGCAGCGCTGCCATGAGAACCTGGCCCCGGGGGGCCTGCTGGTTGTGCAGACCCATAACATCAGGTCATGGGAAGCCCGCTATTTTGGTGCTTCCTGGTTCAATGTGGAGACACCGCGTCACGTCTGGCATTTTTCCCCGGCCACGCTTAACCGCCTGCTGGGAAATAATCGCTTCCAGCAGGAAGATTTGCTACACTATGGCGCGGCATATGTCACTGAAAAAAGCATTGAAAACCGCCGCGGCAAAGTTTTCCCTTCCTCTGTCCTGGACCGCGTCCTGCGCAAGCTGATTGTCGTGCCGGCAGCCAGGATTTTGCCGCACTTTGGGCAAGGCATCATGATTGAGGCATACTGCCACGCCGGCGGAAACGCAACCGGGGCGCCGGCGGTGAGCACGGGTGAGTCGTGATGAAATTTCTGCTCTTCTTTCCGCTTACAAACAAGGATAACAAGCATAAGGCCAGCCCGCCGCTGAGCCTGCTGGCGCTGACGCCGCTCCTGATCAGGAAGGGCATTGACGTTCAGATCATAGATGCCAGGGTGGAGCCGGGCTACAAGGACAAGGTGCTGGCCGCCGTGGACGGCGCCGACCTGTTTGGCGTCAGCTCCATGACCGGCTACCAGATTGCCGACGGCCTGGAAGTTTCGGCAGCGGTCAAGCAGAAATTCCCGGACAAGCCGGTCGTCTGGGGCGGTTATCATCCTTCGCTGCTGGCCGGACAGACTGTTATGGATCCGCGGGTAGACATCGTCGTTCGCGGCCAGGGTGAAAAGACCATGCTGGAACTGGCGGATTATCTGGCGGGCAAGCTCAAGCTGGAGGAGATCGACGGCCTCTCCTATACCAAGGATGGGGAAGTGGTCCATAACCGGGAGCGGAAGGTTGCCGACATCAACGAGTTTCCCGCCATGCCTTACGACCTTGTTGATGTGGAAGCCTACATGGAATTTAACCGCCGCTACCATGGCGACACCCGCCGCGGCCTCAGCTACGTTTCCAGCTTCGGCTGTCCGCATGCGTGCGGGTTCTGTTCAAACCCAGAAGCTTACGGCCGCAAGTGGAGGAGCCTGGCCGCGGAGCGGGTCGTGGCTGAGGTCACCGGTCTGGTGGAGCAGTACAACCTGGACAGAATCTACTTTGACGACAACAACTTTTTTGCTTCCAAGAAGCGGGTGCGCGAGATCTGCCAAGGCTTTCTGGAGGCGCCGCAAAAGTTTGAATGGTTTGCCACCATCCGCCCCTCGCAGGTGCTTGCCTTCGGCGATGATGACCTGAAGCTGATTCGTGACAGCGGCTGCACCAAGTTTATGATGGGGGCGGAATCGGGCGATGACTCGGTGCTTAAGCTGATCAACAAAGGCAATGAGGCCGCCGACGTCCTGGAGGCGACCCGCCGCTGCCGCGATCACCGGATCCAGCCATCGTATGTTTTCATCCTCGGCTTTCCTACTGAAAGCTGGCAGCAAATGCAGACGACGCTCGATTTTATGAAGCAGCTGAAGGAGATCTACGCCGATACGCGCACGACGACGCTATTCTTTACGCCCTTCCCGGGAACGCCGCTGACGCGGCTGGGCGAGGCCAGCGGCTTCACGATGCCGGCGACGCTGAAGGACTGGTCGGCTTACGACGCCCGCTCCGTGCAGACTCCCTGGATCAGTCGTCAGCAGAAGATCAAGGTGAAGCAAATCGCCGATTTTTACATCCCCTGGGCCTACCCCAATCAGCTGGGCCGGGAGAAGATAATGCGCGCCGGCGCGGCCAAGAAACCACTCTACCGGCTGTTTACGGAAGTGTGCCGGGCCCGGGTTAATGCCGGCTTTTACTCATTGCCCTGGGAATGGCATCTGGCCCGCCGGCTGAAGCTGACATAAATGCTTGCCGGGTGTAGTGACAAGGTTTTGGGGTGGCTCGGATGCAGCGACTATAATAATAAGTAATGAATACTTCCGAACTATCAGGCAGGAAAATTAAAACAAGTTGATAATGGACAGGCAAACAAATTACGACCGGCGGGGCAAACGGAAGGTCGTTCTCTTTTTCCCGACGCCGGCCTATGGCCATTACCGCATTGAGCTGGGGCTGGCGATCGCCGTGGTGGCGGCGCCGCTGGAGGGCAAATACGACCTGCACCTGGTTGACGAGCGGGTGACGCCAAATTACGAGCAGGCTGTGCTTAACAACCTGGATGACGCGGTTTGCGTCGGCGTCAGCTCAATTACCGGTTATCAGATCAAGAGCGGCATCGCCATGGCGCGCAAGGTCCGGGCGATGGATCCGGAAGTGCCGATTGTCTGGGGCGGCTACCACCCGTCGTTGTTCCCGGAGCAATGCTGCGAGTCGCAGGCTTGCGACATTGTTTGCGTTGGTCAGGGAGATATCACATTCCCCGAGATCGTGGAATCGCTGGCAGCCGGCAAGGTGCCTGCGGGTGTGGCCGGCTGTGCTTACTGGACTGCGGCAGGCGTCGAGGTCAATGAACCGCGGCCGCTAGCCAATATCAATAACGTCTTGCCGGCGCCTTATCACTTGCTGGATGTCAACCGCGCCGTCGCGCTCAACCAGACCCAAAACCATGAAAAGATCCGCACGATTGAGTATCATTCCAGCCAGGGCTGCCCGGGCAAGTGCGGCTACTGCGCCGACGCCCAGCTATACCAGCGGCACTGGACCGGCCTGGATGCCGGGCGCGTTGTCAAAGAAGTGTCACAGATAGTCAAGACTTACAAGTTGGACCAGGTCAATTTCAGCGACGCCAACTTTTTTGCCAACCAGAACCGGGTGAAAGCGATCTGCGAGGGGTTCATCCGTGAAGGGCTTGGCATCCGCTGGGTAGCCTCAGCCCGGCCGGATACTTTTCACCGCTACAAGCCGGAAGTGCTGGAGCTGATCCGTGAGAGCGGCTGCAAGCGCATCATCGTTGGCGCCGAATCGGCGGCCGAACCGGTGCTCAAGCTGATCAACAAGGGCGCGACTGCCGCGGATCACCTCAAGACCGCCCGCGTCTGCCGTGACTACGGCATCGGCGGCACCTTCACGTTCATCACCGGATTTCCGCATCCGCCGGGAACGCCGGCCCAGGAAACGACTGCAGACCTATTAAATTTCATTGAGAAAGTCAAGCAGATCTCACCTGACATCAGGACGAAGATCTTTGTCTTTACGCCATATCCGGGCACGCCCCTTTATGACCTAGCGGTCAAGTATGGCATGCCCGAGCCGGCGTCGCTGGAGGAATGGGCCGATTATAATCCGGCGACGCTGAAAGAAAGCCAGTGGGTGGAGCCCGGGGAGCGGCAGGTGATTGAGAAAGTCAACGGCTTTTACTATCCGTTTGCTTATCCAGACAGCAGCATGCAGGTAAAGCTGAGCAACGGCGGGCTAAAGAAAATTCCCTATCACATGCTGCATTCGCTGGCGCTGGCCCGGACCCGGCACCATTATTATGGTGTGCCGTTCGAGTGGATGTTGTTCAAGGCTTTCAAGAAGCAGACTTTTGAGCCAATTGCTTAAAACTAGTTCAAAGTACCAGGTTCCAAGTTCAATCCTTGAAACCATTGCTTTGAACTTCAAACTCGGAACCTGTTACTAAAAAGTGTCACTGAAAGCCAAAACCAAAAAGTTAGTTAAGGATAAAGCGGCGCGTGCGGTGGAGATCACGCCCGATTTTCCCAGCCGCATCAATATCGAGCCCACCAACCGCTGCAACCTGCGTTGCCGGATGTGCCCGCGCCAGGATCTGACCCGGCCGGTGGGCGAAATCAATATGGCCCTCTTTGACAAGCTGGCTGAAGAGATATCACGCCAGGCGCCGGTGGAAGTACGCCTGCACAAGGACGGCGAGCCGCTTAAAAATCCGCAGATCTTTGACTTGATTGAGCATATCAAGACGGCTGCGCCCAGCACATTGCTGAACATGGACACAAACGCCCTGCTGCTGGACGAAGAGAAAGCAGTCAAGATACTTGATTCCAGGCTTGACATATTGCTGTTTAGCATCAATGCTGCCACGGCTGATACTTACATGAAAGTGCGAGGATCAAAAAAATTTGCCCAGGCGGTCGAGAACATCGAGCGCTTCCTGGCGCTGCGGAGCGAACGCGGCTACGTTTGGCCGCGGGTGAAGGTGCAGTTGATCGTGATGGAGGACACCAAGAACGAGGTTGGCCTGTTCAGGGAGCAATGGCAGGATTATGAAGTAGACATTCTTCTGATCCCTGCCATTAACTGGGGCGGCTACCGGCCGGAAGTGGGCAGCCTGATGCGGATGCCTTCCCGCCGCTATCCCTGCACCTTCCTGTGGAATTCGTTTTCGATCAACTGGGACGGCAAGGTTAGCTTCTGCAATGTGGACTTCAACCATCTGGGTATCATTGGCGACGTTAACGACCAGACCATAGAGGAGATCTGGAAAGGCCCCGAGTTCGAGCGCTTCCGCAACCTGCATAAGCAGGGGCGCTGGCAGGAAATCGACCTCTGCCGCGATTGCAACTATTGGGCGTACACCAAAAATGTCTGGTATCAGTCTTCCCGGAAGGGATGGCTGTGACGGAACCGGTCAGGTGCGACCTTTGCGGCGGCCGCCATCACGAGCTGATGTTTATTGGCTCTGACCGGCTGTTTGGGATCCCCGGCTCGTTTCCAATGGTTCGTTGCCAGGACTGTGGGCTGATATTTATTACTCCCCGGCCCCCGGCCGAGGCGTTTGGCCGCTACTATCCCCAGGAAGATTATGACCTTTACAGCAAGGCGGCCGGTCTTAAGGATAAAAGCATGGATGAGCTGGCCAGGCTGCTTGGCCCCCGCAAGGACAAAATCGCGGTTTACAAGCAGCCGGGGCGGCTGCTTGACATCGGCTTTGGCGACGGCTCCTTTCTCTACTTTATGAAACAGGGTGGCTGGGACGTGTCCGGCGTTGACTATAATCAGAAAATGGTTGATCTGGTCCGCAAGGATTTGGGCATAAATGCCAAGGCAGGGCAACTGGAAGATGCGCATTTTGATGATGGCGTTTTTGACGTGGTGACGCTTTGGGGGGTGCTGGAGCATGTGCAGAGCCCCCGGCGAACGATTGAGGAGATCTGCCGCATTACGGCAGAGCAGGCGCTGCTTGTCATTTACACCCAGAACGCCGCGGCGCCGGAGGCCCGCTGGCTGAAAGACGACTGGTTTATTTATGAGTCTCCCCGCCATCTGTACAGTTTTACGGCGGCAAACCTCGCCCGGCTGCTGGCGGCTTCCGGGTTCTGTGTATCTGAAGTCGTTTATGAAGCGCCGCTTTACTACCTGCAGATGAACTGGCAATATCTCAAAGAAAGCAGGCTGGGGAGGAAGAATGATGTCGTGCACAGCCCGACCCTGGCCGACCGGGTGGCGGTCAAAGGCCTTTCCCTTTATCGCCGCCTGATAAAGGGAAGCAGATGGTCGCCGGCCATGACGGTCTATGCGGTCAAACGGCAAGAACCGGATGGCGGATGGTAGATGGTGGATGGTGGATGGAAGATAAAACTCTAAGAATCTATCTCAAAAGGCATCTTCTGCTGCGGCCGGCTGCAAAGACCATGGGCTGTGTCCTCGGAGCAAAAAGTCCTCGATGTACCGCAGCGGGTACGACTGCGGGCTTTTTACTCCTGCGTCCTTGCCCATCGCCTTTTCGCTCGGCCTCGCTACGAACTGCCTTTTGAGATAGATTCTAAAACACAAACCCGAGAAATCTGATTTAACTTGATAGGTGGTAAATGATGACTGTGTTTTTTCAGAACTTTAAACTTGGAACTTTGAACTTTGAATTAAGAAGCTCGTCCTATGCAACTAAATAAACTGGGAAACACCGGCCTGGAAGTCTCGCGCCTGGGCTTGGGCGGCATCCCGTTTCAGTATATCGGCCACAACGATAGCAGCGGCATTATCCAGGCTGCTTACGAGCGCGGCGTCAACCTGTTTTACACCTCGCGCATGTACCGCGATTCGGAAAACAAGATTGGCCTGGCAGTCAAAAACTTTCGTGGCAAGGTGGTGCTTGGCACCAGCACCCACAAGCGCAAGAAAATTGACGGCCGCAAGGATATCGAGCAGAGCCTGCGAAACTTTGGTACTGATTTCATTGACATTTATTCCTTGCACAATGTGCTGACCCTGAAAGTTCTCAGGGAGATCATGAGTCCGGGCGGGTCTTATCAAGCCCTGGAGGAAATGCGCAACGCCGGCTACATCAGGCACGTCGGCATCAGCGCCCATCAGCCGGAGACAATTCTAAAGGCGCTGGAAATGGCGGCCTTCGATGTTGTTGAGTTCCCGTTGAACTTTATTGACCGGGAGGCAGCTGACGGCCTGCTGGAGGAGGTGCGCTCGCGCGGCATCGGCTTTGTTTCCATTAAGCCAATGGTGTTTGGCTGCGCCAGCAGTGCTCCTCTGGCGCTGCGCTACATTTTTAGCGCCGGTCCGGACAGCACCGTGATTGGCACCTACAACATGGATGAACTTGACGAAAACCTGGCCGTGGAAGAAACTGGCGGCCAGGCTACCAACGATGAGGTTATGGAGGCCATCACAGCGTCGGAGCGCCACTGCTTCAAAGTGTTTTGCCGCCGTTGCCGGGATTGTGTCTCTTGCCCGCAGAGGATTGACATCAAGAAGGCCCTGCGCCTTTACGAGTATTTTGACCGCTATCACTCGTGGGAATGGGCCCGTGAACAATATGCCGCTTTGAAGCCAAAGTTAACCGTTTGTGACAACTGTGGCCTGTGCGAGCGGGAATGCCCTTATCATATTCCGATCAAACGTGAATTTAGCCGGGCCAGAGTTGATTTGCTGTCACGCCGCAGCCCGCGGCGGCTGATAAATAAGAAATTAATTGGTAGATAAAGTGCAACCGCAGGAATCGGCTGATCGTTCTGGAGCAATTGCTGCCGGCAGGCTGCCGGGCATCGGCCTTAGCACCGAGAGCCTGCACCAGGCATGGCGCGCCGGCGTTGTCCTGACAGTTGCGGCAGGACTATTTCATCTTATCAACCTTGTTGGTCCCGGACGGCTGTATCTGGGACCCCTGCTGGTTACGCCGTTCCGTTTCTTTTTTGCTGTTTCTTGGGTGCTTTTGCTTGCCGGTTTGGCCGCCCGCCGCGAGTGGCCGCGTTTTGACCGCGCCGACCTGATCATAGCCGGCGGGGCGGCGATCTTTCTTTTCCGGGGTCTTTTATACTTTCAGACTTTTGACATTGTTTTCGACTGGGTTTTTACTGGCGCCGGCATTTATTTCCTGGTGCGCCTGGGTTTGCGCAGCCGTGTTGACGTTAAGGTCCTGCTAATCGGCTTGGTCGCCGTTGGCGCTGCCCAGGCGTTATTCGGACTGGGTGAATATTTGGCCAAGTCAAACCCGCTGTTCAACTCAATTCAGGTCGTGGTTGTGGGCGCAGCCCAGCAAATTCAGGCGTCGAGTCAGTTTTACCGGATCCGCGCCCTCGTTGGCCACCCCGGTTTTTTGGGTGCGGCCTTGCTTGGCGGAATGCCGTTGACCATGCTGGTGCTTTGGCGCCGGCGGCTGCTGCTGGCAGCGGCGATGCTGGCGCTGGCGGCAGCCCTTTTTCTCACCTTTAGCCGCGGCTCCTGGCTCTTGGGCGCGCTGGTGTTGATGCCGGTGTTGGTTTTCCGGGCCCGGTACTGGGCAAAGCGAAATCTCAAGTGGCTGGCGCCGGCCGCCCTGGTGCCGCTGGCGCTGGTTGCCTTTAGTTATTGGGACCAGGAAGAGGTTTCCATAAACATGCCCGGCTACGTGCTGCAGGAGTCGGGTCTGCGCTGGGTTGGAGGGATAGACGGGCCGGTCGTGGCGGTGAGTGGTGAATCAACGGGCGTTCAGCCTTTAAACAAGTATATTTATTTTCATGTTGATAAAACATTCTTTTATAACAACAAAGGCTCCGTAACTATTGTCATCCACTATTTTGACAAGGGCCGGGGGGCGATTCACGTAGATTATGATTCCTGGGACGACAGCCCCGGCAATGGCCCATATCACCCCACGCCAATTATCAACAAGACCAATTCGCACCAATGGACCACGGCTGCATTTTATTTGAAAGACCCCCGTTTCGCAGGCCGCGAGAACGAAGGCGCTGACTTCCGGGTAGTTGATGATGACAGTCAGTTTACTCTTGATAATGTAGTGGTGCAAAAGGGCAAACTGGCCCTGCCTTCGCTGGTGGTGAATCAGTGGCTGTCGCGTTCAGCGTCCATCTCAACACGGGCAAACCTTTTTCCGTTTGCCTGGAACGTGCTAAAGAACAATCCGCTGGGCGTCGGTATTTTCAATACGCCGGGCACCGGCCACCATGCCGTGGACAGCCTGCCGCTGACATGGCTGATGGAGTTCGGCTGGCCGGGCCTGCTGTTGATACTGGGCCTGGCCTTCCTGTTTATTCATGAAGGCGTTAAGGTATGGCGAGAACCCCACGCCGCCGCCGCCGTGCTTTTCATGGTGCTGGGAGTGGTTATTCTTCACGGAGCTTTTCTAATGATCTTGTATGACAAGCCCAGCCTGGTTTTAATGGCAGTCATAACAGCTGTTTATGTTACTATCCGGCCGTGGCGCCGCGGCGGGGCCATTGTCAGTGTCACCAACAGGGATTGCATGTTGTAAGGAGCCGCCCGCATGAATTTGTCAACTACAGCCACCTTGGCCCGAAGCGGTATTCCGGTTCTCTGGGCCAGGAAAAAGAAGCGCAAGCCGGCAACGCCACCCCGGCCGGCAGAGAAAAAGAAGGCCCGCCGCAAAACGGCAGTGCCCGTCACCCGCAGACCTCAAAAGGACAGCCGCGAAAACTGGGCGCTGCGGATAGAAAAAGGCATTGGCGGCTGGTATGCCGGCGCCGGGTTCAATGATTACACTCCCAGGCAATGGGCGCAACTGGGCATCCTTATCTCTGCTTTAGGCATTGTCATCACGTTTTTCTCTTTTTCCGCGGGCGGTTACTTTATCATCAGGCGAGGCTGGGGAGAGCTTGTCATCCTCTACCTGCTGGTGCTGGGGCTGCTTTTTGGCCTGCCGATTGCCGGCAGGATGACGCGGCTGGGGGCGGCGGAGTTTGGCCTGTTTGCTGCATATAGTCTTTGGATTTTGGCATCCGTGACCTGGTCATATGTGCCCGCCAACAGCTTTGCCGAGTTTTTGCGGGCGGTTCTTTACCTGGCGGGGTTCGCATTGTTTTATCTTTTCCTGGCCAGGCGGCGGTGGCTTACATGGCTGGGTCACTTGTTTGTGGCGATTGCTTTTGTGGTGGCGCTGGCGGCGCTGAAGACAAAAATCTTTCCCGACGCCCAGGAGCCGGTTTTTGACTTGCGCCTGTCATGGCCATTGACTTACTGGAATGCCCTTGCTCTGATGATGGTAATGGCTTTTCCGATTGGCCTCAACGCTATTGCAGAAAAAGGCGCCGCCCTGGCGCTGCGCATGTACTACGCCGTCGCCCTGTTCGCGCTGCTGGCAGTGCTCTTTTTTACTGTTTCCCGCGGGGGCATGATTTTTCTGGCGCTGGCCTTGGCTATCTACCTGATTTTTGCTGTGAACCGTTTGCGGATTTTGCTGCAGGCCGGCATGGCGATTTTCTGGACCGGCGTGGTGATTGCTGCGTGTTACGTTTTTCTGCCGGCGATGAAGGCGATTTGTTACCAGTCCTCAAACTGCCCGCAAGGCCCCAGCCTGAGCCTGCAAAGCAGCCAGGGCCACAGCCTTGGCATACTACTGCTGGTTTTATTTGCCGCTGCCGCCGGCAGCCAGGTGCTTATCTGGTGGCTGGACGGGAAGCTTCAGATTTCGGCCGGGCTGGCCCGCCAGATTGGCATCGGCTTGGCGGTAGCGGGGGTGGCGGCTGTCATGGGCGCCGGCACAATCGTCTTGAGTAAGGCAGGAGGACCGGTAACATTTATCCGCAATCAAGTCAACACTTTATCGTCAACGCAACGAGCCCAGCCGGTTGCGGACCCGTCACAGCGGTTGTTAAGCGATCAATCCGAGCGGCCCCAGGAGTACAAAATCAGCCTGAAGACTCTGGCGGCACATCCGTTGACAGGAACCGGCGCAAACACCTGGGAAGTCAGCTGGCTTAAAAACAGGCCCTATGAGATGCCGGTCAAGAACGGCCATTCGCTTTTCTTTGATTCGTTGGCGGAGCTGGGCATTATCGGCGGCGGTCTCCTTGTTGGCTTTGTGGTCGTATTTTTTGTCAACTCCATCCGTGACCTGCGCTTTTTAGGCTGCAGCCGCCACCGGGAAATTTACGGCGCTTTTTTTGCCGCGTCTACAGCGCTGATCCTGCATTCGTTTATGGATTGGGATTGGCAAATGCCCGTTGTCTTCCTGCCTTTCCTGTTTTTTGCCGGGGCGCTGGTCAGGTATGGGATGATATGCCGCCAGAAAGCGGCCGCAAGCGACGGCGTCATTAAGAAAGCAAGCATGCAAACTGAGAAACGGGGTTTGCGCCGGCTTTTGAGTTGGAACTGGCTGGGTGGGTTTTGTAGTGTTCTGATCATGGTCGCAGTAGTTTTCCCGATGCTGGCAGAATCACGCGTGGAGAGTGACAGCGATATTATCAAGTCTTATGACAACCTGTCTACCCAGCAAGACAACAATGCCGCCCAGGCGGCGCTGCGCCAGCTTGAGGCCAATGCCGCCCAAGCTCATTTTTTCAATCCGCTTGCCTCGCAGCCGCTGCAAGATGAAGCTACCGCAGACGAGCATCAGGGGTTTTATCTGAATAAAACGGGCCAAACGACCGCGGCGGCGCAAAAGATGGCCCAAGCGCAGCAGCTGTGGAATCAGGCACTTGATGTGGAGCCCTACAGTTATCAAATCCTGGTTGGCCTGGGCCAGTTCTATCTTGACACAAACCAGGTTGTCAAAGCTGCCGAAGCCGCAAAGAAGGCACGCCAGCTGGACCCCTTGGAGTCCAGCATCATTGGGCCTCTTGAGGTGGCGGTCAGGAAAGCAGGAGGAAAAGCCGCCCTGGGGTACTAGCTCGCAGGGCAGGAGTTATCAGGAGCCGCTGCGGTTGCTGTATTGCTGTTGGTAGTACTGGGCAAACTCGCCGCTTTTGATCTTCTCCCACCACCAGGGATTGTTGACGTACCAGTCGATCGTCTCCCTGAGGCCGTCCTCGAATGAGCGGGCCGGAGCCCACCCCAGTTCTGTCACTTTGCTGCAATCAATCGAGTAGCGGAAGTCGTGTCCCAGGCGGTCCGGAACGCGCTCGATCATTTCCTCGCCCTTGCCCAGCGCCGCCAGTATCAGCCTGGTGATGGAAAGGTTGTCGCGCTCATTACCGCCGCCGATGTTGTATATCTCGCCAATTTTGCCTCGATGCAAAACAAGGTCTATCGCCTCACAGTTATCCGTGACATAAATCCAGTCACGGACGTTGGCGCCATCGCCATAAAGGGGCAGCTTCTTGTTTTCCAGCGCATTGGTAATAAACAGGGGAATGATTTTTTCCGGATACTGGTAAGGACCGAAATTGTTTGAGCTTCTGGTGATAATTGTTGGTACTCTGAAAGTTGCATGGTAAGCCATTGCCTGCATGTCGCCGCCGGCCTTGCTGGCCGAGTATGGGCTGCTGGGCTGCAACCGGTCTGCCTCGGTAAATGAGCCGTCGCGGATGCTGCCGTAGACTTCATCGGTGCTGATCTGGACGTAGCGGCCGACCTCGTGGCGGCGGGCAGCCTCCAGCAGCACGTACGTGCCGTAAACATCGGTCTGGATAAAGTCAGCCGCGCCGCCAATGGAGCGGTCTACGTGCGATTCGGCAGCGAAGTTGATAATTGCCTCGATTCCGTCCATAACATTGCCAACGGCTTCCACATCGCAAATGTCGCCATGGACAAAACGGTAACGGGGATCAGCCTCGATGTCTTTTAAGTTGTCGAGATTGCCGGCATACGTCAGCTTGTCGAAATTTACAACTTCGTCATCCGGATGCTTATTCAAAACCAGCCGGATGAAATTGCTGCCGATAAATCCGGCGCCGCCGGTTACCAGAATCTTCAAAATGACTCCTCGGATAGCATTAAAAAAACGGTTGCTAGTTGCCTGAAATCCTCACATGTAAGCAATTTATCAAAATACATTTCACAGTTTGTATTCACCAAGCTCATTCAGGCATTCTGTCAGCCCATCGTGCCAGTCCGGCATCTTTATTTCCGGCGCCCGGGTGTTTGCCAAAGCCGAATAAGCCGGCCGCGGCGCCGGAGCGTTGAATTCCTCTGTGCTGGTCCGTTTGACGCGGACTTCGATGCCAGCCAGCCTGAATATTTCGGAGGCAAACTCATGCCAGGTGCATTGGCCGCTTCCGGTCATATGGTAGACGCCGGGGTCTGCCAGCCTGTTTTCGGCCAGCGCCCGCAACGCCACTGCCAGGTGCTTCGCATAAGTAGGGCTGCCCGTCTGGTCATCTACTACGCTCAACTCGTTCCGCTCGCGTCCAAGCTTAAGCATTGTCTTCACGAAATTGTGCCCGTGGGCCCCGAACAGCCAGGCCGTGCGGACAATCAGATGTTTTGCCGGCAGTTCTTCTCTCACTGCCTGCTCACCGGCAAACTTGCTCTTGCCATATTCCCCCAGTGGCGAGGCGGGGTCGTGCTCCGTGTAAGGCTCGCGCTTGCTGCCGTCAAAGACATAGTCAGTGCTGATGTGGATCAGTGTCGCGCCGCCGCAGATTCCGCAGGCCCGGGCAACGTGGCTGGCGCCGGCGGCGTTTACCTCCCAGCAGGCCTCGCGGCTTGTCTGGCAGCCATCCACATTGGTGAAGGCAGCGGCGTTGATAACAACATCTGGCTGGTAATCGACGGCAAGCTCCACCACATCGTTCAGTTCTGTGATGTCCAGCTCACGCTCTGCGCCGGCCGTATCGGCTCCTAAAACCTGATGGCCGGAGCTGAACGTCAGCCCAAGGTCGCGGCCAAGCTGGCCGGCTGCCCCAATAATGAGAACCTTCACGCTGCTTTTTTCACCTAACCCATTTTAATTTCCCAATCATAGGGAATCTCGCCGCTGTCAAAAGGAAGCCTGTATTCGTCTGGCTGATCATATTTGTAAGTCTCGGTGGATATGTTGACGACAATGCCCTCGTGCTCGCTGATGCATTTCCAGCCATGGTAAACGCCGGGGGGGATCTGAAGCAATGTCGGGTTAAAATCGCCCAGGAAAAACTCGTTCACCTCGCTTTTTGTCGGCGAATCCTCGCGCGCGTCGTAGAGCGCCACCTTGAACATTCCTGCCACCGCCACGAAATTGTCGGTCTGAATTTTATGATGATGCCATGCTTTGATAACTCCCGGATATGTAGTAGTGAAATAGCACTGGCCGAACTTGATAAAGATGTCGTCATCGGCGCGCAGCATCTCCGCCAGCCGCCCGCGCTCATCAGGAATCACGCGCAAGTTCTTTGTCTTGACGCCCTCAATCATCAAACCTCCAAAAGAAAGCTTCCTCTAAACCATCATTACTTGAGAGTTAGAAAATATAAACAGAAACCGTCTCTTTATACAATCCCGATCCAAGAATTATCTCCCACCATAAACCTGTATGCCTGTGGCTTGTGATCAAGCCTGAGGATACGCACGTTCTTGCCAACCAGGCTGCCCTCCATGCGCCCATGCAGGTCAATCACCTTGCTTTGCGCCAGGATAATCGAGTGTTCGATCTCGGAATTGCGGATCTCCACTTCACAGTCAATCGAGGTATACGGGCCGATGTAGGAATCGTGCACAACCGCCCGCTTGCCGATGATCACGGGCCCGCGCACAGTGCAGTTGCTGACTGAAGCGCCCGCCTCAATGATTACCCGCCCGTGGATCTCGGAATCAAGCACGGCCCCCTGGATATCGCCTTCCAGCGAGTCGAGGATGAGACGGTTTGCCTCCAGCATATCTTCCAGCTTGCCGGTATCTTTCCACCAGCCTTGGACAATGTGAGGCTCGACCCGCTTGCCCTTGTCGATCAGGCACTGGATGGCGTCGGTGATCTCCAGCTCGCCGCGCGCCGACGGCTTGATAGCCCGGGTGCATTCATGGATAGCGGGCGTAAACATGTAAATGCCAACCAGCGCCAGATTGCCCTTCGGGCTCTTTGGTTTTTCCACCAACTGCACGACAGCGCCGTCCCGGCACTCGGCTACGCCGTAAGCCTCCGGGTTTGGCACTTCCTGAAGCAAGATGAGCGCCTCGGGACCATTTTTAACGAAGGATTCAACCAGGTCACTGATGCCGTCCCTGAGCAGGTTGTCTCCCAGGTACATGATAAAGCTGTCATTGCCAAGAAACTGCTCCGCCGTCAAAACGGCGTGCGCCAGTCCCAAAGGCGCCTCCTGGGAAATGTATGTGATCTTCACTCCCCAGCGGCTGCCGTCGCCTGCCGCTTCCTCGATCTCCGCGGCGGTGTCGCCGACAATGATGCCGATATCTTTAATGCCGGCGTCGCGGAGCGCCTCAATGCCGTAGAAAAGGACGGGTTTGTTGGCCACCGGCACCAGTTGCTTGGCGCTCGTGTGCGTGATCGGCCGGAGCCTCGTCCCGGTGCCGCCGCTTAGTATGAGTCCCTTAAGATTCACGTTTAAAAAGTTTGATCGGCATGACCTTAGAATCTATCTCAAAAGGCATATTCTGCTGCTGCGAACAGCCTTTTGAGATAGATTCTTAGCAGCCAGCATTGAATTGGCTGGAAACATGGGGGAAGTATAGCAAAAAGCAGACGCTGGATGCTGGATTCTGGACGCTGGAAAACCGAAAATGATGATGGAATCTAGAAGCTGGCAAGATCTTTGACGCCTGCCACCGTCTATTGCCATTTGCTATACTTCGAGCGAGATCGGTAAATTTTTAACTGCTCATCCTATTAGCTCAGGAAGCCACCAATTGCGCATAAGTCACCGGGCCGGTAAAAAGTACACAGCGGTTGAGTATCCGACGGAAGAGATCGGTTCGGTTGTAGCGGCGATTTAGACGGTAGCAGAATTCGTCAAGATAGGATTGCAGATACTTGGAGCTGACACCATGAAATATATCAAGCACCCAGCGCTTGAAATTGGAGACGGTTACGTGTACCCGCGGCAGGAAGGCGGCAGCATCCTCAGGCGTCTGCTGAACTTGAAACCGGTGGCGGTAACCAAGGCTGGGCAGATCCCGGTAGGCATGAAGCCCGTCGGTGATGATGGTCGCCCCGGGAGCAACGCATTCCTGAGCCGCCTCCTCAAGCGAGAGGCTCGATACCTGTCCCAGGGCCTGCATGTGAGCCCTGGAAAGGCCACCGCCCCGGCTTATCCCGGCCATGACCGCTACCGGCGTCTTGCCAAGCGAGCCCCGGCCACGGATACCTGTGCTTTTGCCTTCCACAAAGGCTTCGTCCATCTC
>JAJYIM010000037.1 GCA_021790115.1 Actinomycetes bacterium | reverse complement strand
CTCACTTCCTCCCGTAGCGGAAGAAGGGCGGACGCCCATTTGGCTTACATTAGGAGCACCGCATTCCAAACATGCTCATGCGTCTTGCGCCGGTGATGCAACGTGGCGTATTGACGGCTAGGCGTACGATAGGTTATATCGGCCGCCCAGACGTGGTTGGCCCTGACGATCTCCATGTTTCGGAGCAGGTATGGATAGATTTTGTGCCCCGGATGCGGCTTTGAGAGCCGGGGCTTCTGGTAAACCGCCTGGATGCCCATCTTTCGCATCAGCGTGCGGACATGATCGCGGCCGACATGGTGGCCCATGTCTTCAAGCTCGTCCTGGATCCTTCTGCTCCCGAGGTCCGGATGCCCCAGGTGGACATCATCGATGAGGCGCATCAGCAGAAGGTCGCTTTCTCTCACCGGCACCGGCTCGTAGTAGAGGCTTGACCAGGAGAGCTCAAGCAGCTTCGTCTGGCGGGTGAGAGGCAATCTGTGACCTGGGCTGATCATCGCTTTGCGCCCGGCCCGGTCATGCGACCGAGCGCACCGGACAAAAAACGTTCTCCACGGCCATCTGCCCGATCTTGGCGTGCAGCTCTCTTACGTCGGGCTCATCGCCGCTGCGATTCTTGCCGGTGGCAAACACCTCCGGCACTTCTTCCAGCAGCTTTGGGAGAAGTTTCGCCAGTTTGATCAGGGCTCATAAATTCGCAGCTTGTTGAACGTGCGTATGGTCAGAAGATTTTGGACTTGACCATGACAGCAAACCGGGTTCGAACTTTCAATGATCTAATCAGGCATTTGATTGAGAATTGCTTGTCTGGCTTCATGCCATTTTGCTTCCTGTAATGGCTTCTGAATAATTTGGATTCTTAGTTCTGTTTCAGCCCTTGCCAATAGCCCACCTAAAGCAGGCCTGGCTTTTTGAATGATGTCTTTACTCGGATCTATGACGACCAAAATTTTATTAGTGGAAAAATTGAACCATTCGACAATGCGAGTATTGATGCCCTTATCGTTAAATCCGTAGCCGCAAATTACCAGCACGTCTGATTGATACAGAGAGCGGAACCATTCACTCTGTAACAGAGAAAATACCTCGGTCGTATAATCGAGCATTTTGTTTAGAGTACCGGCAAGAAACACCGGCTCTGCCTTTTCTGGTAAATCCCGCCAAATATACGGCAATGCAGCACCATCAACCTTTTCGATACTTTTGCTACCTTTTCCAAAATGTTGATCGGTGTACCAATTAACAGAACCGTGGAGCTTGAGGAGTCTGATTCTGGGTTTGGTAGTTTGCAAAAACAATGTTGTATTCCACCAGAATTTACCATCTGTGCCTTGAGAAAAGCCATCAAAGTATTCGATTTTTCGCTGCCTTAAATATTGTTCAAAAACCGCATCATTATTGAGAGTGAAGAAATCGATTGATCTAAGGTCTCTATCAGCTACTGCTTGAGCAAACAAGTCTAGATAGCCAAGATCGACCGAATCATCAATATTCGACAGAAAACACCATAAAATATGGCGTATATACTTCATTCCCTCATCTGCTAATTGCTCAATAGACCAAGGATGTTCTGGCCTATCCTGGTCTTGAATACCTGAAAGCGCCTGGTGGATATCGGGTGTAATATTTTTTATCAACGAGAGTATGGCAGGATTGTCATATTCGTGAATGGCACTATCATGAATTTGGCTGGCAAGGAAATATATATCTTCATAGTTTGCTTTCCTGATCAGTAATTCTGCTTCTTTGTAATAGGTGTAGTAAGCGTTTATTTCTTGTTCTAGGCGTTCAAGAAACTCGACGATTCTGCGTACATAACCAAAATCGGGGATGTATCTGTCCTTTCGAACCATATCCTCGAAGCAGTAGAAACCATGGTCCGGGTTATAAACGATTGGCTTGCCGCGATGCAAAACGTGCTTTGTGATGGTTTCTACAGAGGGCATTCCGGCACCATAAGAAATACCAGAGCCAAGAAGAAAAACAATGTTGGAGGGTAAAGACTCTATCGTCACGTTGCGGCGGAATAGGCGGTTGAATAATCTCATCGCTTCGAAAGGAGCAGCCTTTTACGTGAAAATCCCAATACAAAATAACCTATGTGCTAGATAATATATCAAGAAACCGAGTAAATTGATTTCTACTTGAGGAAAAACACTAATGGCCGGCAGAAAACAAAAAAAGCAAGCTCAGAAAAGGGCAAAGAAACAGACTGCGCATCAAAAGAAAAAAAAGCGCATAGACATGAGCGATGATGCATATCGTAAATTTATGGCAGGCATACCACGACCGAAGGGCAAATTCAACAAGTGGGGCGAAAAGAAGTGGATCACAGCTACCGAGGAACAAATACGCGAATCCGAAGAATTAATGAGAGCTTTGAAATTGAGCAAACGCGCCCGTTGTCTTTTTGAAGCGGCGTACTTTAGTAAATCGCAAGGGATAGAATTCGTCTTTATGTCAAACGCACAGCTGATTGATCATGTCGTCTTTAAAAATGGAATACAAATCGTTCCTTGCTTTTATCCAGTGAATTTTTATAACCCATCTACTGTTGTAGATGATGCTAAGCACTCTGCTATGTCGAAGGCGGGTAATTTTATTTACGATGGCTGGAAACCTATACGAGAATGGACAAGAGAAAATTTGGAAGGCATTGTCAGCGAGCTTGATGAAGCTAGTAAACCTGTTTTCGATTGTCGGAATATATCATGCACACTGGGAGACAAAATATGATTTCGCGAAGAAGCCAATCCCAGTTCATTGGATATTTCCTGACGATATCGCGTCATTGCAACAAACAATAGACTTCTTGGACAGTTTGGATGACAGCGATAGGCAAGCGTTAAGACTTAGTTCAGCTTGGATTGCAGATGCTCTTCGGGATGGGTCCATATGTACAACGTTTTTTACTTCTCTTTCTCAGCTTAGAGTCTTTGATTACATACATTGAAAAGAAGGCATCTGAAAAGTCGCCATTGAGAAATTTTACCGGAGCTAAGATCTCAAGAACGCAAAAAAACAAGCTGCGCGAAGAATGTATAGACAAGATCTGGAATGATGAGGAAAAAAGAATCGGAAGCGGTGATTCGCGCCTATTTTGAATGTGTGCAACCAAAACGTCGCATGATTGAGGATAACCTGAGCCGCGTTTTTGAAGATGAGTCAATTTCCAGAAAGCTATTTGTGGAGAAGATAGATGGAAAAACATTATGGCAACTTCGAAACGACATAGCTCATGGAAGCATAGATATTCTGACCGAGAGAGAGCTTTACAGAGCTGCTAAAAACCAAGCTATTATTGAGGGGATAGCGCGCAGCTATCTTCGAATCATTATTTCAAAGCTTGCCTCTGAACAATTTTTTAAGCCGCCCAGGCGACCAGGTTTCATTGTTCCGGCAGCCAGTCATGCAATCGGCGAACCAGGCAGTAAAAGCACAGCGCCCGCAGATATGGCTGAGCTATATGGAAACCTAAGTGCCATTTCTTCTACATATGTCAGATCTAAGAGTGGCCAAACTGTAAGATTCCGCATCTAAGCCTTCTCTTATTCTAGGCGCTCATCATCTTATCGATTACATCAGCAAGCTGATTCAGGATATATAAGTTCGAATAGCTACCGATAAGGTCCATTCCTTCTTCTTCGAAGAAAATGCCTTCACGAAGGCATTTTTGTTCCGATATGCCATGTGATGAATGACAAATATGAAAAACTAGATTTAAGGGAATTGCCTCTTTGGGATTTCGGCTGGGCCTATCATGATGAAGTCTCGGTTTCAAAATCTAACTCATCGTTGGCTTTAGTACATGAGTATTTAAAATCGCCGCAATTCCAAACCACCTTTTTAGAAGAGGGTTTTTCTGAAGGTATACATGGTCCATTTCAATCATCTTCCATCACCGCGTCAGATTTCCGTAAAGTTTCAACGAAAGAATTCCTGGAGGAAATAGAGGCTGTAAGGCAGCCACCAGAATTTACGGTTCCTGCAAGCGATGAGCAATGGAAAAATCTGTTGACAGTGGTGAAAAAGATGGCGTTAAAGCCATGGTTATTTATCCTTACACGGACAGAAAAAGATAACGAGCTTTTTCATGAATGGGGATTTGTCCTCGGAATTGTTTTTCGCGAGTTTCTTGCAGGATCTCCAGAAGAAGGCAAAATTGAAAGACTTGTGATTTCACTTGATTAATGAATGCATCAGGTACGCTGTCATTTCAACTGCGGCATATTCGGAAAAAAATGATCTATATGTAAAAGTTAAATATCGGGCGTGATGAGACTGGACAAAGAAGCGCAATTTTCTCAACACAATTGATGATGCTGGAAATTTTGGAACCAAACGACGAAATAATAATTGTTCGGGAATGGCGTGGTGTTGACATTAGCGTTGGTGGAAATGAACAGGCTGGATGGCTACCCGCGAATGCGGCAAACCCGCTACCAACTCCCCGAATTGTGCTGAAAATGGATATTCAAATAATTCAAGAGGGGAATGGATTTTTTCTCCAATACGAAATATTGGATCCTGTTCCAGCTTCAATAGGTTCTATGTCGCTGAAGGGCGACTACTGGTTTCAAACTTTAGAAGATGCTCTGCATCAAACCAATTATCTGTTTGGAATTGATGCAGCGTAATGGCCCACTTTCAAGCACAAATCTTCTGTACTGCTTTTTCCAGCTGGTTGAGCATAGAAAAGTTCGAATAAGTGCCGATTACGCCCACCAAACCAAACTACCCTTTTAAATGCTTAAGAGGCGTGTAGGTGCAGCGACTGACGGAGTTTGATATGCACTCCCTCCCGAGCACGCCGTAAAAAAATCGCTCGCCACCCCCGCCCCGGTGCCTGATATGAGGGTTACCTAAGGGACGCCCCAGTAAAGCGGAAACAAAACCGGCCACGGCAACGATGATGATGGCAACGAAGTTCATGAACAGAATATAATACATTCTGGGTTTATCCGGTGTTCTGGTACAATTACAAGCACCATGATCGACTATAGTGACACGCCATTTCTTGAAACCAGCAAGACTGCTCCTTTCGTAAACAGGCTCAACTGGCGCTGCGAGATCAACCTTACCCGCAACCTGGATGCTATCCAGGGCAAGCGGATTCTTGACTTGGCGTGCCACGACGGGCGCTTTTCTTATGCCTGCGTTAAACTTGGAGCCAGCAGCGTTACAGGAGTGGAGGGGCGTCCGGAACTGGTTGAATCGGCGAAGGCGAACGTGCCGGAAGCGACTTTTATTTGCGCCGATCTTTTCGATTACCTGCAGCAGGTTGAGCCGGGCACATTTGACACGATCTTATGCATGGGTTTTTTCTACCATACAATCCGCCAGACGGAGCTCCTTACCATCCTGAAGGCCCTGAAGCCACAGAACGTAATAATCGATACCGCGGTATACAAGGATGGCCGGATGTTACGCTGGGCGCGCCGGCTCAATGCCACGGCAAAGAAAGTCCGCAGGCGCCGGGTGCCGGAAACCAATACTTTCATGAGTTACTGGTTTGAAGATCCAAACAACGAAGCCATGACTATAGAGAACCATGGCATTGCAGCGGTGCCGACACAGTCACTTCTGGAAACGCTCATGCGGCTGCACGGCTTTTCTTTTAAGGAATTGCCCTGGCAGGTTCCCGACTGGGAGCATCTTGAGGATTACCTGGATCGCAGGCGCGTCTCTTACATTCTTTCCTGAAACGTCCCTTTGCGCGTTTTATGAAAGACGGTCGGGATATGCATAGATCGTACCGCATCCATCCTCGGCGACTCCAAAAACGTTCAGCCTGAAGCTGCTTACTTCTTGAACAACCAAGTACCGCAGAGTCAGGCCCTTTAAGAGTCATAACGATAGAAAAAAATCTTACCAGGAACAGATAAAGCCATTTAGCTTCATGCTCTCGGCGCACGTTGCCTCCTTTGGACATCCGCCCGGAGTAGACGAAACCCGTTTCCATCTTGTTACCCGCTATAATACCAAATCCAGTCAGTGGCTTAAGATGAAATGGCTGGATATTTACTCAGGCAAAAAATACTCAGTGACAACCAGCACAGGAGCTTCAAAGACGGTTGCCCGGATCAAGACATACCGGGACGTGCTTGATGACTATCGGAGGCATCCTGAGGCAAAAAGCTTAGGACCCGACGGCGAAATCTGCAATAGAAACACGGTTGGCCTTCTGGCAAGGCGGCCGATCACTGTGAGAAGTGTCACCTACGTGGGCAAGGAATCAAACAAGCTTGAAGAGGTTCAAAGCGGCCTTATCCACAACGAAGACGAAATTCTTAATGAATATATGGACCCGAGGAACGACGATTTTAAGAATCTGGTCTTGCCAGTACTAAAGGAGATTCCCTCAAGCGTTATTGCACGAGAAATTGGCAGAAGTGAGCGGATGGTTAAGCGTTACCGGAATATGCGCGCAACTCCACCGCCGGATATTCGCAGTAAGCTGACGAAAATTGCTGCGCGACACGCGAGAGAATATTTGGAATCAGTTGGGATAGAAGCTCAAAAAGATGATTGCGGGGCGATTTATCAATATTTCCAAATTTCGAAAATTCTAGGTAGCTCCATTATTCTTGTTCCGCAAGTAACAGCTTGGCTTCTTTGAGATCGATTTTCGCCTTATGGCCATGCTTTTCTAACAAGTAAAGGAGCTCGCCGCCACTTAAAAGGGTCAAAGGTTTGTCTTTAGCAAATTCATACGCATCTGGTCCGTAATCCGCAGTTGTGACCAGGATACCTTTCATAGCCCCTTCATTCATGACTGTTCCGTACAAGTCTCTGACCGCAGATACGCCCACAGTATTCGTGTATCTCTTGGCCTGAATGACCATTTTCCCGCCTTTGATGGGATCAGAATCGAACGCTACCGCATCTACGCCGCCGTCACGACTTGCTTGAGTAATCTTCACTTCGCCACCTAATGAAAACTCCTTTTCAAATAGTTCGCGAATCAGGTTTTCAAAATCCTTCCAGTCCATAGCAGCCAAATTTGAGCTATCGTCTAATTCACCAGTCACACTGTAAGCAGCAACAAACCGCCGATCTTCCTTGTTTAGTTTTAACACGGGAGGTACTGGTGTTATCGTGTGGAGTTTTGAGCTTCCTATGCCTTTTAAGTTCTTAAAACATGCTTTGGGATCAACCTGCTCCAGGTTTATATTATTGAACTCATCTTTTTGAGCCTGGATGGACAAGACACAGGCATTCACTTCTTGCCCGGTTGCCTTATCAATATGATTAACTAATCCGTTTAAAACTACAGCCGCCAAAGCATCAGCTGAATCGGCCTCAAAAAGCTCGTGAATCGTCCTTAACGTAATCTGATAAAGCAGCTCATCAAACATCTGCTCCCGGGTTTTTTCGGTCAAGAAAGATTCCTTGAACTCATTTTTACTTTGAACGTATTTTACTTCTTTAATTCGGGGCAGATTGTCTAAATCTGGGAGAATGTAATCGATGATTAAGATTTTGTTTTCGGGGTTGTAGCTCATCTCCCATTCTTTGGGAAAATAATCTGGATATTGAGAATTAGATAGAACAAGATCGCAGTATGACTCTACGGCATCGAGCTCAATGGATTCATACGCTCGCTTTTGCTGATCAACCTGGCTGTTCTTCTCTTCCTGCTGGACCAGAAACTCCGCCTTCTCCTTTCCCCATATCTTCACATCCATTTCGTGTTTTTTCTTAAGTTGCTCGTTCTGATCAATGATTCTCGCTTTATCCGATTCCCATGTTTGATGTGCTGACTCGAATAGTGCCTTCGCAGCTTCCGATTTTGATCGCCCCTTATTTGTACTGAATAACTTATCCACTAGCCCTAATTTAGGTTGAAATTCGGCATCGGAAGGTTGTGGCTCTGGAGGAAAATCATCAGGTATTGGCGATGATGGTTTCGATTTGCCGAACTTGCTGAAATCTTTAAGGCTGTTCCAGTCAATGGTATCATCCACAGATAATGTCTTTTGCAAAGTAGTTGTGATTTCGGAGATTGCACTTTCTGCTTCTTCAGTACGTTCGGCGGCCAATTGTTTATTCTGTTCGATGGCTTCTTTTTTGTTCGCTCTTTCTTGGGCCAATTTATTTCTTTCATGTGCTTTGCGCTGCTGCTCCAGCCGCCGTTCCCACATTCTTTCCCATTCCGCAACTTTGGCATTTGCCTTCTGTTGGCAAACGGATTTGTTTGTGTCCTGAATGCGTTGAAATTTTCCCAGTCCTGGATGGCTAACATCTATGAAGTAGCGCTTCGAAGCCACGACTTCCTCCCATTTCACAAGTGGTAGTACCTGTTAATTGACGTTAACGACGAAATATCATGCTTGTATCCATGAGAGACAATCTTATTGTGAATAATCAAATATGTAAATATTATTTCTCCCAGCCAGTCGCTAGCATCCGGTAAAACTCTTCCACTTCTTCCTCTTCCTTCCCGTTAATTCTTGGTCTTTATATTCTTCCAATCTTCAAAAGAGCTTATTTGGAAACCACGAACCGGCGGGTTCCTTTTCCGCGACGTACTTGACGAGACTGGCAAGAACGGGGTCTATCATGGGATTTCCGTTGGGGGGGGGTGACAGATTTTGCCCCCCTATCTCCTATCCCTCTGCTTCCTTGACACCCCCTGCTTAAGCCTGTTAGACTCCTAAGGCTACAACAAAGAAACGCGTTGTTCGCATCCAGAGAGGCGGAGGGACAGGCCCTGTGAAGCCTCGGCAACCTGCAGTAAAGGCGTCGTTTTTCATGCGGCGGCGGCAATAAGCGCAAGGTGCCAATTCCTGCAGACCCGAGCGGTCTGAAAGATGTGGTGATAGGATTAGCCCGTCCAGCCTCTGCCACATCTTGCAGGGGTTTTTTCTTGCGATCGCGCCAAAAACCATCTAACCGAGGAGCCTTTTTGGCTGCGACCGCCGAGAGCTTAAGATGCAAGGAGTGCGGCAGGACCTATCCCCTCAAGGCCCTGTTTGTCTGCGAGTTCTGTTTTGGCCCGCTTGAGGTGGCCTACGACTATGAAAAGATCCGCCGCCGCGCCACCAAAGAGCGGATCGCCGCCGGGCCTGCGTCGCTATGGCGCTACGCCGACTTCCTGCCGGTAAACGGCAAGCCGGCCGTCGACCTGCAGGCAGGCTACACGCCGCTGGTAAGCGCCCCCAGGCTGGCCGCTGAGCTGGGCCTAAAAAAACTGTGGGTCAAGAACGACACCGCCAACCCCACCCACTCATTCAAAGACCGGGTGGTGACAGTGGCGCTGACGCGGGCGCTGGAGATGGGCTTTGGCGTGGTGGCCTGCGCCTCGACCGGCAACCTCGCCAACAGCGTGGCCGCCCACGCGGCGGCGTCCGGCACCGAGGCTTTCGTGTTCGTGCCCGCTGACCTGGAGATCCAGAAGATTATCGCCACCGCCATTTACGGCATCAACGTCGTCAAGGTGCGCGGCAACTATGATGATGTCAACCGCCTCTGCACCGAGATCACCTCTGATAAAAACTGGGCCTTTGTCAACGTCAACGTGCGCCCCTACTACGCCGAGGGCAGCAAGACGCTTGCTTTCGAGACGGCGGAGCAGCTCGGCTGGCGCGCTCCTGACAAGGTGGTGGTGCCCGTGGCCTCCGGCTCGCTGCTGACTAAAATTCACAAGGGGTTCTGGGAGTTGGGCGAAGTCGGCCTCATCCGGCGCAAGCAGCCGGTTGTCTGCGGCGCCCAGGCTGAAGGCTGCGGCCCGGTGGCGGCTGCTTTTAAGGAGGGGCTGGAGCATGTCCGGCCGGTAAAGCCCAGCACGATCGCCAAGTCGCTGGCGATCGGCAACCCCGCCGACGGCGTCTTCGCCCTGGAGGCGGCGCGCCAGACAGGCGGCGTCATCGAGAGCGTCTCCGAGCAGGAGATCGTGGACGGCATCAGGCTGCTGGCCAGGACGACCGGCATTTTCACCGAGACTGCCGGCGGCGTCACCACGGCCGTGATGGCCAAGCTGGCGGCCCAGGGCAAGATTCATCCGCAGGATGAAACGGTGCTTTACATCACCGGCGACGGCCTGAAAACGCTGGACGCCGTCGCCGGCACGATTTCCACTTTCGAGATTGATCCCGTCCTGTCACAGTTTGAAGAACAGGTTTTGCAGGAGCATGTTGAGGTTATAAATGAAACGTAGGGTGTTTGCACAGGCTAAAAGCCTGTGCCTGCCGTTTCCAGGACGAAAGGAGCCAAATGAGCGTCAAGGTAAGGATTCCATCACAGTTGCGCCAATTGACAAGCAATGAGAGCGTTGTCGAAATTGACCCCGGCCCCGTAGGCGGCATCATCATGGAGTTGGAGAACATGCACCCGGGCATAGCCGAGCGGCTGCTGGATAACGGCGAAGTGAGGCGCTTCGTCAACATCTACGTCGACGGGGACGACATCCGCTTTGAGGACGGCCTCGACACCGAGGTTGCCGACGGCAGCGAGGTCAGCATTGTGCCGGCAGTGGCGGGAGGATAGTTTTTATTGCCTCTTTCTGCTGCCGGCTGCTTTTTTCGACGCCGTCCGGGCGCCGCCGCGACTGCCGTTGCGCGCCTTGGGCCGGGCCGCCGCCCTCTTTTTAACCGCTGTCACCGGCCGCGCCGCCGGCTCACCAGCAATCGCCGCCTTAAGCACCTCGCCCACCTCATCAACAAGAACAAACTTCATTTCCTTGCGCAAATGCGCCGGCACGTCCTCCAGGTCTTTCTCATTCTCACGCGGCAGAATGACTGTATCGAGGCCGGCGCGCCGCGCCGCCAGCACCTTCTCCTTGAGGCCGCCGATGGGCAGCACTTTGCCGCTCAGGGTGACCTCTCCCGTCATGCCCACGTTGGAGAGCACCGGGCTTCCCGTCACCAGCGACGCCAGCGCCGTGGTCATGGTGACGCCCGCGGACGGTCCGTCCTTGGGAACAGCCCCGGCGGGCACGTGCACGTGGATATCATGCTTTTGGAAATAGCCCTCCGGCACCATGATGCCGTCTGAATGCGACCGCACCCAGCTAAGCGCCGCTTGGGCCGACTCTTTCATCACATCGCCCAACTGGCCCGTCAGGGTAAGGTGGCCGGAACCGGGCATGGAGCTGGCCTCAATAAAGATTATGTCGCCGCCGCTCAGCGTCCAGGCCAGCCCGGTGGCCACGCCTGGCTCCGCGGTCATCCGCCGCGCCTCGGAGAAAAACTTTTTCTTCCCCAGATAGCCCGCCACTACCCCTTCGTCAACCTTGACCTTCCTGGCCTGGCCCTCGGCCATCTCCCGGGCCACCTTGCGGCAGACCGAGCCGATCTCCCGCTCCAGGTTTCGCAGGCCCGCCTCGCGGGTGTAATCGGCGATGATTTTCAGGATAGCTTTGTCCGTGAAGCCGATCTGCTTCGAATCAAGGCCGTTGGCTTCTGTCTGTTTCTTGATCAAATACTTCTTGGCGATGTGCAGCTTCTCTTCCTCCGTGTAGCCGGAAAGCTCGATCACTTCCATCCGGTCCCTGAGGGCCGGCGGAATCGGATCAAGAATGTTGGCCGTGGCGATAAACAGAACCCTGCTCAAATCAAAGGGCAGGTCCAGGTAGTGGTCGCGGAAGCTGAAATGCTGCTCCGGGTCCAACACCTCCAGCAGTGCCGAGGAGGGATCGCCGCGGAAATCGGCGCCCAGCTTGTCCATCTCGTCAATCATGAACACAGGGTTGTTTGACTCGGAGTCACGGATGGCGCGGATGATCGTGCCCGGCATGGCGCCGATATAAGTGCGGCGGTGGCCGCGGATCTCCGCCTCGTCGCGGACGCCGCCCACCGAGATGCGGATGAATTTGCGCCCCAGGGCGCGGGCGATTGAATGGCCCAGCGAGGTTTTGCCCACCCCGGGCGGACCGACGAAACAAAGAATCGGGCCGGCCAGGTCGTGCTTCAGCTTGGCCACAGATAAGTATTCAAGTATCCTGTCCTTGACCTTCTCCAGGTCGTAATGGTCCTCGTCCAGCACTTTCTGGGCGCGGGCGATGTCGAGGTTGTCCTCCGTGCTTTTGTTCCAGGGGATGGTGATCAGCCAATCCAGGTAGGTGCGGATGACGGAATATTCGGCAGCGGCCGGCTGCAGCTTGGAGAGCCGGTCCAGCTCCCGCCGCGCCTGGCGGTCCACCTCTTCCGGCAGCTGGAGCCCGTCGATCTGGCCGCGCAGCTCATTGACCTCGGCGGCAATCTCGTCAACTTCGCCCAGCTCTTCCTGGATCGCCTTCATCTGCTGGCGGAGGAAGTACTCGCGCTGGGTCTTGTCCATCTCGCTCTGGACATCGGACTGGATCTTGCTGCCCAGCTCGAACACTTCCAGCTCGCGGTTGAGGATGACGGTCAGGCGCCGCAGGCGCTTCTCGACGTCAATTTCCTCCAGCAGTTCCTGCTTCTCCTCCGTCTTGATCTTGATGGCGGAGGCAATCAGGTAACAAAGGGCGCTGGGGTCGTCAATATTGGACGCCGCCATCTGCAGCTCTTCCGGCAGGTAGGGCACCAGCCCGATGATCTTGGTGAAGACGCTGAGAAGGTTGCGCGACAGCGCCTCAACCTCTTTCGTCTTTTCGAGCTTGTCGGGCAGCGGCTCCACGCGCGCCACCAGGTACGGCTCCGATTGCGTGTAATCGATGGTCTTGATGCGCTTCAGCCCCTGGACGAGGATGCGCAGGGAGCCGTCGGGGACCTTCAGCATTTTGTGGATGATGGCGGCCGTGCCGACCTGGTAAACGTCATCCGGCCCGGCCAGCTCGACTTCCCTGTTCTTCATCGTCACCAGGCCAATTATCTTGTCCTTGTGCAGGACATCGTCCACCAGTTTGACCGAGCGCTCCTGGCCCACGGCCAGCGGCGTTACTGTCTCGGGAAAGACGACCGTGCCCCTGAGAGGCAGGATCGGGATGACCTCGGGAATCTCCTGGTTTGCGTTGACGGTCGGCGTTTCCGCCAGGCTGCTTTCCATTACTTCTGGTCCTTTACGCTGATCGGCACCCTGATGGCCGATTTTTTATGCGCCGCCACCGGCAGCTCCAGCGTCAGGAAGCCGTCCCGGTAGGCGGCCTTGGCGCTCTTGACATTGACATTTACCGGCAGCATGATCTTTCGCTTGAACGGCCCGTAATCAATCTCCAGCTGTTGATAAACTTTCTCCCCCTCCTGGCGCTGATCGAAACGGACGCCCTCGACAATCAGGGCCTTGTCCTGGACCGTGATGTGGACATCATCCGGGCACACCCCGGGAATTTCCATTTTCACAATGACTTTATGCAAACCCTTCACATAATAAACGTCGGCAAGCGGCTGGAAGCAGCCGCTTTTCATCATCCTCAGCCGCGGGCCGCCATAAAAACGGAAGAACATCTCTTCGATCTCGGTGGTGAGGCGCTCGGACTCCGAATAAGAACTGTTCTGCTTGGGTATCATCACAAATCCTCCGTCAGGGACGCCGCCGGCGCCGGGTAGGGTTAAAATCTATCTCAAAAGGCATATTCTGCTACGAACAGCCTTTTGAAATAGATTCTTAAAACTTGCTTTTTTGGAAAAAGAACACGCGCTTAACGCCCACGGCCGCGGCATCCGGCGCCGCTACGTTATATTTATAATTGCCTGAAAGCCGCAATCATAATCATTTCAGGACACTGCCTGCGAAGGCGGCGCCGGGCCCGTAACAGAAAAATGACCTGTCTTTATGAAAACACAATAAATGTAACATCGTCAAACTCCGGCTGGCTGCGGATCTCCGCCAGCACTTCCGCCGGTATCGGCTTGTCGAGGGTGACGGACATAACCGCCTTGCCGCCCCGCTTCTTGCGGCCCACGTTCATGTTGGCGATGTTGATGCCGTGGCTGCCCAGGATGGTGCCCACCTTGCCGATCATGCCGGGCACGTCGTCATAGCGGAAAAAGGCCATGTAGCGGCCCGGCTCGATGTCGATGTCATGCCGGTAGATCTGCACGAAGCGAGGCCGGTGCTTGGGGCCGATGGTCGTGCCGCCGACGGTCAGCTCGCCGCGGCGGTCCGCGGAAGAGACCGTGATCAGGTTAGTGAAGTCCACAGCCTGCTTCTGCTTCGATTCAGTCACCTTGATGCCGCGCTCTTCAGCAATGCCGGTGGCGTTGACATAATTAACCGTTTCCTCGACGCGGCCCTCGAAAGCACCCTTGAAAAAAGCAACCGTCAGCAGGGTGGTGTCGTAGCCGGCCAGCGCCCCCTGGTAGGTAATGTCAAATTTCTCCAGCGGCCCGTCGGCGATCTCCATGATCAGGCGGCCCAGCTTCTCGCAAAGCGGCAGGAAGGGCCGGACCACATTCATCTGCTCAACGCTGACAACGGGGATGTTGACCGCGTTGCTGACAAATTTGTCAGTGAGGGCCGCGGCCACCTGCTCCGCAATGATGGTGCCGGCGCGGTCTTGGGCCTCGACGGTGGAGGCGCCCAAATGTGGCGTCACGACCACGTTGTCAAAGTCAAGCAGCGGGTTTCCCGCCGGCGGTTCTGCTTCGAATACGTCCAGGGCGGCCCCGGCGCACTTGCCCGATTTAAGCGCCCCCAGCAGCGCCGCCTCCTTGACGATGCCGCCGCGGGCGCAGTTGATGATGCGAACGCCCTCCTTCATGGCGGCAAAAGCGTCCTCGTCGACAAAGCCGGCCGTCTCCGGGCTCTTGGGCAAGTGCACGGTGATAAAATCAGCCTTGCTGTACAAATCATCAATATTATCAACGCCGTCGACGCCCAGCTCCTCAAAGCGGGCGGCGCTGACGTAGGGATCGTAGGCGATCACTTTCATTTTCAGGCCCTTGGCCCGCTGGGCCACCAGCACGCCGATGCGGCCAAAGCCGATCACGCCCAGCATCTTGTCGGCCAGCTCGACGCCGCCGAAACTGGAGCGCTCCCATTTGCCCGCCTTCAGCGAGGCGTTGGCTTGGGGAATGTTGCGGCTCTGCGCCAGCAGCAGGCCGATGGTGTGCTCCGCCGCCGCGACGATGTTGCTCTGGGGGGCGTTGGCGACAATGACGCCCTTCTTGGTGGCCGCCCTGATATCAACGTTGTCCACGCCGATGCCGGCGCGGCCGATCACTTTCAGCTTGCCGGCCGCCTCGATGATGCCGGCGGTCATCTTCGTGCCACTGCGGATGATGATGGCATTGTAGTCCCCGATTTCGCCGGCCAGCTGATCCTGAGTGATATCAAGGCGCACGTCAACGTCAAATTCCTGCCTGAGCAGGTCAATGCCGCTCTGGGCAATCTTCTCCTTGACCAGAACGCGGGGCTTTCTGTTTTTGCCGGCGGCGCTCAAGCCACGCCTGCCGCAAATACTTTCTCGGCGGCGGCAATGCCGACGCCCAGCTGGATGGGTTGTCCCAGTTCCGATAGCGCCAGCTCCAGCGCCGAAATCGCCACGAGGATGTCGGTGTAGTTATAGTAGCCGCAATGGCCGATGCGGAAGATCTTGCCCTTTACCGGTCCCTGACCGCCCGCCAGTTGCACGCCGAACTTGTCGCGCGTGAGCGTGCGCAGCCTGCTGTCTTCAATTCCCTCCGGAACCTGCACGGCGGTAACGGAGCTGGAGCGGTCATCATCCGGCGAGAACAGCTCCAGGCCCAGGGCCTTGATGGCAGCGCGGCAGGCGCGCCCCAAGATAATGTGGCGCCCGAACAGGTTCTCCAGCCCCTCTTCACGGATGAGCCCCAGCGCCGCATCCAGCCCCACGACCAGCGACACCGCCGGCGTAAACGCGGTGGTCGGCTGCGGCTGGCTAAGGCCCTTCCGCGCCTTGAGCCAATCGAAGTAAAATTTGGGCGATTTTGACTGCTCCGCCAGCACCCACGCCTTCTCGCTGACGCTGACAAAGGCCATCCCGGGCGGGATCATCAGGGCCTTCTGCGAACCGGCCACCACCACGTCAACATGCCACGCGTCGGTCTTGATTTCCGCCGAGCCCATGCCGCTGATGGAGTCGCAGGCAAGCACGGCGCCGCTATCGGCAACGGCGGCACCGATCGCCTGCATATCATTAACGACGCCGGTCGAGGTCTCGCTATGGGTAACGAATACCGCCTTGATTTCCGGTTTCGCATCGAGCGACCGGCCGATGTCGCCTGGATCAACGGCCTGCCCGTACTCATACTCGATGTACTCGCAGGCAAGCCCGTAAGCTGCGGCCAGGTCCCGCCAGCGCTCGCCAAACTTGCCGCCGGCCGCCACCAGCACTGCGTCCCCGGGCGAGCAGAGGTTGACCACGGCGGACTCCATCGCCCCGGTGCCGGAGGAGGCAAAAGAGAGCACTTCGTTTTTTGTCTGAAAGACATACTTGAGGTTGTCATTGACGCGCGCGAACAGCTGCGAGTATTCCGCCGTGCGGTGATGGATGATCGGCCGCGCCATCGCCGACAGCACCTGCGGCGGCACCTGCGTCGGTCCGGGCGTCATTAAGAACTTCTTGATCATGTTCTTCTTATCCGGTATTTCAGCGGTATTTCTTCCCCATCCAGAATATCGTCGCTGCCTTCGATCCAGCTCATCATGCCGCGCAGCTGCTTGCCGACAATTTCGATCTGGTGATGGGCTTCCCGCTTCTGGATGGCGTTGAATCTGGGGCGGCCCGCCTTGTTCTCCAGGATCCATTCGCTGGCAAACTCGCCGGTCTGGATCTCTTTCAGGATCCTGCGCATCTCAGCGCGCGTTGATTCGCTGATAATCCGCTTTCCCCGGGTGACATCGCCGTATTCGGCCGTGTCGGAGATGCTGTAGCGCATGCCCGTTATGCCTTTTTCATACATGAGGTCAACAATGAGCTTGAGCTCGTGCAGGCACTCGAAGTAGGCGATCTCCGGCTGGTAGCCGGCCTGCACCAGCGTCTCAAAGCCGGCGCGCACCAGCTCGCTGGCGCCGCCGCAGAGCACCACCTGCTCGCCAAAGAGGTCGGTCTCCGTCTCCTCGGCAAAAGTCGTCTCAATGACGCCGGCGCGCGTGGCGCCGATGCCTTTGGCATAGGCGAGGCCGGCCTGCTCGGCGCTGCCGCTGGCGTCCTGGTGGATGGCGATCAGGGCCGGCACGCCCCGTCCCTCCGTGAACTGGCGCCGCACGAGGTGGCCTGGCCCCTTGGGCGCCACCATGACGACGTCAATATCGGCAGGGGGCACGATCTGGTTAAAATGGATGTTGAAGCCGTGCGCGAACATGAGCATGTTGCCGCGCTTAAGGCCGGGGGCGATCTCGCCGCGGTAGGTTTCCGCCTGGGAGTGATCCGGGGTGAGAATCATAATGATGTCGGCCTGCGCGGCCGCCTTGTCAACCGGCATTACCGTCAGCCCGGCGGCCTCGGCTTTTCGCCAGCTTGAGCTTGACTGGCGCAGGCCGATGATGACGCTTAAGCCTGAATCCTTCAGGTTCAGCGCGTGGGCATGCCCCTGGCTGCCGTAGCCGATTATGGCAACGGTCTTGTCCTTGATCACGTCGAGATTTGCATCTTTGTCGTAGTACATGGCTTCCCCTTGTCAACGGA
>JAJYIM010000062.1 GCA_021790115.1 Actinomycetes bacterium | reverse complement strand
GGGCAGCCGGGGAGGTTAAAGGCTGCCTCTGCTTTGGTGCGTCTTGCACAGCTTATGCGGACAGTTTAGCAATTCACGAGCCTGTTTCCAGGCAAACATCACTGTCAAACCGGCTTACAGTTGTTAACTCTACATTTCCGTTGTGTTTTCCTTGAACCGGACCACCAGCAGCGCGATGTCGTCCCTAAGACTGCCTTCTGAGTACGCAACCGCCGCCGCAAGAAGCTCGTCGGCTACTTGTTGGGCGTCGAGGCAGCAGCGGCCGGCGACCGTCCGGGCAACCCGGGCCTCCCCGAACGGCTCGCCGCCATCGGGCCTGGCTTCGGTGAGCCCGTCTGTGTACATAAAAATGGCGCAGGCGCCGGCGAGAGGCATCTGCGATGACAGGTAGGTATGATCCTCAAGCACGCCCAGCGGCACTGCCTGGGGAGCGTGCATTGGATTTGCCTGGCCGTCGCGGCAGATGAACGGCGGCGGATGGCCGGCGGAGGCGTAATTGACAATTCTTTTTTTCGTATCAATAATGGCCAGGCTCATCGTGATGAACTTTTCTGCTGAAACCTCGGCGTAAACGGCCCGGTTGAGTTTTGTCAGGCAGTCGCCCGGAAACATGCCTTCGCCCAGGTAGGCTCTCAGCATGTATTTGATCATGGCCGTATACGTGGCAGCTTCCAGTCCTTTGCCGCAGACGTCGCCGACCGCAACTGCGATGCGGCCTTCTTCCAGCTCAATAAAATCGTAAAAATCTCCTCCGACCTTGGCGTAGGGAGCGGCGGAGCGGTAAAGCAGCCCAACCTCGATATCATCGCGGACTGGCTTTTCCGGTAGCAGCGCAGTTTGCAGCGTTTCCGCCACGTAGTGCTCCCGCTCAAAGTTCTCGGCGCTGGCAAGCGCCACCGAGCACTGCGCCGCCAGCAAGGAGATTACTTCTTCGTCTTCAGCGGTAAAATCAGTGCCGCCCTTTCTGTCAGTGAGCATGAAGTGACCTCTGGCCTTGCCGTGAAGGTCGCGGATCGTAGCAATGATCAGGCCGCGCACCTGAAAGTGTCCCGACGGCAACGGCCTGACCAAATCCAGCTCTGTCAGCCTGACGACGTCGCCGCCACCCTCGCGGCTGATAAGAGCGGCAACGGCCTCGTGCATTGCGGCGGGGCCCTGCTCCACCTCGCAGCGCTGCCCATACCACGATGGATGATAAATGGAAACGACCTCAGGCCTGGCCGGTGTGCCCTCGGTAAGCATCAATATTCCAACCCCGGCAAAAGTCAGCTCACCGGCGCCCCGCAGCACCATCTCCAGAAGTTTCAGCTGGTCTGTCTCGCGAATGAGCGAAAGGCCGATCTCGTGCAGGATTGAGAGTCGGGTAGCGTAATCGAGGATTCTGCTGCGCGCTTCCAGTTCGCTTTCAAATAGGCGCGAGTTGCCGATTGCAACCGCCGCCTGGCGGGCGAATGACGCCAGCAGGCGGGCTTCATGGTCACCGAAGCCGGCGGGGCCCTCGGAGAATACAATCAAAACCCCCAAAACCGTCGATTCCTTCAGAATTGGGGCGGCAACGGCGCAGCGCAAAAAATTGCCGGTCAGCTCCGAGCGCACTTGAGAGTCAGGTATATCCTCTATGAGCACCGGCTTGCGGCTTTCCATCACCCTGGCGGCCGGGTTGTTTTTTAACGGCACCTTCATGGGCGGATCGAGGATCCCTTTGGCGGCGACTGTCACAAGTTTGTCGGGATCATCTGTGTAAAGCAATGCTTGCGCATACGGCTGATGCAGCATTTCTGCGGCTAGATCTGTAATAAGACTAAGCGTTTTGTCAAGCTCAAGGCTGGAGGCAAGCGCTTCGCCTATGCTGACGAAGGCCTTTTCCAGGTCCCTGCGGGCGCCATCCAGCTGATAGTATGGCTGCTGCAAAGCCGAGACAAAAACCGCCTGCAGGATGAGATAAAAGGCTGCCACTTTATAGCTGTAACCCATGACGTTATAGCTATCATGGGGGCCCGCGTACAGCGTGAAAGCCAGCTCGCTGAAGATGCTGATGAGCAGCGCGGCCTGCAAAAAGACCGTGGCGCTGAGATCAAACACTCTCCTTCTCATAAGAGCGACGATCGTAGCCGCAAAAAGGCCGATGACCAAATACTCGAGCACGACCTTCACAGGCGTCGCTCCCTGGCCGGTCACGAACATCGCAGGCAGCGCCTGCGGCAAGGAACTTTCAATAATCACAAGAAAGGTGACCACTGCAGCCGCAGCCACAAGCAGCAGCCGCGGGTAAATAATTTTGGGCAGACGGGCCTCAGGAATAAAGACGGCCAGCAGCAGCCCGCCGCCAGAAACCAGCCTGGCGGCAATCCAGTACGTGGCTTCCTTGTTCATTGACTGCCCGGAGAGAAATGCCGGCATCCCCTTGATGGTGAGGGCATGCAGAAGATCAAGTACCCCTACTGTAAAAAATACGACCGCCAGCGCCAGGATGCGCGCATTGGGCTGCTGTTTGTAACCATACCAACCGGTGATAAAGATGCCGAAGCTGACTACAGCGGTGGATATCTGGACGATAATCTCAAAGATAGAGAAGAAATCTGCCGGCAGGACGCGGTTAAAATAGCTGCCGGTAAGTAAAACAATGATAAATCCGGCCGCCCCGATGAAGCCCGCGGTGGCCAAGTAGGAAAGGCGCCAGCCGGCGGCGGGCGCCTTTACAACTTCCTTGTTCACGAAACTGTTGCGGTCATTGCCAACGCCTCAATTATTAAACTGCCTCCAAAGGAATTATATGCCTTGCCTTATTTTATAATCTTGATAAGAAAAGTCGAAACTCCCTGCCGGGAGGAAACATCCAAAATGTGAAAAACCCTTGCTGGGACTTACGTTCCAGCAAGGGTTTGCCGTTTTCTCCACGAGTCGGTATATTTGCTTATTTCCGGAGATTTGACAAGCGCTCCGGCAGTCCCATTCTAGAAGGAAACATCCAGATTGTAAGTCCAGTCCCCGTGGAGATTGCATCTTTCAAACGCCCGCAGCGTTCCCGGCTGGTCCATCACGATAGTGAAGCAGGCCTTGGGAAAGGTATGGTCCCAGCTCAAATCACAACGGGCTACAAACGTTTCATCAAGGTATAAATCGATGAACTCAATGTGGTGCCCCGCTTCCATCGGATGCGGCAACTGCTCGCCCAGCCAGACCGTCACTTCAAACGGCTCATTCGCTTTTGGTGTTCCGGCAATATGAATAACCGGCACATGCTTCTTCTCCAGGTCGCTCATGTTTGAGGCGTCTTTGGCAACGTTGATTACTGATTGATAGGACATAAGAGAACCTCCCGTTTCTGGCATTATCAAAGCACACTTATGGATTACCCGACCGAAATAACTTTAAAACCCAACGCAAATTACGAATACAAAATGAAGAGTATGACATGCGGTATAAGTCAAAAAAAGGCATGCTAAAAATAAACTGCTCATCCAAGTAGCTCAGGTGCTACTGAAATTGTCATCCCGAGGAGCCTTCGGCGACGAGGGATCTGCTTTAAACACAGATTCCTCGGGAACTTCGTCCCCTCGGAATGACAGGTATTTATTG
>JAJYIM010000061.1 GCA_021790115.1 Actinomycetes bacterium | reverse complement strand
TGAGTGCGGGCGACTCCCTGGCGAATTTCATCGGTCCCCTCGGCCTGCCGAGCGAGATCGAAAAATTTGGCACCGTTGTCATGGCCGGCGGCGGCGTCGGCGTCGCGCCAATTTATCCGATTGCCCGCGATTTAAAAGCCGCCGGCAACAGGATTGTTTCCATTGTGGCGGCGCGAACCAAACACCTTTTGCTTTGGGAAGACAAAATGAGAGAGGTTAGCGACGATGTAATTGTCACAACCGACGACGGCAGCTACGGGCGCAAGTGCCTGGTGACAGAGCCGCTGAAGGAGCTGTGCGAGACCGGCGGCGTCGATCTTGTTTATGCCATTGGCCCGGGCATCATGATGAAGTTCTGCTGCAAGACCACGGAGCCCTTGGGGGTGAGAACTCTGGTGAGCCTCAATTCGATCATGGTGGACGGCACCGGCATGTGCGGCGCCTGCCGCGTCAGCGTTGGCGGAGAGACCAAATTTGTCTGTGTAGAGGGGCCGGAATTCGACGGCCACCAGGTTGACTTCGATGAGCTGATGTCGCGGCAGCGGCAATATCTGGAGCAGGAAAAAATAGCAAACGATCTTTATCTGGAGTGCCGGGGGGATGCTCAATGCCTGGCGTAAACAAGGACAACGAAAAGAAAAAACCCAAGAAGACCTCCATCCCGCGCACGCCCATTCCCGAGCAGGACGCCAAGGCGCGGGCGGGAAACTTTGGCGAGGTTGCCCTGGGATATACCCGCGACCAGGCTTTGATCGAAGCCAGCCGCTGCCTGCAATGCAAGAAGCCAAAGTGCGTGGCCGGCTGCCCGGTTGAAATCGACATTCCCCGGTTTATCAAGGCTTTGGAGGATGACGATCCGGCGGCGGCGATCGCCACTTTGAAGCAGAAGACGAGTTTCCCGGCTGTCTGCGGCCGCGTCTGTCCCCAGGAAGACCAGTGCGAAAAATTATGCATTCTGGGCCGCAAGCACGAGCCGGTGGCAATCGGCCGCCTGGAGCGTTACGCCGCCGACTGGGAAGCCCGGCGGGGCCAGGCCGCCAAGCCCGAGATTGCGCCCGCCAAGGGCAAGAAAGTAGGCGTGGTTGGCTCTGGTCCCGCCGGGCTTACCTGCGCCGGCGAGCTGGCCAAGCTGGGCTACGGCGTCACTATTTATGAAGCCCTGCACAAGCCAGGCGGGGTGCTTGTTTACGGCATCCCCGAGTTCCGACTTCCCAAGGAGATCGTGCAGCGGGAATGTGATTATGTGGAAAGCCTGGGGGTCGAGATCAAGCTGGACCATGTCATCGGCCGCACCATGACCGTTGACCAGATGCTTGAAAATGGCCATGACGCCGTCTTTATCGCCAACGGCGCCGGCCTGCCGGTCTTCATGAACATCCCCGGAGAGAACTTGAATGGCGTTTATTCAGCCAATGAATTTCTCACCCGGGCAAACCTGATGAAGTCGTACCGTTTTCCTGATTATGATACGCCCATCAAGATTGGAAAGCGGGTGGCCGTCATTGGCGGCGGCAATGTGGCCATGGACGCTGCCCGCACGGCGCTGAGGCTGGGAGCCGGGGTGCATCTTATTTACCGCCGCTCCATGGACGAGCTGCCGGCGCGCCGGGAAGAGGTTCACCATGCCCAGGAAGAGGGGATTGACTTCCATTTGCTCACCAATCCGGTTCAGATCGTTGGCGATCAGCAGGGCTGGGTCGAGGAGATTGAGGTAATTAAAATGGAGTTGGGCGAGCCTGACGCCAGCGGCCGGCGCCGCCCCGTTCCCTTGGAGGGATCGGAGACAAGGATACCTGTAGATGTCGTCATCATGGCAATTGGCACCAAAGCCAACCCGCTTCTTACCCAGAGCACAAAAAATCTTGAGCTCAACAAGTGGGGCAATATTGTCGCCGACGAGCACACACTGGCGACGAGCAAGGAGGGCGTCTTTGCCGGGGGCGACATTGTCACGGGCGCCGCTACGGTTATCCTGGCCATGGGCGCCGGCAAAATTGCAGCCCGCTCTATCGACCGTTACCTGCAAGGTCAGCCGCTTCTGACTCCGGAAGAAGAGGAAAATTTAGAAGCGGCCGCCAGACATTAAGATAATCGCAAAAATGCGGCTGCGGTTTGGCAGATATAGCGCTGTCACAGCAGCTCTTTAGCAAGAAATATCACCCCCACACTATTACGACTTTGCCCTGCCTGCAAAGTTGACCAAAACTATCATCTAATTGATATTTTCGGGAATTTGGTGTATAAAAGAGGCATGATTGATAATGAACAGAGTCGAGTTTTCCCGGCCGGCTTCCGAAAGTATGTTCATCCGCAAAAATCCCGTCGGGAATCGAGATCAGTGGACTCGTCGCTAGAACATACAACGGCAGCTCGGCCCCAGGAATTATCCGGCGTCTGGCAATTTCTTCCTTACGATGAAGGGGAAGAGCTACCGCGGCGGGAAATCCATCTACTGCGCGCGGTGCGCGCTATTTTTATCCCGCTTGTTGACACATTTTCTTTATTGGTCGTTGTCTTGGTTGCTTTTTTTGTCACAGCATCACTGGCAAATAATGGCGATCTGAGCTTCCTGGGCAACAACGTCAACAGCGCCAGCACAGACATGCTGTGGACCGGTCTGGCTGCGATTCCCCTCTGGCTGCTGTTATTTTACTATTACGGGGTTTACAAGCGGCAGGCACGGCGCCTGACTGTATCCACGTTCGATGAGCTGCCGCAAACGATTGGGATTGTGTCTCTGGGCGCCTGGTTGATGTTTTCATTCCTGGTCGTTGCAGGGCAGGGGGGAGGGCCGGCAGGCTCCGCCTGGGCATTTGCCTCGCTGACATGGCTACTGTTAATTATCGTGCTGCCGGTATCGCGGGCGGCGGCCCGCATCGGCCTTTCCTTTTATAATCCGTTTCGCACCAGCACTCTTGTGGTGGGCGCCGGCGATATTGGCAAGAGCCTGGTCGGCAGGCTTGGCCGGCACAAGGAGTATGGACTGCGTGTGGTGGGTTTTCTGGACACAAAAGAACTTGATGTTAATGATCGGGCGAATAATCAAGTTAAGCTGCTGGGAAGGCCCTCGGAGCTGCGGGCGATTGTCGATCGTCATGGCATCAGCAGGATTATTATTGCCTTCTCCCGCACGCCGCATCCGCTGATTCTGGGAATTATACATCAGTGCCAGGAGATGAAGGTAGATGTCAGCATAGTTCCCCGTTTCTTTGAAGCGCTCTCACATCGCGTGGAGATGGAGGATATCGAAGGCCTTTCCATTCTCAGCTTGCCTCGCTATACCCATCATGGCTTCTTTGCCAGGACTTGTAAAAGGCTCATTGACCTGATTGGCGCTTCGCTGGCGTTGATTGTTCTTTCCCCTCTGTTTTTACTCGTGGGTGCCCTGATCAAGATCGATTCACCGGGCCCCGTTTTTTATACCCATGAAAGGATGGGCAAGAACCACAAAAGATTCATGATGATCAAGTTCAGGTCCATGTACATTGGTGCTGACAGTAAAAAAGAAGACCTTGTTGACAGGAATGAGATGACCGGACCCATTTTCAAGATCCGGGATGACCCGCGCATAACCCGGGTCGGCCGCGTCATCAGGCGGTGGAGTATTGATGAGCTGCCTCAGTTAATTAATGTTTTGCGAGGCGACATGAGCCTTGTCGGACCTCGCCCGTTGGTTATGGA
>JAJYIM010000036.1 GCA_021790115.1 Actinomycetes bacterium | reverse complement strand
GGCAAAATCAGAAAGGTTTTATGGGGCGGCGCCATTTTGCTTGTGGTACTGGCATTGTTGGTGACTTATGGGAAGGGACCGTGGATAACAGCGTCGATGCTCTCTGTTGCGGGATTGGCGTGGCTGGCGTGGCGCCGGCCGGCTAATACCAGGTCATTGCTCGTGCTTCTCGCAATTATTATTGCTTGCCTGGGAGTTTTTTCTTTTTCTTTTTTCAACAACGTCGAGTCAGGAACAATCTCCAAGGCGCGCACCAGTGAGAGCATAAAGCCGCGCGAGTATATGTGGTCTCGCGTACCGAGCACATTTATGGCCAGTCCCTGGGTCGGATCAGGCCTATATCAGGGAAATACAGCAGTATTTCTTGTCAATCCTGCTCCGGAGTACAATAACAGGCCTCGCTCAATTGATAATATGTATCTTACGGCCCTTGTAGAGGAAGGATTGGTTGGAGCGACATTAATCTCTGTTACATTGGTATTAATTGGCAGGCAGGGTTGGAAAGCACTCAGTCATAATGGTTACGCTGTCCACTGGGGATGGCCTCTGGCAGTTAGCATGGCGGCGGTGATGATAGCCGGATTTAGCGCAAATGATTTAATGGAATGGCCCAATATGGTGGTTTTCTGGTTGACTGCGGGCTTGTTGCGGGCGCTGGTGGAAAAGTCAGAGCCAGGAACTCAGGAGCTGCCTTTGGCCTGATTTTTTATAATGATGGAAGAGCGCATCATTTTAAAGAGGGGATTGCAAGGTGATTAATCTATGAAAATAGCAATGTTGGGAACCCGGGGTATTCCCGGCAGCCATGGTGGCTTTGAGACTTGCGTGGAGCAATTGAGCACGCGGCTGGTTGAGCGCGGCCACGAGGTAACAGTCTATTGCAGGCCTCACATGATTGATTTTGAGGGTTCCGAGTACAAAGGCGTCAGGTTGATAAAGATACCAACCGTTGCTAGCAAACATCTTGACACCTTTGTCCATACCGGCCTTTGTACTTTTCATTTAGTGACCAAGGGAAGGTGCGATGTAGTTCTTTACTTCGTCGCCGGCAACAGTCCTTTCTGCTTTCTGCCCCGTTTGATAAGGATACCGACCGCGATCAACGTTGACGGAATGGATTCAAAACGCGCCAAGTGGAATCGCGCCGCCAAGGTATACTTGAGATTTGCCGAATGGCTGGCCCCGCATGCCGCCAGCGAGACCATTGCCGATTCGCGCTTTATTCAGCAATACTACAAGGAGCATTTTAAAGCGGAGAGCGTTTATATTCCTTATGGGGCAGTGATGGAGCCGGCGCCAGGCACTGAGTGGCTGGATAAATTCGGTCTCAAACAGAGAGATTATGTACTTTTTGTCGGCCGTCTGGTGCCGGAGAACTGGGCGCATGTGTTGATTGAGGCATATCGCGGCCTGGAGACCGGCAAGAAGCTTGTGATTGTTGGTGACGCGCCCTACGCAGATGAATATGTTAAGAAATTGAAATTTGAGGCGGCCCATAATGTCGTTTTTACGGGATATCTTTTTGGAGAAGGCTACCGGCAGCTGAGCCAGAATGCCTATGTGGCAGTCGCCCCTTCAATTGCGGGTGGAACTCACCCCGTAATAGTCGAGTCGATGGCAGCCGGCAACTGCGTGGTTGTCAGCGACCACCCCCCCAATCTTGAGGTCATCGGCGAAGTTGGGGTCAGTTTCTCCCGGGCCCGCGGCGCTGCCGATTTGCGGGCCAAGCTGCAAATGCTCCTGGAGGATTCCGATATGGTTGCCGGCTACCGCGAAAAAGCCCGCCGCCGGGCCGCGGAGCATTACAGCTGGGATGCGGTTACCGACGAGTATGAGAATCTGTGCCGCAGGCTCGCAGGCAAGTGATGCGCCATGGCATTTGCGGCAAATGCACTGGCTTGTCCGGTTTGCCATAAGCCGCTGGCCGTGGCCGGTGCCTGCCTCGAGTGCGGGGCCTGCGGCCGCGCCTTCCGGCAGGGCAGCCACGGCTACGTCGACGCTGTTGACCTGCACCGGGGCGACAAATGCCGATCCCTGTGGCTGAATAACCGGCGGGGATGACGTCTGCACACTTCCGGAGGTGAAAGATGGTTAGGGGGAATCGCGCTCTCGATTCAAGGGAGCCGGGCGGAGCTCCGGAGGCTGCCCGGGGTCTTCCGGCCGTCTGGCCCGGCCTTTTCTTTTTCGGGATTCTGCTGGCCCTGTCACTTTTGATCTACTGGCCGGTCCTCAATAACACCCTCATCGCCGATGACTACTTCTGGATGCACTTGGGCAAGGCGATTCCAGCCGCCCACCTCTGGAAGCTGTTTACGGTGCAGCCCCATTTCTCTGTTCGGCCGCTGACAGCACTCACTTTCTGGGTCCAGAGCCGCCTGTTTTTCCTGAACCCCTGGCCCTCACACCTGATCAACGTGGTCCTACACGCGGGAGCGGCTTCCGTCCTCTCCTGGATCCTGTTGCGGCTGGGTGCGGGCAAGCTGACAGCGGTGGCAGCGGCCTTGCTGTTCGTGCTGACGCCAATGGCGCCGGAAGCGGTCACATGGTCTTCGGGCCGCTTTGACGTGTTGGCCACTTTTCTTATCCTATTGGCGGTGGGCCTGTACGGAGTCAGCCTTTTGAAGCATAGCCGTGGCGCTTTCCTGGGAGCCATGGCAGCGGCCGCGGCGGCTATGCTCAGCAAGGAGACTGCGCTGGTTCTGGTAATTATTTTGCCCATGATGGAGTTCATGTACGGCGGCCTGAACTTGTCAAGCGCTGGCGGGGATGGCGCCTCGATGCTAGGTGAGCTTCGGTGGAGGATGGCCAGGCAGGCAAAGTTTCTGTTGTCGGAGCGGGGCTTTTTTCTACGAGTGAGCATCTTGTTTCTAATCGTCATCGCCAATGTCATCCTTCGGTTTGCCATCCTGGGCAAGCTGGGTGGCTACCCGAATGTGCCTTTATTTGGCAGGCCGGTTCCTGGCAGCGTGCTGGCATCATTCAAGGCGCTGATCTCACCGCTGAACAGATTCGAGGCGCCCCGGCTGGCGATCCTGGCTTTGGCCGCCTATACTCTGGCCCTGCTCCTGGTGGGCGCCTTCCTGGTGATTTTCCGCTGGAGCAGGTCTTCGGTCATGGCCAAGCGGCTGCTGCTGCTGCTGGGCGCCCTTTTTGTTTTGACAGTGGCGCCGGTTTATACGCCCTTGTTCATTTTTGGCGTCAGCCAGGGCTTGATGGACAGCCGCGAGCTGTACGCGCCCACTGTTTTCTTTATTGCCATCATGTCTGTGGCGCTGCTGGAGTTCGGTTGGCGGGAGAGAAGCTGGAGAATTGGGGCGTCGGCGGCTCTGCTGATATTAATACCGGTTTATGCCAGCGGTCTGTATCTGAATAACCGGACCTGGCAGCGGGGGGCGGCGGTTAATTACAGCCTGCTGAAGCAGACCGCGGCGCTGGTTCCGGATCCTCCCTGGGGAGCGAAGATGACCTTTGTCAACGTGCCTGACTGGAAGAACGGCAGCTATATCTTCATCACAGGGTTGCCAGCGGCGGTCCACTTGACCTATGGCCGCGATGATCTCACCGTCACCCGGCCGGCGAATGCCGTCATTACCGCGCCGGGCGCCATCCCGGGTGACGCGGACGGTTACATTTTCTATTACAGCCAGTCGGACGGCCTGCTCCAGCTGGTCAGGCAGCCGCGCCGGTAGCAAGCGATGAGGATCCTTCAGGTACCAGCCAACGCGGATATGGGAGGAGCGCCGCTCCACGTCCTGACCCTCTCCCGGAACCTTGCCGCCCGCGGCCATCAGGTGGAGATTCTCAGCATGGGCTCCGGTCCCATGGTTGGTCGGTACCGGCAGGCCGGACTCGAGGTCACCGTCGTTCCTGGGCTGGGCCAGAGAGTGCGCCACCACCCGCGGGTCTTCATCCACGCGGCGCGGTTCGTGCACACTGCGATGGAGGCTATAAGACCGGAACTGATCCACGTGCACGGGCCGAGGGCGGGTTTCTTCATAGAGCTGTCGCTGCGGGAGAAAAGAGGAGTCCCTCTGGTGGCGACCGCCCATGGTTCGTTCACCCAGTTTGCCCTGGGACATGAAGAGGAGTTCAGCCGCTCCAGGGGCTGGCTGCGGCAATTCGAGTACAGGGGGGTAGACTGGATGACCGGCCGCCTCGCGGACCGGTTCGTCGCTGTTTCCGAGGCCACCAGCCGCGGCCTGATAGAAAGGGCGGGCGTTCCCCCCCGCAAGGTGATGGTGATCCACAACGGCATCGAGGAGCGGCAGGTCGGTGAGGCGCGGCGCCGTGAGCTTCGCCGCCAGTTTGGCTGCCGGCCGGGAACCAAGCTGGTGGCTTTCGTAGGCCGGCTTGCTTTCCACAAGGGGGTGGGCTTCTTCGTTGATGCCGCCGAGGCGGTTATTAGACGCCTGCCCAATACCCGCTTTGTGATGGTAGGTGAAGGTCCCATGGAAGCCGAGCTCAACCGCCGGGCCAAAAAACCGCCACTAACAGGAGGCTTGTCCATCGCCGGCCAGCGTGATGACGCTGTGGCGATCATCGCCGCCGCCGACCTGTTCGTGCTGCCTTCGCTATCAGAGGGGCTGCCCCTGACGCTTCTGGAGGCGGCCATGTGCGGCAGGGCGATGGTGGCCACCGACGTGGGGGGCGTTTCCGAGGTCGTTCGTGAAGGAGAAACCGGCCTGCTGGTGCCGCCCCGTGACGCGGTGGCGCTGGCGCTGGCCATGGAGCGGCTGCTGGAGAATGAAGCAATCCGGGTCGGAATGGGAGCCGCGGCCAGGCTGCTGTGGCGGCAGGAGTTCACAGCGGAGAAGATGGTGGATAGAATGGAAAGACTCTACTCGGATCTGGCGGACTCGCAGTCCGGACAACCCGCCTGGCAACCCACGACCCTACATAAAGTGTAGGACCGCCTCCGCGGTGATCACCCACAGCGCCACGTTGATCAGCAGCGGCATATCCGTCAGCAGCGCCTGCTCCGGCGCGCCGCTCTTCAGGTTACGCTCAGCCAGGAACATGTAACGGAAGATCCCGTAAAGTACGAAGGGTATGGTCAGCATCATCCATTTGGAAGAGGCGGTGAAGCTGTAAAGGGAGTAGGAGACCAGCGTCGCCGAGGCGGTAACGACCATCATCTGCTGCACCATCTCCTTGTTGTAGAGCTCCAGATTGCGCCGGTGGTTGGCGGCTCCCTCTTCCAGGAGGATAAGCTCCGCGTGTCGCTTGGCCAGGCCCAGAAATAGAGCCAGCAGCATCGTGCAGACGATCAGCCAGGGAGAGATGACCACACTGATGACGGCTGCACCCGCCATCGCTCGAATGACAAATCCTCCGGAGACGGCCAGAACGTCGATGATCACCTGATGCTTCAGCGCCAGCGAGTAGAACAGTTGCAAGGCCAAGTACCCCAACAGGAACAGACTCAGCAGCGGCTCCGCCGCCAGCGCTAGCAGCATCGCCGCCAGCACTAGTACAATACTGGTCACTCCCGCCGCCGTGGTTCCCAGCCGGCCGCTGGCGATGGGGCGTGTACATTTGACCGGGTGTGACTGATCGGAATCGCGATCGATGACGTCGTTGATGATGTAGCCGGCGCTTGACACGGAACAAAAGCACAAGAACGCCACCCAGACTTCAAGCTGCAGCGGCCAGTCAAAAGTATGGCGGGAGAAGATGAGCCCGGCGAAGACGATCAGGTTTTTGATCCATTGTTTGGGCCTCATCGAGGCGACAATTCCCGCCATGGCCCCGGTGAAATCGAAAGTCAGCGATGCATTTTCTGAATCCATTTCCGGCTATTCCCCCTTCGACCCCTCTCCGCCCGTTGCGCGGCGACCCCGCCAGAAGGTGCTGGTGTCACCGACGCAAAGCTACCTAGGTTGCCAAGGGCAACAATCTCATATTAACGGCGATGTACGACTTTATTCAAGCATGCGGACCCGGCCGGCTGGGAGGCAGACACCGTGTCTTTTTCTTTTCTAAATAATAGGCTTTGCCGTGCAATATGACAACGCGGACAGGGTTTGCATGATGTTCAATTCTACTCTAACAAAACTATGATTATTGACAAATGTTGTCTGGAGGGGTACCCTAACAATATTTGGGATATCTGGGGCTTGAGGGAGTGATGGACCATCTTCGCGGCCGGTGACAGTGACACGATCTTGCGCTATGGCGGCCGGTTTTCATGGCAGAAACCGGGCCGGACATAAGGAAGCATTCGCCAGGAGAACAGTGATAGGCTCCGGCGCAGTCAACCTCATCAAGTCGCTCGACCGGTCTTTCGCCAGCGCTTTGCTCAAGCTCTTCCCTGAGCACCATTCTCTAATCTGCTTTCTTTTCCATGGACTTTTTACCAGCCGGCAGGAGATTCTGCGGGGAGAAGCGGATCCGCAGCAGCGGCTAACGGTGGAGGATTTTCGCCACATCATCGATTACTGCCTTGGCAGGGGCTACCGCATCGTATCTCCGGTTGATGTACTGCATGGTCTTGATATTGATGGGAAATACGTGCTACTCACTTTCGATGACGGTTATTACAGCAGCATGCGGGCGCTGCCGGTTCTGGGCGAATTCGGTGCACCGGCGACCTTTTTCATCTCGACGAACTTCGTGCAGAACAACCGCTGCTTCTGGTGGGATGTACTCTGGCGCGAGTCAGCTGGCATCGGCAGAAGCGAGACAGAGATCCATCGCGAGGCCGAGCAGCTCAAATCGCAGACGAATGAAAGTATCGAGGCGCTGCTGACTGCCCGCTTGGGGGAGCGGGCCTTCCTGCCAGTAGGTGACCTTGACAGGCCGATGACTGTCGCGGAGCTCAGGGATTTCGCGCGCGAGAAGGCGGTCAATCTGGGCAACCACACACTGGATCATGCCATCCTTACAAACTACGGCGCCGAGGCAGCGGCTGCGCAGATCATCGAGTCACAGCAGGCGCTTGCTGATATGACCGGCGAGAGGCCCATCGCGATCGCCTGGCCGAACGGCGATTATTCTGACGCGGTCATCAGCGCGGCGCGCGCGGCGGGGCTTAGGCTTGGCGTCACCACCGAGCCCAGGAAGAATTATCTGCCACTGTCTGAGGACAGCCTCATGCGGCTGGGAAGATTCACACCGATCGGGGGCCGGGGACGGCGAAGCCTCGAGCGGCAGATCGACCTCTCGAGGTCGGATGTTACGCTCAGGCGGATCGTTCGTCGGCCGCGCCGGTAGCCGGGAAGGGGCAGACTTTGAACATCTTGGGCATATCCTCGCTCGACGCGGACGCCACAGCGGCGCTCGTCCAGGATGGGAGGATAACTTACAGCGCCGGCGAAGAGCGGTTTTCACGGGTCAAGCAGCATGCCGGTTTCCCGCACGAGAGCATCGGTTTCATACTTGCTGCTTCCGGCCTGTCGCCCCGCGATATCGACGCGGTCGCCTATCCTTTCTTTCCCTGGCGGCGCGAAGCATTCATGATCTCGCGCGGACTTCTGATCAATAATCTTTCCAATCTGTTTAAGCCTGGCAGCGCCCGTTCCAAGTTCTTCCATCTTGCGTATTCGGGCCGGTTTGTCATGACTTCTGTCGCCGACCACCGGCGCTACCACCGCGAGCTCACCACCGAGCTCGGTCGGCTGGGCCTGGCAGGGAAGCTCCGGCGCGTCGAGCATCACCTGGCGCACGCCGCCTCGGCCTTTTACACATCGGGACTCGAGAGAGCGCTGATCGTCACCCTGGACGCATACGGCAGCGACCTGGCCGGCAGCATCAGCCTGGGGTCGCCCGAGGGGATTGAGAGGGTCCACGACATCAAGTTTCCGCATTCGCTGGGGAATTTCTACTCGCAGGTCACTGAGGCGCTGGGCTTCAAGCCGACCAGGCACGAGGGCAAGATCGTCGGCCTGGCTGCTTTTGGCGATCCCGCGGTGCTCTTCGACGAAGTTTACAATCGCTTCAGATGTACGCCCGGAGGATTTACCTATATTTCAGGCCTGGACGTGCAATATTGCCGGCGGTTGGCGAAAACTTACCAGCGCGAAGACATCGCAGCGGCATACCAGGCGGTGCTCGAAAGGGTGGTTGTGGATCTTGTTTCTTCATATCTGCAAAGATATCAAATGGAGAATGTCGTGCTAGCCGGCGGCGTGACCGCGAACGTGAAACTCAACCAGCGCGTGTTCGAGATCCCCGGCGTCAGAAATATCTTCATCCACCCTAACATGGGCGACGGCGGCACCGGAGCCGGCGCCGCGCTCGAATGCGCCGCGTCCGCGGCCAATGGAGAGTTCAAACCTTACCGCCTCGAGAACGTTTACTTCGGACCCTCTTTCGGCGACGAGGAGATCGAGACGGAGCTCGAGCGCGGAGGTATCAACTGCGAGCGCGTCGACGGCATCGAGAAGCGCATCGCAGAGCTGCTCGCCAGCGGCAAGGTCGTCGCCCGCTTCGACGGCGCGATGGAGTATGGCCCCAGGGCGCTAGGCAACCGGTCGGTCCTCTATCACGCCAAGGATCCGAGCGTGAACGGCTGGCTTAACAAGCGGCTGGGCCGGACCGAGTTCATGCCTTTCGCTCCCGCGACCCTGTACGAGGAAGCCAGCCGTTGTTACCGCGGTGTTGAAGGAGCAGAACATGCGGCAACCTTTATGACCATCACCTTCGACTGCACCGAATTCATGAAGCGGGAGTCGCCGGCAGCCGTCCACGTCGACGGCACAGCCCGGCCGCAGCTCGTCCGCAAGGATATCAACCCTGGCTTCTACGAGATTATCAGTGAATACCATAAAATCACTGGCATACCAAGCATCATCAACACCAGCTTCAATATGCATGAGGAGCCGATCGTCTGCACGCCGGCAGATGCGATCCGTGCCTTTAGGCTTGGCAAACTGGAATACCTTGCAATCGGGAACTACCTGGTGAAAGGGCCTGGAGCGGATGCATGACCCTGCCCTGTACAGACAGCTGCCAGCACCGGGCTGGACAGGCTGCCCGTGGACCGATTGCCGCAAGCAACCTTAAAAACTTTGTCGAGAGAACAGCGTCCGTCTCGTTAAATAAATAGTCAGGATCGCGATCAATAATGATCTTATACCAAGGATTAAAATTAACGAAGTCGACTGATTGACAAGGGCTCCGAAATGGAATGGAAATTCAAACTGCGTTAACAAGAGGATCATGGCAAAAAAAATGAGGATAATGCGGCGGCTTGGTTGAACCAATGCTGCCAGCGGCATCATCCATATGAGAAATTGCGGTGAAAATACCTTGCCGAATAAAATAAAGATCGCGATAGCCGCCAGGCTGAATCGAACGATCACGTCCTTGTAATTCTGCTTTTCGAAACTGCGGCTCTGAAGCCGAAAAAAATGAAAATAAAGAAGTAAAAGAAACGAGGCCGTTACCGGAAATGATAGCAGCGCGAGTAGATTTGTGCCCTGAGCAACGATATTGCGCGATGCAAACGAGTTGACGGTTGTTATCAAATAATTGTGGTCCACTTTTGCCCAAAGCATGACTGCAGCCGCCCAGGTGCTCTCGATCTCAATGGGACGTTTACCGTGGTAAGAAAGAAATGAAACGAAACCGCCTGGCGAGGCAACAAGAAAAGGAAGAGTTGTTATCAAAATAGCTGCCGCAAATGCGAGTAATCCCTGCCTTAATTTAACCAGTTGTCCCTGTCGGTAATGAGTAATCAGATACAAGGGGATCAGAATGATGGGAACCAGCTTGATCATTATGCCAGCCCCGACCAGGACCCAGGCAAGGAGATAACGTTCTGTCAAGAATGAGACCAGACTGGCCAGGATAAGAAAAGCAACAGCCAGATCAAATCGTGTCTCAACGATAGATCCAAGGGCACAGAGGAAAAAAGAATAAATTGCAAGGACGCGTGCAACCGTCGGCAGTGAATGCCACTGCCTCCAGGCCAGCAGCGATAACAGAATAATAATGCCGCAGCTGATGAACAGATTTTCTATATGAAAAAAAGTGATATAGCTGCCCGCGTTTGCATGCGAAAAAAGAAATGGCGTCAAGAACAATACTACGGCGAGCGGCGGATATTCCAAGGAAAAATCACGATAGGGCATTTCTCCATGCCGAATGAGAGCGGCGTAACGGAAATAGACAAGCTCATCGGTCCGTGTGGAGTGTAAATGCTCGAGCGTCGGGAAGATAAAAAGCCAGATCAAAAGCTGAATAAATACAAAGACCGCCGTTAATAATAAGAGCCGCTGTCGTTCAGAAGCACCGATCGATGCCATAATGGCGTTGAAACGGTTCTCTTCGGCTTCAAATTTCATGACTTATCTATTTCGTTGGTAAAGGTCCAGAAAAAAACCGCCGACATGCCAATGGTTTATCTTTTCCCAGTAAATTGGTATATTCCTGTTTATTGATAATGGTTTTGGAAACATCTTTCCGTCGCCTGATAACACCCACATTCTTTTCGTTTTGCCGGCCAGTAAATTGATACCACTGGCAAGCTGGGCACCCGATAAAACGGATTCTGTCTGGGAACTGCCGTATCCTGACCATTGCCTGCCTGCGGGATAAAGCCTGACGGTTTTATCGTCGATTATGATGCCACCCTGGATTGGCAAATCAGACTGGTAATAATAAGCGGCAACGCTAAAACCATTGATGGGAAACCCCAGAATAGCGTCGCCCTTACGGTAGTTCTCTGAAACAACCTGAACTGCGGCGTCCCAGTTTGTATTAGAAAAATCATGTCTCTCCAAAACCGGCAAAGCGAAGATTGCAAACCAGATAATGGCTAGAACCAAAAACAGCGACGCTGGCTTGAGAGCTTGGACAATGAAGGCAGAGCCTAATATCAGGAAAAAGGGAACAGCCCAAACATAGAAACGATTCGGATCAGTCGTATCGGCCAATAAAGAATAGAGAAGAATCGGGCCCAGTATCAGGATGGCCGTATAGACCGTCAATGCCTTGGCCGGTTCTCCGGTCCAAAACCGCCAACCTCCGGCAGCCACTATCATGAGGATGGCGATCACTGCCAGATCAATCATCAGCTCTTTGTGTCCACCAAAACTGCCAATCGGCCCGCCAAGCATAGTGAGGCGGATCGAAAATATGCCACTTGTCAATTTATCTTTAAACATAGAAATGGATGCACGCCTAAAAAGACCGGCGGCGGGGGAAAAAATGAAGTTCAAGGCCAGCACGAATCCTAGCTCAGCCAGTAACAGTGCATGTGTAAGGTAGAAAGATAATTGCGAACGCTTTCTGTCTTTTATCAGCCAGATAAATACAAAATTGGCAACTACAAGCACAGTCGAAAATGTATAAGAAAAAATTGCTAGGGTCGTTGCCAAAAAATAAAGAAACCAATTTTGCCAGCCGCCATAATTGTGGGCGCGGATGAGGAAATAAAAAGATAAAAGCGTGGTGAAAATGACCCATGAATAGTAAGTAACGTCTTGGGAATACCAGATCATTATTGGAGAGAAGGCAGCCATAGCCAAAGCCCAGAAAGCGACTTTTTTGTTAAACAGTCGCCTGGCAATAAGGAAAACGAGAAGAATAGAGCCACAGCCGGAAAAAAAAGATATCAGAACTATCCAGATTCTGCCCGTGCTCAGATATAACCAAAAGTGTAACAGCAGGTAATAATCAGGCATATGCCTTGAGGCAGCTTCCTCTCTCACCAAAGAGGCGAGTGGCAGATGGCTGCTCCAGATAGTATAGAGTTCGTCATACCACAGGCTATCCCGGCCTATACCGTAAAGACGCAGGGCAGCGCCAAGTAAGACCAACAGGAGGGGACCAAGTATAAGAGCAATTTTGTCCCGCTTGATCATAATCTCTTAATTTGTTTTATTCCTGTGGACCTCGCAAAAGCAAAAGCTGCATCCTGCTCCAGTCAAATGCAAACAAGTAACCCTTATTTTCACTGGCAGCGCTATTCCTAAAAAAACGCCCCAAGGCGGGATCAGGATCGACGTAGAAAGCCTTGAGATCGCGCCTCCCATAGATTAAATGCACGGTCTCGGGCAAGGCCGAGGCAAAGATGTGGCCGCCTTCAAGCCGAGGCACGTTTCTGAAATAGAGCCTTGCCCCGGAGGGCGGGTCAGGAAGTTCGACTCGCATTTGTGAAGCGATTGTGTAACTGACGGTTGCCTGGTTCTCCCACACTCGGTTATTGCGGTACAGGCCGGTCATAAATATCGGCACGAGCACGAGCAGCGCCGCGAGCACCCCTGTTTGCCAGAGATAAGAGCGCCAGCCGAATTCCAAAAGCCCGATTACCATTAACGAAATAAAAGCTGCATAAGAGATGTAAAACATGCGGCTGTACCCAAGGCCGCCGGCGAACCCGGCCATGAAAATGTAAGCATAGATTGGCACCAGTGAGAAGATGAACAATGCGGCCGTAAAAAGCCAGCCTCGCCGCGCCGTCAGAGGTGCTCTTTTCCAGCGCAGGATGACGAGACCGAGCGAAAGGGTGTAGAGCGCGCCAACGTAGCCGGCCAGCAGCCTCGTCGTTTCTCTCGATGACTCCAGATCATCCAGCGGCGCAAGAAACGTCTTGATCGATTGCCACATTGCAACAAGGCTCGGCTTGCCAATCAAAGGAACATACGATGCGCCGCCAAGTCTTCCCATAATCGCGTAGCGCATTGCGATGTAAGCGGCAAACAATACGTACAAGATGACCATGCGAATCGTGGCCGGTCCAAGAACATCACGCAAGCGCTCTCGCCAGGGCTTAATCTGTGAAGCAGCCGGAGGTATTAAGAAGAAGATTATTTCAAGGGCCGGAATCAGGCCGATCATCGTCATTGATGGTTCTTTGCTGAGCCATGCAGCGATTGTCGCCAGCATCGCCACCGCATAGCGCCAGAGCCCGCCGCGTCCCAAATAGGAGGCGTAAAAGCCGAGCGCAATGAGCATGAAGAAAAGCACCCACTCATCGAACCGGCCTGTTATCCAGCTGACAGCTTGGGCGCCCATTGGCGTCACCAGAAACAAAAGGGATGCAACTAACCCGGTTCGATATCGCACTCCCAGCTTTCCAAACAGCCAGATCAATAAAAAGGCGTTGGCGGCATGCAGGCCAACGTTTAAAAAATGAGCCGGTATAAAGTTCAGGCCAAATGGATGGTAGAAAAGCCAGACGGAGAAGAAAGGAATCGGCCTGACGAAGAGAGGCGATTGCGCCAGGAAAAGTCTCCAAAGCTCGCTGTTGGGTATATAAGCGACCTTGTACATCAGCCCCCAATCGTCTGCTACCGGCCCATTGTTCATGATTGACCAGTAAGAAGCGAGGGAGAGGACAAAAAAACCAACAAAAATAAACAAGCCTGTCCAAGGGAGACGCATGATCAAATTATGAAATTTGCTTTGCGTATGCCTCGGCTGGTCAATACTTTGTTGACTGGGTTCCATTATTTTAATCAGGAATAGGTTTAAAGCTCTGCTTCTTTAACTGGTTTCCGGCACAGATTCCACCGGTTTCGCTCGATGCTTTCTCCATTTGTTAATGTAATTGCCCGCCTGGTATTGCAGGCGGTCAATCCCGAAACAGAGCAGTAGGAAGGGAACAAGAAGCATTAGAGTCAGAGGCACATTTCCAGACGGTCCATTCACTAGCCTAGTTTGCCGATAGATCACTCCCCAAGAGAGAAGCAGGCCCCACAACGAAAGGTGAAGCATGTAGATTGGATACGAGTGGTTTCCCAAAAAACAGAAAACCTGGCGCAAAGGAAGCAACGGGCGGGCAATGGTAAAGGCTAGACACAGGGTAAAAGCTGCGATAATGAAGAAAGGCGTCAGCAAAGCCTCCGAGTTATGGAAAACGACGCTCGGTATTCGTGAATATCTGAGGGTCAAGGCGAAGGCGATTATCGAGAAAGCTACCAGCAAATAACGAGTTGCGAATCGTTGAGTGAGGTTCCTAAAGTATGGCAATGACTGAGGGATGGCCATGCCTAAGGAAAAAAAGAAAAAATTTCCGAGAATAAAACTGCGATAAACGAATGCCTGATCAGGTATGGCGGGGACGAAGTGCAGAATAAAGAATGACAATGCGGCAAAGCAGGCAATCAAGACAAGATTCAACGCCAGGTATTTTTTTAAACCGATTCTCCGCAATAAAAGGAACATTACGGGAGAAAGCAGGTAACATGGCAATAATGCATGAATAAACCAGGTAAAATCATCATAGCGGGGATAAGACCACAGAAAAGTAGTGAAACCAAAATATTTCGCAATCAGGCCAAAGCTAAAAACATGCCAGTCTGAAAATTGGTGCAAAAAGAAAGGGCTGACAATCAGAGTAAACCAGAAAAGAGGGTAAATCCTCCAGGCGCGGCTGGCATAAAAGCCGGGGAGGCCTCGCCGAAGATCTCCGTTTATTGATGCCCGCCTTTGGAGCGAATGGAAAATGCCATAGCCGCTGAGAACAAAGAAAATTGCCACCATGCCGTTTTCATAACCCTGTGTTATTCTCCATGCGCCTGGTACGTAGTAGGCAAGGGTGTGACCGATGACAACACCCGTTATGGCGATGCCCTTCAGGTATGCAGTGATGTGACGCGATGAAGCGTGCTCCATTTTCCCCTACCCCGAATTTAGAAGGAACTTCTTTTCAGCAATTTGATTGTACGCTGACTTCAATCATACGCGCCTTGAGTCCCCTGTCAATGGATGGAGTTTTCGCCCCCAACGCGGCCACGCATACCGGTATATCCGCAGGTTAGCAAGAGTCTGCTCGCAGCCGCGGCAGCGGCTTTTGGGGAGGGACTGCTGTGTTTTGTGCATCTTCACCGCGGCGGCGTTCATGGCGCGCCGTGACGGATCGAACCAGATCGACTCGAAGCTGCGCTCGCCCAGATTGCCCAGCACCTGCCGGCTGATGCAGCAGTAGGTGACATCGCCGTTGGCCAGCACGAACGGGTAAAGCCAGCCGGCAAAACAGGGCGAGGGTATCGCTCCTCCGGCACGCATCTCCAGCAGCCGGTAGAATGAGTCGATGTTCGTGACAATGCCACGGTCCCGCGCCAGCCGCGCCACCAATGGAAATTGTCCCTCCAGCCGTTTCATATCCTCTGCCCCCAGCGCGTATTTGGCTGTCTGCTCGTAAATGTCAACCGGACGGTAACTGACGGCCCCAGCGCCGGCCGCCACGGCTGCCTTCATCATGTCGAAAGCGCGATGACTGTTTAAATTACAAACTACATTTGAAAGCGTCAACCGTGGCGTTTCCAGGCCTTGCTTCCGCTTGTAATCCCGAAGCCATGCTAAGTTCTCTATAATTTCATCAAAGCGGCTGTTTTCCTGGTTGACGTGGACAAAACTATATTCGCCGCTGGCACCCGCGTTGAGGCTGACATTGATGTCATCAAGGCCGGCGCGAGCAAGCTCCTGCATCAGCTCTGGGGTCAGCAGCGAGCCGTTTGTGGTGATCCAGACGCGCATGTCCAGATCCTTCGCTAGGGCCACCGCTTCCACTATCCGCTTATGCAGCAGCGGCTCGCCAATACCGGCGAAACTGATGTCGCGCGTTCCCGTCTTGCGGAGGCTGCGGACGAATGAATCGTAGACGTCGAAGTCCATCACGGCCGCCTTGTTTTTCTTGCCTGCATGATAAGTGCGGGCCAGATCATCGGCACCCCTGCCTTCAATTTCGGAAGAATGCTCCCAGCACATCACGCAGCGGTAATTACAGGCGTCAGCAATGCTGACCTGGACGGAATGGGGCCCGGTTAGAACGCGGCCGGACAAAATGCCGGCCATAATTTTGGCGCTGTGCCAGTAGTCGCTGATAACTTTCCCTTTGTGGTGATTATGGATGACCCCGACCAGAATGGAATTGCCTATGCTACTTATGATAGCATTCCGCACTGACTCCTACTATTCGGGCGGGTTGTTTCTGGACTGATTCAAAAGCGGCTGGTACGATTAAATTGTGAGTAACAGCGGCGGATTATTCCGGGATTGCAATACCTCGTCTGGAGAGCCCGACGTTTCAGTAATCGTTGTCAACTGGAACCTGAAAGGCGTCCTTGAGGAATGCCTCAACAGTGTGCGCGAGCATGGCGCCGGCCTGGTCGTGGAGCTTATCGTTATCGACAACGCTTCCAGTGATGGCAGCGCCGAGATGATAACACGGGAGTTTCCCGAAGCGCTCCTGACCCACAATTCCAAAAACCGTGGTTTTTCTTACGCCAGCAACCAGGGGATGAGGGCAGCCAAGGGCCGCTACTTGTTTCTGTTAAACAGCGACGCTATTCTTCACAAGGGCGCTTTGGCCCGCATGGTCGCATTTATGGATGCCCACGCCGGCGCGGGACTGTGCGGCCCCAAGGTGATCGATGAAGACGGTTCGCCCCAGCTGCGGGCGCGTGGTTATTTTCCCTCCATCCCGCGGGCGCTGGCGCATTTCTTCCTTCCTCGCTGGCTGAGGAATGGCCTGGTCGGCTCGTTGGGAATTTACGAGCCTCACGACGGGGGCGCGGTGGGTCAGGTGGACTGGCTGAGCGGCTGCGCCCTGATGGCCCGCCGCGAAGCTGTTGACGAGGTCGGGGCGCTTGACGCAGATGTATTTATGTATTGTGAAGATGTGGACTGGTGTTACCGGATGAAGCAGGCAGGGTGGGAAGTTGGCTACGTTCCCTCTGCAGTTGTAACGCACTTCGGCGGCAAGAGCATGAAATTACAAAGCGGCAGGGCTGTTGGAGCCCATGCGGCGGGGTTGGCCGCCTTTTACGCCAAGTATCACGGCAGCGCCCGCACGGCGGTGTTTCGCGGCGTTCTCTGGCTCGGCTACGCGGTGAGCGCGCTGGGCTGGCTCATTAGCGCCCTGGCTGGGCGCAGAGCCGGACTTGGCAAGCTGCGGCGGCTATTTGGCAGAACGCAATCGGGGACACAGGGATGAGGATTGCCTTATATTATCCCTGGGTTTATCTCAGATCGGGCGTGGAGCGCATGATGCTGGAACTGGTCAGCCGCAGCCGGCACGACTGGACGATCTTCACCAGCCACTATTACCCGGAGCAGACTTACCCCGAATTCAAACAGCTGGATATCAAGGAGCTTTCGCGGGTGCCGGTAAACCGGGACTATTCAGCGGTCGGTAAGGCCGCCGTGTCTATCTTCAGACAGAAAATCAAGCTGACTGATTTTGATGCCATGGTTGTGTCTTCTGAAGGGCTCGGTGATTTTATTACCTTTCGCAATAATGACATTCCAGTCATTTGTTATTGTCATACGCCATTAAAGGTGATACACGACCCATTCACCCGCAGCCACTACTTAAGAATTAACCCGGGCAAGAAGCTGCCCTTCATTTTATTTTCAGAAGCATTCAAACTGTTTGATCGCCGCGCTTGGAAACACTACCGGTATGTTTTCTGCAACAGCCGGGAGGTGCGGCAGCGCATCATCAAGGCCGGGCTGGCGCCGCCGGAGCGAATCGAGGTCCTCTCTCCGGGACTGGACACGAACTACATCTCGCCTTCTTGGGAATACCAAAAATATTTTGTTGTTGCCGGGCGCATCAAATGGTGGAAGAACCTTGAGCTTGCCATTGCGTCCTTTCTCGAGTTCAAGCAGAACTATCCCGAATTTGCCGATTTCCGGCTCCATATTACCGGCCTGGTGGAGGCCGGCAGCGAGGAATATTTTGTCAAACTGAGGCAGTTGGCCGGCGAGCGCAGTGATATTATTTTTAAGCGCGACCCGAATGAAGCGGAACTGATGGCGAACTACCGTTCAGGTTATTGCCTGTTATGTCCGAGCCTGAACGAGGACTGGGGTATGACGCTGCTGGAGGCAATGGGGTTTGGCAAGCCGGTAATTGCCGTCAACCAGGGAGGCCCTGCCGAAAGCGTGCGGGACGGAGAGACGGGGTTTCTGGTGGAGCCTCAGCCCCGTGCTTTTGCCGAGGCGATGGCGCGCTTGGCGCGCGATCCGGGGCTGACGCGAAGGTTGGGGGAAGCTGGGGTAGAACAGGTCAAAAAGTATGACTGGAAGATTTTCGTTGCCCGCTTTGACGAATATCTGGATACTCTAAATTAGAAGGGCATATAATCAATCAAGTTGCCGGAAACGCGGGGCTAAAGCCATTTCTCACGTACAGCGCAATGTCATTGCGCTCGAACACCTTGTGAAAGTCCGGCGATTTTGCCAGAAAGCCCGTCACGTCTTCAAGGCTTTGGTAATAGCGGTCGTCTTTTAGTGATGAGGGGATCCGCTCATCCATGATGATGTAATCTTCGTCAATGTCAAAGCGGCCCTTCATGTCCTCTTGATATGCGATCTGATGATACCCGGTGACCGTCTGACCACTGGTTATATTGGCGAACATAAATTCCGGCGACAGCACACGGGCATTCGGCGGCACCATTTCAAACGCCGTAAGCGCGGCATCGTAGTTGTAGCGTGGCAAATACATGCCCTGATTCAGCCACGTATGGAAGGGCGCCAGACCCAGGAAGAAGAGGAAAACTCCCAGCACCAAAGCAGTTCTCCCTTTGCTGAAGTCCCAGCGGCGCACTGCGATTCGGTCCAGCCTCGCCAGGCCGTAGACAAAGGCAACCATGAGGGTTGCCGCCGAAGGGACAGCCATGAAGTTGACCAGGGTGGTGGTTTGCTGAAAAAGCAGCTCTGCAGCTGCAGGAACGGCAAAAATAACAGCGCCGGAAAGAAGAGGAATAACAGCGCCGGAGGACAGGAAAAGGCCATAAGCGGCGCCTGCGTGCGAGGCGCCCGAAAAGGCGACTTCGAAGGCCTTCCACGGCTTGAGCAAGAGCGTTTTTGCAATCTGGCTGCCGCTTGAGCCAAGGTCAGAGTA
>JAJYIM010000035.1 GCA_021790115.1 Actinomycetes bacterium | reverse complement strand
ACATCTGATCCTGCGCGTATGGCCGAAAGTTATAACCCATAAACAGCCTCCAGCTAGTGGTTGTTATGGGCTATTATATCTGGTTAGGTGAGGGAAATCAGGTTTGTCGGACAGGCTCTTAACCGCGAAAATTGATGAAAAACGGACCATCGAACAGCAGTCTCTTTATTTTTGCAGCTTGTTCAGAGGTTCCCTAGTTTCTTAATACCGAAACGGGTCAAGCAGAAACAGTATGATCCAGTTCCAGGCCAAAAGAAAAAAAGTGACTGCGCTCAAAAAATAAATTGCTCTTTGGCCTATCTGTCGACGGAGCAGATTATAACCGTAAAGGGCCCAGAGGATCAGGGTGGGGTACATGTAGCGCGCCTGTATCAGCACGGGCCAATCTTCAAAGAGAACAATGGCCGCCAATACAAGGATATTCAGCAGCAGCGGCAAGGCCAGTAAATAATCCTTCCAGGCACGCCTTAAGCTTACCAGCGTCAGGAAAACCGGTAGTATCAGAAACATGGCATAAATGAAATCCCTGGTCAAGATCACCGGAAAATGATCGTATGCGACCGATACCCATTCTTCCGGAATCAGAAGGAATGTTGGACTTTGAAGCAGCATCTTGCCCGCGGCTGCGACAGAAAAGTGAAGATGCTGAGGATTGATTATAGGGGTCTGGATGGCCATCGCCAGGTTGCTGGCGGTCAATGAGTCAAAATGGCGGATATTGAAGAGAAGCCAGGGAGCCAGGGGAAGCAGAAAGATCAGCAAGAAAGAGAATGAGTTGATCATCAGCTGTTTTTTTTCACGGTCAGCAGCATAAGCGCGGGCTATTGCCAAAAGAATCAGAGGCGCCAGGTAAAGCTCCGTGATCTTCGTCAGGACCGCCGCCGCCAGAGTGAGCGATGCCAGCAACAGATAAATCCTTTTCCGGATCCTGTCAAACTTGAACAGGAATAGGATGAACAAAAGCACCAGCGGAACTTCAAGTACTTCATTTGAAATCGTGATGCTGCGCAGCAGGATTCCGGGCAGGAAAAAGAAATTCAGCGCCAGGGAAAAGGCTGGCAGGGGTTTTCTGAAATAGCTCCGGGCCAGTCTCCACAGTAAGAAGATGCTGCCGAACAATAACAAGAAGTCAAAAAATCGGATCCAGTATACTTTGGTGATGTAATTGCTGCTGAGGTAGAAAAAAGGCGTGGCGGCCAAATAATAAAGGGGAGGCTGAAAGGCCTCGTAGGCACTGCCGCCAATCCCCAGCTTGGCCGGATCGCCGCTGGGTTTATGCGGATATATTTTCTCCGCTATCGCTATTGCCTCGCTTGTCTCATGATCCTGGCCCTCGACCGGGAGGCGGTGCATTTGAGCCAGGTACTGAATGTACGAAAAATGTGCTTCTTCATCAATCGGGCACCAGATCGGGAATTTGAAGAGGTTGATCGACGCCACCAGCAGGATGGCCGTAAGTTGCAGAAAGATAAAGATTTTCAGCCAGGTGCTGGCTTTTTCTGTCAGCCTGGTTAATATCAAAATTGGTCCCGCAATCTGGTCGGAAATGGCTCTTCACAAAATCTTGCTGAGGATTAGCGAAGCGCTAGAACAAACTTGAGAGACCATGCCAGGGTCTCGATTTAAGTAACGGGGATTTTCATCACCCGAGCTGTAATGAAGTCAGGCTGAGGGACGGATCAGGTACCCATGCCTTCAACCTCACAGATAACTGATCATACAAGTTATACGGCTTGCTGTCATCTCAGAAGGCGCGCGCTTTCAGAGATGATTACATGAAAGCGCGCCAAGGGAGATTAACACTAGTCGCTTCGCTCCGAGTGGCTCTCAGCTCTTTCCCCCGGTGTCACCCTTGCCGCCCCCCAGGTTACAAACGAACAGCCACACCTTGTAATACAGGAATGAGATGAGGCTTTTCTCCCGGGCCACGAAGGTGGGGTGGGCCTCCACGATCTCGCATCCCTGCTCCACCGCCAGGGAGGGCGATTTGCTCATGGCCAGCACCTGGGACGGGTAGACGCTCCTGTGTCCGGAGATGAGGAAGCTGATCACGGCGGCGATGGCCGCGTAGGGGGCGATGGCCGGCCCGAAAAGCTCCACCGACAGGATACTGGCCGCTATGGGCGTGTTGGCGGCCCCGGACACCAGGGCGACCATACCTATGGCGGCGGCGGTGGCGGGATCGATCCCCAGCAGCGGCGCGAAAGCGCTGCCCGCGGTGGCGCCCACGAAGAACATCGGCGTGATGATGCCGCCGCTGCCCTCCATGGCCAGGGTGATGCTGGTGAATACAATCTTTATCAGGAAGGCGTACCAGACCACCTGCAGGGTGCCGTTGAGGGTGCCCTCGATACTGTCCAGACCTAATCCCAGGTACTGCCTGGAGAAGATCAGGGTCAGACCGATCAGCAGGAAACCGCCCACCACGCCTCGCAACGGCGTCCAGAAGCGCAGCCTCTCCGCCAGCTTGTCTCCTGCTCTCAGTCCCTCGATCATGATCACCGAGACGATGCCGAAAAGGATCCCCGCCAGGACGATCTTGGCAAAGAAAGCGCTGCTGAACGCGGGTACGAACTTAATCGGATGGTAGAAATATGTCACACCCAGGCGGGAGGGAACTTCATAGCTGATCAGGCCCGCCATGAAGGAAGGCAACAGCACCTCGTAGAGCATGCCGCCGACGAACAGCACCTCGATGCCGAAGATGGAGCCGGCGATGGGGGTGCCGAACACGGAGGCGAAGCCGGCGCTGATGCCGCAGATCACCAGCTTCTTGCGGTCGCCCGGCCCGAAGCGGAAGAGGTCGGCGAAGGCCGAGGCCAGGCCGGCGCCGATCTGGGCGCTGGGGCCTTCCTTACCGACGGAGCCGCCCACGAACAGGGTGGCCACGGTGGCCGCCAGCTTCACAGGCACCACCGGCAGGGCGATCTTGCCGGAACGCTTGTGTACCGCCTCGATAACCTTCTCGGTGCGGTGCCCCTTGGCCTCCGGCGCCAGGTACTTGACCATCACCGAGCTGATGAGAAGCCCGCCGGCAGCAGCAGGAAATAATACTTGTACTGGCCGCTGAAGTTGGTTGACACCTGGAGCAGTTTCAGAAAGCCCCCGAGGAGAGGCCCACCAGCACGCCGGTGATGGCGGCCAGCACCGTCCACTTGAGGACGCTGATGAGCATGATGCTCTCCTCGGCCGCCATGCGCTTGACGCGGCTGTGGATCTGTCTCTTAATGAAATTCAGTATCAAGTCAGGCATATACTTCCCGGATGTCGGTGCGACGCCTAATCATAATCTATATATAGAGCCTGTCCGACAAACCTGATTTCCCTCACCTAACCAGATATAATAGCCCATAACAACCACTAGCTGGAGGCTGTTTATGGGTTATAACTTTCGGCCATACGCGCAGGATCAGATGTATCTGGTGCCTCCTTCAATTACAGAGTGGGTGCCAGAGGGAAGCTTGGCCCGTTTCGTCTCCGAAGCCATGGACGAGATGGACCGCAAGGGCAAGCTGGACTCGTTTTACAAGAAGTACCGCGCTGACGGCTGGGGCTCCGCAGCCTACCATCCCCTGATGATGATAAAGATACTTCTCCACGGATACTGCCTGGGCATAACCAGTTCCCGCAAGATCGCCCAGGCGCTTCAAAACGATGTCTCCTTCCGCTTTCTGGCCGCCAACCAGCAGCCAGACTTTCGCACCATCTCCGACTTTCGCAAGGATCATTTAAAAGCCCTCAGGGGCCTCTTTACCCAGGTGCTTGAGCTGTGCCGGGAGGCGGGGCTGGCCAAGATGGGCCGGGTGGCCCTGGACGGGCGGCGGGTACAAGGAAACGCCGCCCTGGAGCAGAACCGCTCCCTTAAAGGGATCAAGGCCGAGGTGAAGCGCCTTTTTAAAGAAGCCGAGCACATCGACGCCCAGGAGGATAAGCGCTACGGCAAGGAAAACCGCGGCGATGAACTGCCCGAGGAGTTGAGAACCCGCCAGGGGCGGCTGGCCCGGTTAAAGGAAGCCCGCCTCATGCTGGAGGAGCAGGAGCGCCAGGCCAGACAAGAGCAGGCCGCAAAGATCGATGAGCGCCAAAAAGAGGAAGCCGCCAGCGGCAAAAAGAAGCGGGGCCGCAAACCCAAAGCTCCCGAGGAGGTGGTAAATCCGGGGGCCAAGGCCAACATCACCGATCCCGACTCCCGGATACTCAAGACCCGCCGCGGTTGGGTGCAGGGATATAATGGCCAGGCGATGGCCGACTGTAAGACGCAGGTGATTGTGGCCCAAGATATAACCCAGGAGGAAAACGACAAGCAGCAGCTTCGGCCGATGCTTGCCCGCTGCCGGGAGCAGGCCGGCTCAAAACCCACCGCGGTGATCGCCGATGCCGGTTACTGGAGTGAGGCGAACGCCGAGTTGCAGGATGAGCACACCGAGCTGTTTATTGCCACCGCCAAAGACTACAAGCAACGCCAGCAGTTTAAGGAAAAGGAACCGCCCCAGGGCCGCATCCCCAAGGATGCCACGCCCCGGGAGCTTATGGAGCGCAAACTGCTCACCCAGCGGGGCCGGGCCACCTACGGGCAGCGGGGGTCCACCATCGAACCGGTTTTTGGCCAGATGGTTATGCGGGGACTCACCCGGTTTGGGCTTAAGGGGAAGGAGAAGGTAAAGCGGAATGGTCGCTTTGGTGCACCACCCATAACCTGCTTAAGTTATGGCGATCGGGTTGGGTTCCCACGGTTGAATATGGATAGCAAGTAGCTGGGAAACCACCGAGATGTTCCTGAAGAAGGAAGTTTAAATCCCGGCCCGCGCCAGTGATTCCCTGAAAAATTCTTGTGGGTGGTTTTACAGGGCTGATTTTACCTATTGCGAACGTTTACTGGACAGGCTCCTATACGAGAAAATTAAATCTGATCGGATGAACATGTATATCGATAGCCAACCTTTTAAGCCCACCGGCAATCAAACAAATAGTGTAAAGAAACTTCATAGCCTTCGTAACAATTTCATCCATTTTCTTCCAAAGAGCTTTTTACTTGATGTCAGCGGCATGCCATCCTTAGTAAAAGATTGTCTTGCCATCATTTCTTTTCTGGCATTTGAAAGCAATAATATGAGGACAATTTGGAATGAGGAGATCAGTGAGGAATACGTAAGAAATTTGATTGACGGGATTAGTCAAGAAGCCGTTTCAATTGAAAATGTTTTTGCTGCACAATGATATCGAATATTGACACCTATCTTGACACCTACCCGGTTAAAATTCGTGCGGATAAATTTCAACGATATATCAGGATTTCTTTTAAACACGGACTTTCATGGACTTGACAAAACAGCAGACTCGAAATCATAAATCCAAGGTTCATTATCCAAAATCCGGTTTTAGCTCCACTTTCCCCCGCAGCTTGTCAATTCTGAGCACGCGCACGCTGATGCGGTCTCCCAGCTTCCAAGCGCGCCCCCTCCGGTGGCCCACCAGGGAGCCGCCTTTCTCGCTGAGGACAAAATAATCGCCGGGCAGGCTGCGGGCCGGGAGATATCCTTCGTAAATCTCGCCGAAGCGGACGAAAGCGCCCGAGGAAATGACGCCGACGATCTCGCCTTCAAAGCCCGCATCCCAGCCTTCCTCAAACAGGAAGCGGTCCAGCAGCCGGGCAAGGGCGATGTCATCTCCCAAGTGTTCGGCCGCTTGGGCGCGGCGCTCAGCCTGGGAGCACTTTTCGGATATGTCTGTTAGCTTAAGCCGGCTGCAGCTGTGCTCTTCCAGATGCAGTTCCTTGAGCAAGGCGCGGTGAACAACCAGGTCAGGATACCGCCGGATTGGGGAAGTGAAATGCAGATACGCCGGCGCCGCCAGCCCAAAATGTCCCAAGTTGTCTTCCAGGTAGCGCGCCTGTTTTAAAGAGCGCAGCACCAGTTCGCCGAACGCCGAGCGGCCTGCCTGCTGCTCGCCCAGAACACCAGGCAATGATTTAAGCAGCTTGCGGATTGCACGGGCAGCGTTGTCAGGCGTTCCAGCCTGAAGAGAAAACGGAGGCGTGGGGATGCCCAAATCATCCAGCGTGTCAAAAAGGGCGTCAACAGCCGCAGCGTCCGGTTCTTCGTGAACGCGGTAAATGCACTCCGACTGGCGCCTCTCTAGAAACCGCGCCACTGCTTCATTGGCAGTGATCATGAATTCTTCGATCAGTGCGTGGGTTTCAGACTGCGGCCGCGGCCGGGCGTCGATGATCTCACCCGAGTCTGACAGTCTGAACTCCGGCTCGAAGGTGCTGATGGCAAGTGCGCCCCGCTCATGGCGGGCCTGGCGCAGCGCCGCTGCCAGCCGGCGGCTGCGGTCCAGCAGCGCCGTGATCTTAGCCGGCAGACAGGCTTCACCAGCAGCCGAGGCGATGCCCTGAAGATAATCGTCGACCTCGTTGTAGGTTAGCCGCCGGCGGCTGCGGATAAGGCTGCGGTGGCAGCCCGTTTTCTTCAGCCCGGGCGCGGTCACGCCGTCAAAGTCGAAAACCATCTGAACCGTGACACATTTGCGCACCGCACCCGGCTTAAGGCTGCAGGCTTCATTTGACAGGGCCTCCGGCAGCATCGGCTCCACGGCGACAGGCAGATAAACGCTGACGCCTTTGCGGGCAGCCTCTGAATCGAGCGCCGATCCTGTTTTGACAAAGTAACTGACATCGGCTATATGAACAAAGAGGGTGACCTCGCCGTCTCCTGGGCCATCAATCAGCGAGATGGCGTCATCAAAATCCATGGCTTCATCGGGGTCTATCGTGACGGCGGCCAGCCCGGTAAGGTCGCGGCGGCCTTCATCCCGCTTGCCGGCCAGCAAGGCAGCACGCCCGGCTTGCTCACACGCATTGGCGGAAAAACCGCGCGGCACTTCAAACCAGGCAAGGACAGCCTCCATGATTGCCGGCAGGGATGTCGCCTTCCCCAGGACCCGCGCGACTTCGCCGCCGCGGCCTGCCCGCCGGAGCAAAACCAGCTCGCCCGCCCTGGCGCCGTGCAGGGCCTTGCGGCCGATAAAAACGCTCTTTTCTTCACCGAAGGCCGGGCTGGCCTCGTAAATCTTGCCCCTTTTAGACAGCACTGCCACGGCGGGGAATTCCTGGGTGCCGGGGTTGCGGGCCATCACAACGCCGGGGATGTTTTCACTTCGGCTGCCATGTTACAGAAATGCGGGAACCAACCTGCCTGCACAAGCCCGGATTTGCCGCTTTCCTTTTTTCTCAAGGAGCAAGCACTGCGAGCGCGCGGTCCACTACTTCATCTGCAGGCGTATTGGGGTCGTCGGCCGCCGGAATGTCCGGCTGGATTCCGATCTTGTTGATATTGATCCCTTTTGGGGTATAGTAGCTTCCCGACGTGAATTTAATGGCGCCTCCGTTCGGCAGCAAATCAAGGCTTTGCACCACGCCTTTACCAAATGTCTTTTCCCCGATCAGCTTGCCGCGGCCATCATCCTTGATTGCTCCGGCGACGATCTCCGAGGCGCTGGCCGTGTAACCGTTAACCAGCACAACCAGCGGAATGGATGCGTTGGCGTCTCCGCTGGCCGTGTACGTCTGTTTGTTGGAATCGCGTCCAACGACGGAGACGATCGTGCCGCCCGGGATGAAATCGCTGGCGACGTTTACCGCCTCGTCCAGGAGCCCGCCGCCATTGTCCCTGAGATCAAGGATGATTCCCTGGGCGCCCTCCCCCACCAGCTTGTCCAGGGAGCCCTTCACCTTTTCGCCGGCTTCGGAAGAGAATTGCTCCAGCCGGATGTAGCCGATTTTCTTCCCGTTTTGCATGAGCATTTTATCGCTGACAATGGGCAGCTCCAGCGATTTGCGCACAACTGACTTATCGATTTCCTGGTTGCCTCTCCTGATATGCAGGAGCACTGGTGTGCCGGCGCTTCCCTTTATCAAGGTGGTTGCTTCTTCCGGGGTCTTTCCGGCAAGGGACTGCCCGTTTACGGAGACAATCAGGTCTCCGCTTTTTATGCCCGCTTCCTGGGCGGGCGAATTGGCAATGACGCTGACTATCTGCAGTTGCCCGTTTTTTGGCTCCAGAGTGACGCCTATGCCAATAAATGTCCCCTGGGTTTGATCTTCAAACTGGCGGTAAGCATCCGGATTCAGATACTCGGAATAGGGGTCATTCAGGCTTTTGATCATGCCGTCAATGGCGCTGTTTTCCAGGCTGTTTTTATCGACGGGCTTATAATAACCCTCTTCAAGGATGTTCTCGATCTGGCCTTCCAGCTGCAGCAGGCTGCCGCCTGGGAAAAAGAACGAGCGGATGCTTTGGGGCGCCAAAGCAATCAGGGGGGACAACCGGTAATAATGGCCGCCAACCCAGATGCCCAGAACAGTTCCGGAAAGGAAAGCAATCCAGACGGCAATTGCAATAAGAAATACCCTCAAACCACGCGGCATAGAGAAAAGGGTAGCTGCTTTGATAGCCGAGTGCAAACAACCGCCACATCTTGACAACTCCGGGCGGCTGGGTATTAAATACTATTGCGATTAGGGCAAGGGTATGATGCGCGCTTTCCAGAAGGGCGGGGGCTGCCGGGCCTGCTGGGCGAGTGTTATTACAGGGTCAAAGCTTCAGCCTTCAGTCTTGTGTCCCGCAGCGGGCAGTGGGAAACACCGGAAGCCTGCGTGCGCGACGGGGCATGGAGAAGAGGTACACTCTCCTAATTATCTCTTTTTTACGGGCGTACACGGCCGGGCTATCCTGTCGGTAACCCGAGGACCTGTTAGCTGTTAAAACACTTAAGGAGGTTGGGGTATGGCAGATGCCATTGCGAGTTACAGACACAAGCTGTATGCAATAGGTGTGCTTGGCTTTGTGGTGATCCTGTCGCTTTTGTACTACTTTTCAGCGCCGGTATACATTTACATTATTGCCTACATGTGGTTTGGATTCATTTACGGTATCCTGCAACAGTATGGCCGGTTTTGTTTTGCTTCCGCTTTCCGGGACCTGATCATGGTCAAGGTGCCGCGCATGTTTGTCGGCATCATCATTGGCCTGATAATGCTGAGCATTGTCAATTCGTACATCGTCGCGGTTTACCCAGACAAATACATCATCGAATCGATCGGGTTTCACGGCCTGCTGGGCGGCATCATATTTGGGCTGGGCATGGTCCTTGCCGGAGGCTGCGCCACAGGCAGCCTTTACAAGACCGGGGAAGGCAACATGATTTCATTTACCGTGCTCATGGCCCTTGCATTTTCGCAGGCTATCTTTACGGCCATTCCCCGTCCATATCCCGGTTTTGACTGGTTCCAGGCGCATTTCATCACCGGCAAGACGCTGAACGATATCGGCCTGACCAAGGTGCTGTTTGGGGGGGTCGGCAACCCCAACGCGAAGTATTCTTTCATCCAGCACTTGCTTGGAGATACGTTAATAAATGCAGTTCTGGTGGGGCTGCTGTTGCTCATCGGCGTTTACGTGCTGGTTGTGCGCAAGCCCTTCCTCAAACGCCGCGCCAGGCAGATTGCAGCCACCGCCGGCGCCACCGCCGACGGCGGCACGGCCAAGACCGGTTTTAAGGACGAGCTTGCCGGCTTCTGGTCCATGATTAGCGCTTCGCGCCGCACCTCGATTGCCGCCATCCTGATCGGCATAGTCGCCGGAGCGCAGATCTTCACGCTTGCCTGGCTTCAGAATCGCTATAACTTTACCAACTTTGGCCAGGTGCTCGCCGGCAAGCCGGCCATTGGCCAGAAGCTGCCCAATGGCAACCCTGTATCCCCAGCGGCGCCGGCCAGTTGGCCGCAAACCCACGCAGTTCCGCCGCAGGTATCCAAGAACAACACTGTTTTTGACCCCGGGTACTGGTACATCACCACCCAGGAAGCAATGTTCGGCGGCTGGGTGCTTCACCATATCGGGTTTTCGGTGACAAACAATACTTATTTTGGCCTCAACAACGGCATCCCCAGCCCGTGGCTAAGCCCGGCCCTGCTGCTTTCGATCGGGCTCATCCTGGGGGCTTCATTTAAATCCCTGCTGGCCCGGGAGTTTAAGTGGAAATTCCCACATTCCAAATCAGGGTTTGCGTACGCCATCGGCGGCGGCACCCTGATGGGCCTCGGCGCCCGCATCGGCCTGGGCTGCAACATCGGCGCCTTTTACGGCCCGGCCGCTTTCGGCAATCCCAGCGCCTGGGTTTTCTTCGTTGGCCTGTTCGTGGGAGCGGCGCTGTCGGCAAAGTATATTAATTACTTTGCCAATCGCAAAATGGCTTCAGATGACATGGATTTTGATATCAAGCTGTAAATCGATAAAATTAAAAGCAGTGTGATAAACGGGAGGTGAAAACAGGTTGAAGTTTAACAAGATTGAAAACGGCGAATACGAGCTGGACGTAACTGGCTATGTCTGCCCGCATCCGCAACTCTACACTCTCAAGTGCATGGAAAAGCTGGAAGACGGCATGGTTCTGGATGTCCTCATTGACAATCCATCTTCGGTGGAGTCCGTGACCCAGGCCTGCAACGGCAAGGGCTACGAGATCCTCGAAAAGACAAATCCAAAGTCTGGCGTCACGGCCCTGAAGATTCAAAAATAGGGAAGAAATCAGTCTCCTTGGCAAGGCGCGGGAACTACAGGAAAGCAGCCTGTGGTGCCGCGCCTTGTGGTTTCTTGTGTTCTGCCAACGGCAATAATATAATCACGCTCCAGACTGTCCTTCACTTAAGAGCCTATTTCGATAGGTAATTCGTTGCGAGGCCGAGCGAAAAGGCGATGGGCAAGGACGCAGGAGAAAAAAGCCCGCAGTCGTACCTGTACGGTACGTCGAGGACTTTTTGCTCCGAGGACGCAGCCCATGGTCTTTGCAGCCGGCCGCAGCAGAATAATACGCCTATCGAAATAGGCTCCAAGGGCGGGCAAGGCAACCAAAACCGGATGGAGGTAGCAAATGGAGGTTGTGCCATGAGCAAACTGGGAATTCTGGTCAATACTGACAAGTATCTCGAGGACGTCGTCGGCGTCGCCAAGGCGGCGAAAGCGGCGGGCCATGACGTCACCATTTTCATGATGGATGACGGCACCCTGCTGGCCCAAGACCTGCGTGACCGGGTTGCCGGCGAGGCTCAGCTGTCTTACTGCGAGCACAGCGCCTCGGCGCGCAACGTCGAGGACGTAGAAGGCGCAACTTCAGGCAGCCAGTATCAGAATGCTGTCATGATGCACGAAGCCGACAAGGTGGTGGTCTTTTAATGGGAGACGAAGCTAAAAAAATCGCAGTTGTGATCAGGGACAGGCAGGACGAGGCGCTGCGCATGGCGGTAGGCCTGACGCTTGAGGGCGACGAGGTTACCGTTTTTAATCTCGGGGAGCCGATTGATCATCACGGCGACAATGATCTTAACGTGGAAACCTTGGGCGACCTTGACTGCGGCCGCATCTCGGTTAACACGGCCGATGAAGGGTTTGAGCAGATGACCATGCAAAACGTGCCCCAGAAGCTGCTTGAGTTCGATCATGTCGTGCCGTACTAAAGATAAATAAATTGTCAAAGCGCACATCCGCCCGAATACTGCGAGGTCACGATGAAGATACTGCATATCATCAAGGAATTTACCGAAACTGCAAACGTCGACACGATCATTGAAAACCAGGAAGCTCCCGAGAACGACGTCACTGTTTTTCGTCTAAAGGAAAGCAAGGACTACGCCGGGCTCGTCGACCTCATCTTTTCCAGCGACCAGGTTTATACTTGGTAAAGTGCCGCGCCGCAGCTTAAAATGGCAAAAAGGCCCTCGAAAGAGGGCCTTTTACGTTTCATTATGCGTCAGTGGCGCAAGCCAACTGTATCAAGCTAAAGAACTCGAACGTTGGTCGCCTGGGGGCCCTTGGGACCCTCTGTAGGTTCGAAGCTCACCTTCTGTCCCTCAGCGAGGGTCTTAAACCCGTCGCCCTGGATCTCAGAAAAGTGTACGAACAGGTCGCTTCCATTCTCCTGCTCGATGAAGCCATACCCTTTCTGATCGGAGAACCATTTGACTGTTCCTTCTGGCAAGGTCGTTCCTCCCTTCATTTCCGTGGCAGTGCACTCGAACCTTGCCAAAGCTTCAGTCCAGTACCACTTACCTTTTTCCTGCCCACCTAGCGGGCCTCATAATAATAAGCCAGAACGGCATTTTTGGCAACCCGGTTTGGCAAATGCAGTCTGGCCGGGGCCTCCGTTTGTTAGCCCGGGGGATGCCTGCCGCCCGCAGTTTTATGTTGACTAAGTCGAATGAAAATAATAATGGCGACGATAACAGCCCCGGTAAAATCTATGATCACATCATGAACCTCGGCGCCACGGCCGGGAACGAAGCTCTGGTGGTATTCATCTGACGCAGCGTATGCCAGGGTCAGAAAACCGCTGGTGATGATGGCGGCCAGGTTGCGGGCGCCATGCTGGCTGATTGCCAGCCAAAGAAGGAAAAAGAGAATGCCGAATGCAGCCATGTGGGCGGACTTGCGCAAAATAAAGTCCAGAGTTCCGTGGCGGGTGATGGTCAAGTTTGGCTGCGCGGAAAGATAAAAAATGAGCGCCGCCCACGCCAGCGCAGCCAGCCATGCCATCAATCGCCTGCACGCGGTCAAATTTTCAGGAACCGCCTCAGCGCCAGGCCGCTTCCCAACGAGCCAAGCAGGCCGCCGCCGATGATGATAAACAACAGCAACCAGAAAGTGGGCACTGTGTCAGCCCCCAGGAACGGCATCTCATTAATAATTTTGTCGACGAAGAAGTTTTGCACCAGCAAGAACAAGACCATGGCGCCGGTTGCTCCGACAAGCCCGGTGAACACGCCCTCCATGATAAAAGGCCAGCGGATAAACCAGTTTGTGGCGCCAACGAGCCTCATGATCTCGACCTCGCGGCGGCGGGCGAATATGGACAGGCGGATGGTATTGGAGATAAGCAGGATCGAAGCTACCGCCAGCAGCGCCACAAAGCCGGCGCCGCCGATGAGAATGTAATGTGTGACCTGCAGGACGCGGTCGGTGGTCTCGCCGCCGGTCCTGACGCCGTTGTGGGTGCCGGTGTCATTGTCGACGATGGGATTATTATAAAAGCGGCCGGCGACGCCGTCTATCTGGCTTGGATCTTTCAGATAGATTTCGTAAGAGGGCGGCAGCGGATTGCCGGAAAGTGCGTCGAGTACGTCCTCATGGCCTTTCATGCTTTCCCGCAGCCGGTTCATGGCCTCTTCCTTGCTGACAAAATTGACGCTCCTGACCTCGGGCATGGCCTTGATCTGGTCGCCGAGCTGGCTGATCTGGTCGGGTGAGGCCGTATTCCTGATAAATACCTCAATTTCCAGCTTGCTGCGCACACCACTGGTTGCGTTCTGGAGATTAACAAAGATAAAGGCGCCAATCCCGAGCACAAACATGGAAACCAGCACGGTAACAATAGCCGCGACGCTCATCACCCAGTTACGAACGAGCGAGTCGACGGCTTCGCCAACAAAGAATCTAAATTTCATTACCTGTACAACCCTTTGTCTTCATCCCGGATAACGCTGCCTTCTTCGAGAGCAATAACACGCTTGCGCATTTTGTCTACCATCTCCCGGTCGTGCGTCGCCATCAGCACCGTCGTGCCGGTGCGGTTGATCCGGTAGAGCAGCTGCATGATGCCGACCGAAGTGTCCGGGTCTAGATTGCCGGTCGGCTCGTCCGCCACCAGCAGCGAAGGGTGATTTACAAAAGCGCGCGCCACGCTGACGCGCTGTTGCTCGCCGGCGGAAAGCTCATCGGGCAGATTGCTCATCTTTTCGCCCAACCCCACCAGTTGCAGGATCTCCGGCACCTTTCTCCGGATGGAGCGGGGCGGCTGTCCCGTGACCCTCAGTGAATATGCTACGTTTTCAGCAACAGAGCGGTTTGGCAGCAGCTTGAAATCCTGAAAAACACAGCCGATGTTGCGCCTGTGGTGAGGCACGGCGGCGCGGCGCATGCGCCCCAGGTTGCGGCCGGCGACAGTTATGCTGCCCTTCGTAGGCTCGAACTCTTTCAGCAGCAGCCGGATGAAAGTAGACTTTCCCGAGCCGCTGTGCCCTACCAGGAATGCAAACTCGCCCCGCTCAATTTGAACACTGACATCCTTGAGCCCGACGATATTAGGGTCATAGACCTTGGATACATTTTCAAAGCGAATCAATTATTACTCCGATGGAGTTTGCCGTCATTTTCTCCCGGCGGCTCAGCTGCGAGCCGCGCCCAAGCCTTGTTCTCTTCTTGCTGAAAAAGGAATTTTGAAGGAGCACGGCTTCCAGGCGGGTAACCGAACGGCCGCAATTTCTTTGCCGGCCGTTTTAAATACGACTATCTTTGCGCCCTACTACTTTAGCAACCCTTGCTTTGCAATACCAAACCCGCCAGCTCCGCCAGGTGCCCGGCGGTCAGGTGGAACTCTTCCAAAAGCTGGTCCGGGTGCCCCGATTTGCCAAAAACGTCCTTGATTCCCAGCCGGCCGATCCCGACGGGGACATGCTCAACTGCTACTTCCGAGACGGCGTCGCCCAGCCCGCCGATAATGCTGTGCTCTTCAGCAGTCACAGCGCAGCCGGTCTTTGAAAGGCTTTCCGCTACCGTATCCACATCAATGGGCTTTATTATGCTTACGTTTACCACCTCGGCACTGATACCCCTTTTTTTGAGCTCCGCCGCCGCCGCCAGCGCCTTGGCAGCCATTATGCCGCAGGCAAAGATGGAAATGTCCGATCCCTGCTTAAGGACATCGGCGCCGCTGCCCAGTCCGGACGGCACACGCCCGTAAAGAGGCGGAACCCCGGGCCTTCCCGTGCGGATGTACATCGGCCCGGCCAGCCGGTAACTTTCCATGACTGCGGCAAAAGCCTGGTTATAATCGGCAGGCACCACCACGCGCATATTGGGGAGCATCCGCATAAGCCCAATATCTTCAACTGATTGGTGCGAGCAGCCATCTTCTCCCACGGTGATGCCCCCGTGGCTGGCGCAGATTCTTACCGGCAGCCGCGGCTGGGCGATGCTCTGCCTGACCTGGTCAAACGCCCTGCCGGTGGCAAACACTGCAAAGGTGGAAGCATAGGGAACTTTGCCGCTGATGGCAAGGCCGGCCGCCATGTTCATCATGTTGGCCTCGGCGACACCAATGTTGAAAAAGCGCTCGGGGAAGGCGGCTCCAAACTTGCCGCTCTTGGTGGAGCCGGCCAGGTCGGCGTCGAGGGCCACGACGTTTTCATGCTCGGCGCCCAGCTTGAGCAGGGCGTCTCCGTAAGCCTCCCTGGTGGCTCTGGGCTTGGGCTCAGTTGTCAACGGCTTCCCTTGCCCGGGGTCTTGGCGCCTCTTAATTCGGTCAGCGCCAGCTCTGCCTCTTCCCGAGTGGGAGCTTTACCATGCCAGCCGGCGTTGTTCTCCATGAAGGAAACGCCTTTCCCCTTTACAGTCTTTGCAATGACTGCTGTGGGTCCTTCTCCGGTGCGGCTCCACTGAAGAGCATCTATGATCTCTTTCATGTCATGGCCGTCGATAGTGCGGCTGCGCCAGCCGAATGCCGCGTATTTCTCCTTAAGCGGCTCTACATTCATGACATCTTTGGTAAACCCGTCTATCTGGAGGCCATTTGCATCGACGATAGCCGTCAGGTTTTTTAGCCTGAAGTGGGCCGCCGCCATCGCCGCTTCCCAAACCTCTCCTTCCTGCGATTCGCCGTCGCCTAAAAGGGTGAAGATGTGGCCCGGGAGCTTGTCCAGCCGCAAGGCCAGAGCCATGCCGATCGAAACTGAAAGCCCCTGCCCCAGGGACCCTGACGAAATCTCAACTCCAGGCGTTTTATGCATGTCCGGGTGTCCCTGCAGGTGGCAGTCGATCTTGCGCAAGTTAATCAGATCGTTGACAGGGAAGTAGCCGCTGCGGGCAAGCGCGGCGTACAGGACGGGGGCTCCATGACCCTTGCTGAGGATAAAGCGGTCGCGGCCGGACCATTTTGGATCTTGGGGACGGTGCTTGAGCACATGGAAGTAAAGCGCCGCCACAATATCGGCGGCAGACAGCGATCCGCCGGGATGGCCAGAGCCGGCTGCAGCAACCATGCGGATGATGTCCTCGCGCAGGAGGTTGGCTTTTTGTTCGAGTTTCCGGGTATCCAGCAGGCAGGGCCTTTCGGAAAAATGAAATCGCGGCCTGGAGCGCGGCTAAACAATGGCATGACGTAAATTGCGACTGCTCCCGGCAGATTATCTAACGAAACAGCAGCGGGTGCAAGAAAAGAAGTGTGTCGGGCTTGCGCCATGCCCGAAGCACCGGAAACCGTCCTGCCCCTAGTTGACTTCTTTTGATTCGCTCTGGCTGGAATCCTCCCGGGATTCGGGCGCCGGCGCTCAGCAGCCGGGCTCGCCCGGGTGGCCACAGCAGGCCTGGCGCCTGCTGATCTTGATCCAGGTGTTGCGTGCGGCCAGCTTTAGTTTTTGCCCGAAGGGCAGGCTGGAATTACGCCAGTTGTCGCGGGCCGCCTGTGCGCTGCCGTGAGCATGACCATGTTCGTGATCGTGAGTCAAAAGGGCACCTCAAATATATTGGATGACTGTTTTACCAAGCGAACGAAGGACTTAAAAAATTGCCCCTCTCCCCATTTTGCCTCTTCGCCGGAGTTTAAATCAGCGGCGTCGTCTCGTGGGACGGCCGGCGATGGCGTTCAGCACCAGCAGCAGCAGCACTGCTCCCACGGTGGCGGTGCCGAGCCACCCCAGGAAGCTGACCGGCGCCATGCCGATGAGCGAGAACAGGTAGCTGCCGATGATGGCGCCGATGATGCCGATGATAATATCCATCAGGCAGCCAAAGCCGCCAGCCCGGGTTATGACGCCTGCCAGCCATCCGGCTATTAACCCGACGAGAATGAATGCAAGCCAGCTCATTCGCGAAGCCAAGTCCCTCAGCGCACGATCTTGGAGATATTCTGCTCGAGAATGTCCTCGGCCCCTTTTTCCTTCAGCTGGGGAATTATCACATTTACGCGATCCTTATCAACAACCGTTGAGATCTCAAAGTAGTCGGAGTTGTAAAGCGGCGCCACCGTCGGGCGTTTCATCGCCGGCAGCACGCTAACGACATCATCGAGCTTGTCCCTGGCCACATTCATGGACAGCAGCACCCGGCCGCGGGCGTCAATCACGCCCAGCAGCAGAGTGCGAATCTCTTCCGCAGCCTTGCGCTTGCCCGGATCCTGCCAGGAGTTCTTGTTGGCAATCAGCTTGGTGGTCGACTCCAAAATGGTGTCGACAATGCGCAGCCGGTTGCGCTTAAGGGTGGATCCCGTCTCGGTAAGATCTACCAGCACATCCATCAGCTCCGGCACCTTGGCCTCAGTGGCGCCGAACGAGTAAAAGACATCAACATCAGTGCCCAGCCTGGCAAAATACTTGCGCGTGATATTGGGAAATTCGGTAGTCACCCGGCTGCCGGGTTTAATATCTGCCGCCGTGCTGATGCCGGAGCCCTCAGGGACGGCGATTACCATTTTCATTATACCGGCACCCGTTTTGGCGTAGGGCATGTCAGCTACTTCAACGACGTCGGCTTCCGCCTCGGTGATGCAGTCAAGCCCCGAGATGCCCAGGTCGAAGTAGCCTTCCTCGACGTACTTTGGTATTTCCTGTGGCCGCAGGATCTTGACAGCGCTGATGCGCTCGTCATCAATGGAAACAGTGTACTCGCGCGGGCTGCGCTTGACCGGCAGGTCGGCTTCGGCGAAAAGCTTCAGCGTCTGCTCCTGCAGGCTTCCTTTTGGCAATGCGATACTTAACACCAAAACTCCTGATTGACATTCATTGAGGCAGCCTTTGTGAACTGTATTATTGGGAATTTCATTCTATACGTCAACTGCCGCCAAGCTTAAATTCTTTGCAGCGAGATTGAAATCCCTGTCGCGCCAAAGCTGCGCCCCATGCACAGATTAGCCTTTTGCCGCCTTGAAAACCAGATATTGATGAATAAACTTATCAATGCCCCCATCCAGCACTGCCTGGGCGTTGCCCGTCTCATGGCCGGTGCGGTGATCCTTGATCATCTGGTAAGGGGCAAGCACGTAAGAACGGATCTGGCTGCCCCACGCGATCTCGGCCAGCTCGCCGCGCTCCTTTTCCATCTCTTCGGCGCGCTGGCGCTCCTTCAGCTCGATTAGCTTGCTCTTTAGCAATTTCATGGCAGTATTTTTGTTCGACAGCTGGGAGCGCTCATTCTGACACTGCGCAACCACGCCGGTTAGAATATGGGTGATGCGCACCGCTGAGTCGGTCTTGTTGACATGCTGGCCGCCGGCGCCGCTGGCGCGGTAGGTCTCTATCCTCAGTTCTTTTTCGTCAATCTCGGCCGTGGCTTCTTCTTCAACCAGCGGACTGACTTCGACGGCGGCGAAGCTCGTATGGCGGCGCTTGGCGGCATCGAACGGGGAGATGCGAACCAGGCGATGGACGCCGCGCTCTGATGAGAGCAGGCCATAGGCATTTTCGCCATGGACCGTGACGGTCGCACTTTTAAGGCCGGCCTCGTCGCCGGCGGTGGCTTCATTTATCTCGGTTGAAAAGCCGCGCCGGTCGGCCCAGCGCAGGTACATGCGCAGCAGCATCTCGGCCCAGTCCTGCGATTCCGTGCCCCCGGCCCCCGGGTGGATGGTGAGCACGGCATCGCCCTCGTCGTACTCACCCCTGAACAGGCGCTCTTCTTCCAGTTGTTCCAGCTGGGCGAGAGTGTTCTCAAGAGCCTGAAAGGTCTCGTCCAGAAAATCGGCTTCTGTTTCCAGCCCGTGCGAGGCCACTGCTTCACGGGCCATCTCCACCATTGCTTCGCTATCGCCAACTTCGGAGGCGGTGGCGCGAAAGCGCTCCAGGCGCCGCTTGGCGCGGCGGTAATCGGCGCTCAGGCCCGCGGCGGCGGACTGATCGGACCAGAAACCCGGCTGCTGCATGCGGATTTCCAGTTCCGCCGCCTGTTTTTCCAGCGCGGCGGGGTCAAAGATAATCACCCAGCCACTGGAACTTTTCCCGCACTTGGGCAAGCAGCTGCTCCAGTTCGTCAACCGTATGTGTTTGGCCCGGTTTGGTCATTTGAAATCCTGGTTGTCGTATGGATTATGTTACACAAATGCAGAAAAGACAAATATGCCTGGATATCGCCTCACGATCCCAGCTGCGCCCGGCAGTAATTATCATACGTTGACAGGTCGTATACCCGTGAACCAGCAT
>JAJYIM010000034.1 GCA_021790115.1 Actinomycetes bacterium | reverse complement strand
CGATCTCTTTCGCCGGGCGCTGAACCGGTGTGTGCGCTTCACGAAGCCTGTTACATATGCTCAACTTGCTGCTTCCTGAGCGATCTGGATGGTCAATTAAGATTATGTAATGAATTTGTAAAAACTTTAAGCTGAGAGCCTATTTCGATAGGTAATTCGTTGCGAGGCCGAGCGAAAAGACGATGGGCAAGGACGCAGGAGTTAAAAGCCCGCAGTCGTACCCGCTGCGGTACGTCGAGGACTTTTTGCTCCGAGGACGCAGCCCATGGTCTTTGCAGCCGGCCGCAGCAGAATATGCCTATCGAAATAAGCTTAAGAGCCACGCTGAGCAATTGTTAACTGTAGGCCCGCTTGACGAAACCCCGGAGACCGATCCCGCTCAAGACTGTAATGGCCGCCAGCAAACCCAAAATGACGTATAGCTGCCGAATGTGTTCAACCTTCGGCGTCAGCACGCTTCGGAAACCCTCTGCTGCATACACCATCGGGTTTATCAGAATAACTTTTTGCAGCCAGGCCACATTTCCCAGCGCGTGCCAAGGATAATACGCCGCTCCCAGAAAAATCATCGGGATGATGATTGTGGCAAACATCAGAGGAATCTTGAAGGGAGAGATGCTTGTGCCCAGCGTGATCCCGGTCGCGGCGGATGCGATTCCTACCAAAAATAGCAACACGAATAAAGTAATAAAGCTTTGTACATGGACAGATAAATTGTTCCTCATAATGATCCATGCTATTGGAAAAACAAGCCCGCCGGCGATCCATGACTGAAGCGTTCCCATGACAATCTTCTCCAGGACAACCATGCTGATCCTGATCGGCGCCATCAGCCTGTCCTCAATCTCCTTGATGGCGCCAAAATCCTGAGACAGCGGAATGGCCGTCCCCTGCACCCCGGCCATCATCATCGAGGCCGCCAGGATTCCGGGAAGAAGCAGATTGGCATAAGAAGGCTGCACTTGACCGGCGTTCGGCAGAACATAGCCAAAGACAAAGACGAACAGAAATGGCTGCATCGCGATCCTGACGACGAATTCGGGCAAATCACGGATGAGCACGGTTATGTCCCGCTGCAGTAGCGCCGCAAACGTTTTCATTTAGTCCCTCAGCCGCCTTCCGGTTAAATGAATAAACAGGTCTTCCAATGTCACCTGGTGAAGCTTGACCCCCAGAACATCTGCTTGCGCTTGCTGAGCCACCCTCATGATGCCCGCCATCATGGTTTGATCACCGTGAATGGATAAAACCACCTTGTCCGGCTCATCACGGCGATTAACCTCTCCCGCCCTGTCAAGCTTTTGCAGGCCGTCAATGAGGGCGTCGGAAACGTCCTTTAATTCAAGCTCGATCCTGTTGCCTCCGGGAACCATTTTTTTGAGGTTCCCGGGCGTATCCATAGCAAGAATCTTGCCGTGATCCATAATCGCGATACAATGGCAAAGCTCGTCGGCCTCGTCCATGTAATGCGTGGTCAGGAAAATTGTCTGGCCGCCTGCGTTAAGCTCATTCACTTTGTCCCAAAGCAGCCTTCTTGATTGGGGGTCAAGGCCCGTGGTAGCCTCGTCCAGAAACAGGATTTTTGGCTCATGCATAAGCGACCTGGCTATCATCAGGCGCTGGGCCATGCCTCCAGAGAAAGCGCGCACGTAATCGTCCTGCCTCTGCTTGAGGCCCATCATCTCCAAAAGCTCGTCCGCCTTTTGCTCACGCTCCTGCTTGGGAACTCCAAAATACTTTGCATGAAAGATGAGATTTTCCCTGACCGTCAGGCTCCTGTCGAGATTGTTTTGCTGGGGGACAACCGCAATCAGCCTTTTTACAGCAACCTCATCCCTGATGCTTATGCCAGCGATGAAACCATCGCCAGAAGTCACCCTCACCCGGGTAGTCAGCATGCCAATCGTCGTCGTTTTGCCGGCGCCGTTAGGTCCCAGCAGCCCGAATATTTCACCTTGTTTGACCGAAAAGCTGATTCCTTTAACTGCGTCTACACGGCGGTGAGAGTCGAGTGAATATACCTTGGTCAGGCTCTCAATCTGGATAACCGGCTTTTCCAATATCTTTTTCCTTACCAAGAAAACGTGAGGCTGCCATTACTGTTTCCCTCATGGTGGCCATGACTGCCCGAAACCCAACGAAGATATGAGAATAAGAATCTATCTCAAAAGGCTGTTCGCAGCAGAATATGCCTTATATGGATTCCTCCCGCCTTGCAAAGAAGTTCCCGGCAGACTGGGTCTGGATTGCACCCATATATCCGGCCTGTTTGAACGAGGGGTTTTTCATCCTCTGGCCCTGATGGAATTTGCGCGCCTTCGCCTCACCATTTGATCGGCCGATTAAGCAGCCAAAGCCTGTTTCAGGTTCTGAAGACGCCGGTCCGACCTGTCTGACCATCGACTTGAGCCTCGAAGCTGGTATAGCTCTTTCGGTTACGGGTAAACCAGCCAGCCGTTGCCCAGCGGCCAGGCGTTGTGAGGGACTTTGGCGCCGGCCTGGATAACATTCTGTTTCGTGGAGGCCCTGGACACGTCGTCAGTATACGCAATCCATTTGAAACTTTTGGGAGAACCAATCGCTGCCTCGCTTAACGTTAACGTCAGCCTAGTGCCCGAACGATTAAATGTGCCCGGAAATTGTTGACTAACTAACTGAGTTTTGGTGTTTTCATTATAGAGCCCCCAAGACCAATTGTCCTGATTCGGGAATCTGGCGAAAACGCCCCAGTCGGGCTTTCCGTCGCCATTTGTGTCAAGCAGGAACCCCCACTCTGCCGCGGCCGTATCCGCCGGCCTTGTGTCGGGAAGCTTGCCGGCAACATCCATTGTAAACTTCAGGTTCTGGCCCTCCTTCGATATGGATACGCTGTCGATGTTCACTTCGCGGGGCGCCGGCGCGGGCTGGCCGCTGGGATCGACCGTGGCGCCCAGATCGGCGATGGCTTCGACCACGCCGGGGGACGGGCGCGACTCGCCGCTGGGAAGAGAAGTTTGCGTGGCATTGGCAGAGCCGGCAGAACCGCCGCAGCCCGAAGTTACAAAACCGGCAAACAGGAAGAGCGGCAAAACGCAAAAAACCGCCAAGGCAATGGCCGGCCGGGATGATGCTGTTTGAACAGGCTTTGTAAAAAACACGTTGTGAAAAAAAAGATTTGAAAAAAGGGATTCTTAATGCAACCTCAAATTTAGCAAGAGACAGGGCTCATTGTAAAGGCAAGTCAGGAATCTGGCAGGAACGTCAGCCAAAGCTTATTAGCATATTAACGAAAGGCGTGCACTGCCTCTTCAGCCCGGTTCTTTGACAAATAGGTAATTCATCATTGCATTTATTCCAGAGCTTAAAGAGACCGTCTTATTGGATCCCTCTGCTGATAATTGTCCTGGCGGCAATTGGCATTGCTTCATACCTCATCTTTTTCCACGGCCCGGCAGCCGCCCCGGTCAGCAGCCAAGCGGCGACGAATGGAATCCAGGCCGGGACTCAACCGGCGGGAGTTGGAATCCACAAAATCAAGCACATTGTGGTCATTATGCAGGAAAACCGCTCCTTTGACAGTTATTTCGGCACTTTCCCCGGCGCCGACGACATCCCCATGAAAAACGGAGTTCCAACGGCCTGCGTTTCCGACCCGGCCAACGGCGGATGCATTAAGCCATATCATGATGCAAATGACATCAATGCAGGTGGACCCCATGGCCAGGCCAACGCCACCGCCGACATCGATGGCGGCAAGATGGACGGCTTTATCGGCCAGGCTGAGAAAGCAAAAAAAAATTGCGCCGCTAATGACCCAGCCTGCGCCGCAGCGGAAAAGACGGACGTGATGGGCTATCACACAGGTAAAGAGATTCCCAATTACTGGGATTATGCGAAGAATTTCGTCCTCCAGGACCATTTGTTCGAATCAAATGCCTCCTGGAGTTTGCCGTCGCACTTGTTCATGGTGTCCGAATGGTCAGCCAAGTGCAGCCAGGCAGGCAACCCGCAATCTTGCATTAACGCCTTGCAAAGCCCGGGCAGCCCGCCTGACTTTGGCACAGCAAAAAATAACATCGTCAAGGCGTGCAGACAGGGCAGCGGCGCCAAGGCCTGTCAGAACGCGCTGGCCGCAATCGGCATCAGCCCCGCGATGGCCAAACAATTGCGGTCGCTTATTGCCCAGAATTGCACCCCGGACCAGGATGCCAGCCAGTTTTTAAGCCAATGCGAAGCAAAGCTGAAGACGGCCAACATTCCCAAGCCGTTGAAAAACAAGCTGGTTGCCGCCGCCAACAAGGTGGCGCCGCCGGACTACGCCTGGACGGACCTGACTTATCTGCTGCATGCGCAAAACGTCTCCTGGGCCTATTATGTTTTCAATGGCACCGAGCCAGATTGTGAAGCCGATACGGCCATGACCTGCACAAAAGTGCCGCAAAATGCAAAGACACCAGGAATTTGGAATCCCTTGCCTTATTTTGACACGGTCAAACAGGACGGCCAGATGGGCAACATTAAATCACTGACGGAATTCTTTAGCGCCGCAAAAAATGGCGCCTTGCCTGCCGTTAGCTGGATTGACCCGACCGGATCGGTCAGTGAGCATCCGCCGGCGCCGGTAAGTGCCGGCCAGACCTACGTCACGGGACTGGTCAATGCAATTATGCAAAGCCCTGATTGGGACAGCACCGCTATCTTCCTCTCCTGGGACGATTGGGGCGGATTCTACGATCACGTAGCGCCGCCAACTGTTGACGAAAACGGATACGGACTGCGGGTCCCGGGCATCGTCATTAGCCCTTACGCCAAACAAGGCTATATCGATCATCAGACATTAAGCCATGACGCCTACATCAAGTTTATCGAAGACGATTTTCTGAATGGCCAGCGGCTGGACCCCGCAACTGATGGCCGGCCCGACCCCCGCCCCGATGTGCGCGAAAATAATCCTGCTCTGGGAGACGTGACCAGCGATTTTGATTTTAACCAGCCTCCCAGAAGCCTCATGATCTTAAAAGCTCATCCTTAAAGCGGACCTAAAAGCTGATTTTGGATCCTGGAGACTTTGGACATGATTTTAAACACGGATTCTTGCAAAAGCGCCGTGGCTGGGGATGAAGCAGTTGAAAATCAGGAGCAAGTAGCATATAAAATGTAACCCGGTTTGTTTCTTAGCCGATTTTACGGCCCCGCAAACGCTTCAAGCCAGTTGAATTTTATTGAACAATCATCAACCTCCAAGCCAGTATTCCAAACCTGAACGGAAATACCGCCGCCGCAGGCTGTTTTTTCTCGTCGCAATAGTTTTACTTTTGGCGGCATCGGCGGCAGTCTTCATGCTGATAAAATCAAGAGAAGGCAAGGCGCAGCCGGCAGCCGCCGCTCCGTCTCCGGTCCAGGACCAGCAAGCCGGTGGCTCCGGGGCCGCCGCGGCGCCGGCTTCTGCTCAAATTCCCCTTCAGCGCGACCTTTCCGGAACAGTAATTTGCCTCGATCCGGCCCGCTCCTCAAACCAGAACAATGAAACAGAAACAGTCGGGCCCGGCTCGGCCAGCACTGTAGCGATGGGCCCCCCCGGCATCAAAGGCGCCAACCCCCCCATCAATGATTACCAGGTGACGCTTGGCATTGCCACAGATTTACAAAAGCTCCTGACGGCGCAGGGCGCCGATGTCGTCCTGACCAGAACCGGCGACGCCTATTACGGCGGCGGCCGCGACAGGGCCCGCGTCGCCAACCAGGCGGGGGCGGACCTGCTGCTCGTTATTGATGTGAGCGCATCAGACGACGCCACCCGGCAGGGCGTGAGCACCGCAGCGCCGGCGCTGGTGTACGGCTGGACCGACGATATTTACGGGAAAAGCAATACTGCCGCTTTCACGATCCAGTCGTGCCTGGTAAGGGATTTGGGCGCGCTCAACCAGGGCGTCAACGAACGAAGCGATTACCCTGAGTTTAACTGGTCAAATGTCCCTGCCGTGCAGGCGCAGGTGGGTTTCCTGACCAACCCTGATGAAGACACAAAACTCGGCTCGCCTGATTATCAACAAAAAGTTGCCGCTGCGCTGCTTGACGGAATCGACCTTTACTTTTCAAAAAAATAGCCCGTCCAGAGCAGGTAATAAAGTATTCCCAGCACGGAAGTGGTAACAACCGTGCCCGCCACCAGCTTTATCCCCAAGTGCCTGTGAATGTGCTTCTTTTTCTGATAGTACCTGGCCAGAAAGGTGACGACGATCAGGGCGATGACGGCAAAGCCGGCCAGCCGGAAAATATGGAAGAACTCCAAAACAGTGTCAATATTCTTGCCAAAATAAAAGGTGACTGTGGCGACCAGGGTGACGAAGGTGGTGGCGGCGGCAAGATTAAAGGCAAGGAATCTTTTGTAAGGCATGTGGGAGATGCCGGCGATCAGGGCCGCTGTAATCCTGGTGGTGGCGAAGAAATGGGCGCTGTAAACGGTTCTGCCGCCCTTCTCCCGGAACAGGGTCTCCATGTAGTCCAGCTTGCCTTTATCAATGCGGACGTAGCGCCCGTATTTCTCCACCAGCGGCCGGCCCCCGAACCTGCCGATAAAAAAGCCGATGTTGTCTCCCGTGGCGTCGCCAAGAATGGCAATCGGTATAATCAGCCATATCTTCAGAACACCCTGGCCGGCAAAGAAAGAGAGTACAATTAAAGCCGTCTCTGCCGGAACAGGAACGCCCGCATTTTCCAGCATCATGCCAAAAAAGGCTACCAGGTAACCATATGAGTTTATCCAGGGCGAAATTAAGTCAATGTAGTGTTGGGCTTCCGGGCTCACACGCTAAGTTTATTAGATTGCCGGCAATAAAAGGAAGGCAGGGACTACCGGGTTTGAGGGCGATCTTCCGGTAGGTCAACTTTCCCGGCGTACACCTGATTTCGGCCTCGCCTGACCGCTTCATTTAACCGGGCTGCGGCTATGTGCAGCAGTCGGTCGGCGCCGGCGGCGTCCCTGCCGAAAGTTGACAGGCCGATTGAGACTGTAATGCTGCGCCTGATGCGGGAGTCAGCAAAGGTGGAGCAGCCCAGCCTGACGCTTGACCTGATGCTCTCGGCAATTGCTGCAGCGCTATCAAAATCACTTGCCAGCATAAGCGAAAATTGCTCCTCTCCATCTCTGGAGACGACGTCGTCTCCCCCGACTTCTTCCTGGATGATGCCGGAAATCTTCCTCAGCAAGTAATCGCTTTCATGCTCGCCAAACTCTTTCTTGTAATGCTTGAAATCATCCACGGAAACAAGCAGGATCGTGAGTTGGGCGGCAGCGCTTTTTAAGCTGTTGACCCTGATCAAGAGATAGGCATGGAAAAAAGCAGATGAATACAGGCCGGTGAGATCATCCACAGTGGACTGGCGCCGCAGCTTAAGCGTCTCTTTGTACTCACTGGTAAAAAGGCTGTAAAAACCAATCGCGAACAGGATGACAAAGACGGCTTCAGTTGATTCATAAAAAACCTCAAGGTCAATATTTCCTATTTCCTTTACGGCGCCAATCGTTTCGGCGGCGGCAAAGGTGATAGCAGACAGGCTCAGAAACAGCCAGGATCTTTTTCTCACGTCCCGGGAGATGGATGGCAAAATGCGAACGGCGAAGTAAAGCGCCACCAGGGCGATTATGAGATTGAAAGTCTCGATAAACCCAAGGAACAAATTCGCGCCCGAGGCGCTTGTCTGAGCAATGACTATTTCAGTCATCGGCGGCGGCTATTCCTGCAGGTATGCATCCTGTCTCTGAAGAGCAAAAAAATTGACGATATCCGGCTTGAAGTGGCAAGGAATCTGAAGATAAGGTAATTCTTCTGAAAAATAAAATGGAAGTCAATCAAAAGTAATGCGGGTTTATTCGAAGGGTATCACCTTCATTTCACGGCCGCAAAAAAGGCCCTTTGCCAGGGCCTTGTTGACGGATAAACCCCCTCGCGTCTAAACGGCGCGCGGCAGCTTCTTCTCCTCGTCATCCCTAATCTGCTGGATAAAAATCTCGACGAGGCTTGGATCAAACTGGCTGCCGGCGCCCTTCTCCAACTCCGCGACAGCTTCCTCTACCGTGAGCGCCTTGCGGTAGGGACGGTCGCTAAGCATGGCGCGGTAGGCGTCAATGATGCCCACCATGCGGGCCATTAACGGTATCTGCACGCCGCTGAGGCCATCGGGATATCCCTTTCCGTCCCAGCGCTCATGATGGTACAGGACTGCCGCGATCAAGTCGCGGATCTGCGCCGCTTCCTGAAGAATCCGCTTGCCCATCTCTGGATGCTGACGCAGCAGCGCCATTTCTTCCGGAAGCAGTTTTTCTTTCTTTTGCAGCACCCTGCTGGGAACGCCGATTTTGCCGATGTCATGAAGCTTGATAGCCAGGGTCAGCGCTTCGATCTGGTCCTGCTTGAAATCCAGCTTTTGCGCCATGCCGGCGGCAAGGCGGGATAAAGCATTCCTGGCGCTCTCCGGATAGCTGTCCCTGGCGTCAACCGCCGCAGCCAGCACCTGAATTGTCTGGAAGCCGGCGCCGCCAAGCCTGCTGTTCAGTTTATCCAGATCATCGTTGCTAAGCTCTGCAGTGGAAAGATCCCTGAAATAAGCCACCCGGTTGCGGCCCTGACGCTTGGCAAACAGCAGCGCTCCATCGGCTGCCGCAATCAGGCTGTTGCTGCCCGTGGCGCAGACGGGGAAATCAGCGACGCCAAAGCTGGCCGCCGTCTGATATTCCGGCAAATCAACCTTTTTATACAGGCGCTCAAGCTTGCGCCGCAGCCTGTCGGCGGCCTCGGTTGCTTCCGGGCCGTCCACTTCAGGCATAACGATGACAAATTCCTCACCGCCGTAGCGGGCGGCATAGTCTGTGTCACGGATCTCATTTTTTAACAATTGGCCCACATGGCGGAGAACAGCATCCCCTTTTTGATGACCGAACTCATCATTGACGAACTTAAAATTATCAAGGTCGATCATCACCAGGGAAAAAACACGGTTATAGCGCGCGGCCCTGTCGATCTCGTTTTTCAGGTGGTGCTGAAAGTGGCCATGATTTTTCAGTCCGGTGAGGCCATCGGTATCCGCCATCTCCTTGGCAACCTTGTGCAATTGCTCAAGCTCCTTGTACTGGCCTTTAAGCTCATTGTGAGCGTCGCTGAGCATGTCCTCTTTCTCCCTCAGCACCCACATCAAATTATTGAAATTCTCGCCAATTTCGGCAACCGGGCCGTGCGCCATCGCAGTTTGATAAATTTCACATTTGGCGCAACTACCGAGCTTCTGGGCAAAATGGCCCTGGACTTCACCCCGGCAGAAAGTGCCGGCGATCAGCCAGCAGCGGAGATGGTGCTTGCCGTAGACCGGGCAGCCGGTATTTTCGCATTTTTTGACCTTCCAGCAGGTCGGTACGTAACTGTCCTCAAAACCCACCTCCCAATGCCTCTCGGTAATGACCTGATGAGTAAGGTCGGAAAAACGCCGCTTTGCTTTCTCCAGAACTTCGGCATGCCGCCCCAGCAGGTAAGCAAGCGCGCCCACCATAAAAGGCGCTAAAAAAAGGTGTACTTTTTCCAGGTTGCCGCCGACGGCGGGATTAAACACGTAAACAGCCAGAAAGGCGTAAATCGCTCCCAAAAGGGCTCCGGAACATCCATAGAGCATGGATTTCCTTAGCATGAATGATCTCATTACAAAAAAGCCTCCCCACCAAGGGATAATGTGCATAATTTCAATCGGCAAAGGTTAAAATACCTTAATAGTCTCGAGAAACCGCGGGATAAAAATTACAATTACCTTACAAACCACTGATATTCTGTGGCAAAATGAGGGTCCTGTGACCGATAACATTGTCATCGAAACCAAAGCACTGACGAAACGCTACCGCCCCGGCATCGTGGCGGTGGACGGCCTCAGCATGAACGTCAAGCGGGGTGAAGTTTACGGGTTTGTCGGGCCAAACGGCGCCGGCAAGACAACGACGCTGCGTATGCTGCTGGGGCTGGTGCATCCTACCTCCGGGGATTGCAGCGTCCTGGGCCATAAACCGGGCTCCCCGGAAGTGCTTGCCCGCATCGGCACCATCGTGGAGACGCCGGCTTTTTATCCGTACCTTTGCGGCCGCGACAATCTGAAGGTGCTGGCGCGCCTTGCCAGCGTTCCCTATTCACGCATTGATCCCGCCCTGAAAGAGGTTGACCTGCTCGACCGCGCCCAGGACAAGTTCAAAAACTATTCCCTCGGCATGAAACAGCGCCTAGGCATGGCGGCGGCGCTGTTAAAGGACCCCGAACTGCTCATCCTGGACGAGCCCACAAACGGCCTCGATCCGGCGGGGATGGCGGAGATGCGCGGGCTGATCCGTGAGCTTGGCCGTGGCGAGCGCACCGTCCTGCTTTCCAGCCACCTGATGGGTGAGCTGGAGCAAATTTGTGACCGCATTGGCGTCATCAAGAAAGGCAAGATCATCGCTGAGGGCGCCCTGGATGAGCTTAGGCATGGCTCCCGCCTCAAGGTCAAAGCCGAGCCGCTGGCCCGCGCCCAGGAACTGCTTGGCGCCATGCCGGGCGTGGGAAAGATCGAGCAGGACACGGATGCTCTCATGGTAGAAGCCGATCCCGCCAGCGCCGCGGCGATAAACCGGAGCCTGGTTGAGGCCGGGATTGAAGTAAGCGAGCTTTACATGATGAAGCTTTCCCTGGAAAATGTGTTCCTCGACCTGACGGAGGAGAACAAGCAGCGTGGATAGCCTGATAGCAGAACTAATACTTTTGCGCAAGCGGGTCGCCACCTGGATCCTGCTCGGCTTCTGGCTGTTTATGACTATCCTGTTCGGGTACGTGCTTCCCTATTATGCCTATAAGGGCGATATCAGATTTCGCGAGCGGGGCGGCCAGGTGCTGCTGACCACCCTGCTGCCGCATAACCTGGTTACCAACTTGCTCAGCGGGTTCCCGTTTTTCGGCGGCACAATCGTGCTGATCCTGGGCGTTTTGGCAATTGGCAGCGAGTACAGCTGGGGCACGCTGACGCCTGCCTTTACCCAGCGCGCCAGCCGTTTAAAAGTCTTCTTTTCCAAGATATTGGCGCTGGCTATCACTCTGGTCCCGTTTGTGCTGCTGGTGTTCCTGCTCGGGTTTATCGCCAGCGTGCTGATCGCCTTGAAGGAAGACCAGCCGATTGACCTCCCCTCCGCGTGGCTGTTTGTCAGGGCCCTCGGCATTTCCTGGTTTATCCTCGCTGCGTGGGCAACTTTCGGCGTGTTGATTGCCGTGCTCTCGCGCGGCACGGCGCTGGCGATTGGCCTTGGCATTATCTATGGGCTGGTGCTGGAAGGAGTTATCTCCGAATTTGCAAACGAGATTAGCCTGCTGAGCTACATATCAAAGGCTTTCCTGCGAACGAATGGTTATTCGCTGCTCTCTTCGCTGGGCGCATCTGTCACCGGAGAGGGCCCCGGGAGCTTTTCCGGATCGCTGGTTTCCGGAACCCAGGCGGGCCTCGTCCTGGCCTTGGAAATTGTTGTTTTTATCGCGGTAGCGGCAACTCTGATTAAGCGGCGCGACGTAGCGGGTTCAAGTTAACTTCGTGGTCGTGACGCCCGGCCGGATGTCTCTTGCGAGCCGGCCTGGAATCCAACCGCGAGGCCATCATGGCACGCCCCCACCTTTCGGCAAACCTGTTTGCCTTCAAAAATCTTTACATTTAGCTAATAAGGAGCTTACAAAAAGGTGTTTAACTTTGCTGAGATGAAGATGATGATTAACCATTTTCAAACTCCTTCGCGGCTCCATCATGCTCGCTAAACTCCTCCGGAAGAAACGCTTCGTTATAATCGCTGCTTTTGTCGTACTGGTGGGAGGCTACTACGCCTACGCCAAGGCCCGCGGCAGCAGCAACCAGGTGCAGTACGTCACAGCTACCGTGCAGAAAGGGATGATTACCGCTTCTGTCTCCGCCAGCGGCAACATGACTGTTGGGAGCAGCGCCAATGTCAACGCGGCCGTGTCCGGGACAGTAGAAAGCGTGGCGGTAAAGCCCGGCGACAGCGTCAAGCAGGGCCAGGTCCTGTTCACAGTAAAAAACGATCAGCTGGACACCAACGTCAGCAAATCGTATGCTTCCCTGCTTCAGGCCCAGGGTTCGCTCGCCTCAGCCGAGGCCCAGGAAACACAGGACCAATCCAACTATGACAACGCCAGCGGCCAGGCCGGCTCTCCGGCCAGCGCTAACATCACGGCGCTCCAGGCTGCGGTAAACTCAGCCCAGGTTTCACTAAGCGTCGCCCAGGCGCAGTTTGGCACCGACCAGGCCGCGGGCTGCAAAACTACTACTTCCAGCGGTTCTTCTGGGGGCCCAGGCGGCTCGTCGGGATCATCCACTCAGGATCCCTGCCCAAAAGACCAGGAGGCGATTGCAAGCGCCCAGGCCCAGCTGGACCAGGCCAATGCAAGCCTGGCCAAGGCCCAGCAGTCAAACCAGGCTGCAGACGAAGGCCTGTCGGCGTATTCCGCCAGCCTGCAGGCAGCCCAGTCGTCAGTCACCGCTGCCGAGCAAAACGTGACCGCCGCCCAGCAAGACTACCAGGACCAGCAGAATACGGCGAATGAGCGCACTGTAACCTCGCCAATAGACGGCACGATCACCACTGTTAATATCAAGACGGGAGACACTGTCGGATCGGGAGGCGGCAGCTCGTCCAGCTCCAACGCCAGCTCTTCAGGCGGAACCGGCGGCGCCGGATCAGCGGGAGGAGCCACGGCAGCAACCGGCTCAGGTGGATCTTCCGGCAGCGGCTCGTCCAATTCCGCCGGATCTTCCGGCGGCAGTTCTTCATCTTCGTCGTCTTCATCTTCACCTGCGGTGGCGATCGAAGACCTTGGCTCGCTCACGGCAACTGTCTCCGTCAGCGAGGTTGACACACCGAAGGTCGCCCTGGGCCAGAAAACCACCCTGACTTTTGACGCCATCGACGGCCTCACGCTTACCGGCAAAGTCTCAGCAATAGACACTGCAGGCACGGTGAGTTCCGGAGTTGTCACCTACAATATCACTATTTCCCTCGATACCGGCGACGCTAGGATAAAACCGGGGATGAGTGTTACGGCCGCCATCACCACCGCGGTGAAGCAGGATGTCCTCACCGTCCCCAACTCGGCGGTCAAGTCGCAGGCCGGCAGCCAGTACGTGCAAGTCATGGTTAACGGAACCCCCAAGCAGCAGCCGGTTACAGTCGGACTTTCCAATGACACCGATTCCGAAATATCCAGCGGCCTCCACGCGGGCGACACGATAGTGACGCAGACAATTAACCCGAACGCCTCATCCAGCCAGTCGTCAGGCGGCTTGGGCGGCGGAGCGCGGCCCGGCGCCTTTGGTGGCGCCGGCGCCAACGTTATCATGCGCGGCGGCTAGCCGCCTTGCTGCCGGGTAGCCATGATTGAGTGCATTGAAATCACCAAGAAATACGTGAGCGGTGATACGGAAACAGTGGCGCTGGCAGGCGTCTCTTTTTCCATTAATGAAGACGAGTTTGTCGCCATCATCGGGCCGTCCGGCTCCGGAAAATCAACGCTGATGCATATCCTGGGAGCGCTGGACATTCCCACCAGCGGCCAGTTTCTGCTGGAAGGCCAGGACGTTGCCGATCTCGATGATGACGAGCTGGCCGATCTGCGCAACCGAAAGATTGGCTTTGTCTTCCAGTCGTTCAACCTGCTGCCGCGAGCCAATGTCATCCGCAATGTCACCCTGCCGCTGCTTTACAGCAAGGTTCCTCCCGGCAGGCGGGAAGAGCTGGCCCGCGAGGCGCTGGTCAAGACCGGCCTGGGCGAGGACAGTTTCAACAAACGCTCCAACCAGCTATCCGGCGGCCAGCAGCAGCGCGTCGCCATTGCCAGGGCGCTGGTGACCAACCCGTCGCTCATCCTGGCAGACGAGCCAACCGGCAACCTGGACAGCAAAACGGAAAAAGTCGTCATGCAGACTTTCCAGCAAATGCACAGCGAGGGGCGAACAATTGTGCTGATCACGCACGAGGCGGAGATAGCCGCGTACGCGCAGCGAGTCATTACAATGCGGGATGGCCGGCTAGTGGATGACCGGCTAAACGGCGATGCAGGCAAGACAGGCAAGCCCAGTCAGGACACGGTCGCCACGGCAGAGGCGGAAAAGGAGATGAGCGCATGAGCTTCCGCGATCTGCTGGAACAGACCTTCTGGTTTTTTTCCAACAACAAGGTGCGCTCGGGCCTGACCATGCTCGGCATCGTCGTCGGCATCGGCTCGGTGATCGTCATGATCTCGGTAGGCGAGGGCGCGCAGGCGTCAATTCAGGACCGCATTCAGGCGATTGGCTCCAACCTGATTATCGTCATGCCAGGCGCCAGCCGTTCCGGCGGCTTTTTCAGCGGCGGCCGCGGCAGCGCCCAGACGCTCACCCAGGCCGATGCCGACGCCATTTCCAGCCAGATCTCGGGCGTCCAGGTAGCTCCCGAGCTTGACACACGCAAACAGGTAACGGCAAAAGGGACGAACACGAATACGCAGATCATCGGCACGGTTCCCACCTACACGGATGTGCGCAATGTGAGCATTGACAGCGGCAGCTTTATCACAGACAACGAGAACAAGAGCTCCTCCAAGGTGGCCGTGCTCGGCCCCAGCGCCCGCGACGACCTCTTCGGCACAGGCGCTGGCGCCGTCGGGCAGGAAGTCCGCATTGGCAGCGCCGTGTTCAAGGTAATCGGCATCACCCAGTCCAAGGGAGGCTCCGGGTTCAATAACCCCGACGACGCCATCTACATCCCGCTCTCGACAATGCAGCACTTCCTGATGGGCGGCTCCTACGTCAGCTCAATCGGCGTCTCCGCCCCCAGCCAGGACGCGATGGCGTCGGTGCAGCAACAGATTACCGACCTGCTATTGCAGCGCCACAAAATCAGCAACCCGGCGCTGGCTGATTTCAGCATTATGAACCAGAACGACATTATCAGCACGGCTTCGAGTGTCACCAAAACGCTGACTGAGCTGCTGGCTTCCATTGCCGGCATCTCGCTGCTGGTGGGCGGCATCGGCATCATGAACATGATGCTGACCACGGTGACCGAGCGCACGCGCGAGATCGGCCTGCGCAAATCCGTGGGCGCCAAGAAAAGCGATATCAGCCTTCAGTTTCTGTCAGAGTCAGTGATGCTCACCTTTCTCGGCGGAGCCATCGGCATCGTCCTGGACGGAATTGTGTCGATTATCATCGCCAATGTGATCGGGATGCCGACGGCTATCTCATTAATTTCCGTAATTGCTGTCTTCGCGGTGTCCGCGCTGATAGGCATTGTTTTTGGTTATTATCCGGCCCGCCGGGCCGCCAACTTAAGCCCGATTGTGGCGTTAAGGTACGAATAACACAGGAGGAAACATGGCAACAAAAAGCATTAGCAACAACGTTCTGGGCATCGTCATCGCCATTGCCCTTGTCTTTGGCGGCGGCATGTTCTTTGCCGGCATGAAGTATGGTGAGAGCAAGAACCCCAGCTCAACCGGCGCCGGCCAGTTCGCCGGGCGCAGCGGCGCCTTTTTCCGGCGCGGCGGCGGCACCACGGGCAGCGGCGGCTCCTTCGCCAACGGCAGCGTCATCTCCAAGGACAGCCAGAGCGTTACCGTCAAGACGCAGAACGGGAGCTCCAAGATTGTCTATTTTTCCGGCTCCACCCAGGTGGGCAAATTTGACACCGGGTCTGCCTCCGACCTTAAGACTGGAGACCAGGTAATGGTGAACGGCACGTCCAACCCTGACGGCAGCATCGCGGCGCAGGATATCGAGATCCGACCAGCCGGCTCGCCCGGTTTTGCCATCGGCGGCCGCACGGGCGGAGCCACGGGGAGCCAAGGGCAGCAAAGCGGCGGCTAGGCGTTGGTTGGGAAAGCCGTGGCTGAAAACGCGCGTCAGGAGCCGGCCAGGGCTTCAGCGACGGCCTTCAGCCGCCGCCGTGCCTCGGCGCCAACTTCCTTCAAGACGGGATCCTGGTCAAAGCCGCTGCTTCTTAAGAATATATCCGGGTCGCCAATCCGGATGATGGAGCCGCCGGCCGGGTCGGCCTCAACCGTGACGTTACAGGGAAGCATCAACCCCACCTCGGCCCTGTGGCTTAACGCCTGGTGCGCCAGGGGCGGATTGCAGACGCCAAGAATAGCGTACTCGCGAAACTCCTTGCCCAGCTTCTCCTTGAGAGTTGCGTGCACATCAATCCGGGTCAGCACTCCGAACCCTTCCGACTTCAGTGCGGCTTCCAGGGCGTCAATGGCTTCGGCAAAAGACAGATCAAGATGAACATCAAAACTTAAGACATTGGTCATGCCGCTCCCTCCTCTTGGCTTTACCTGTCCGTTTAAGACGCCGGGCGCCGCAATAGGATTCTGGCGCCGCGAAACGCCGTCCCTATCGCCTCTTTCGCAAAACGCAGAACAACGCCTTTGGTTCCCGGCCGCCATCGCCGCTCTGAAAAACTGTGTGCTTGATTGACTCTATCTGAAATAAGGAACTGAACAACTTTTTTATCTCGCCCGGCGAGATCCGGTAGGGGCCATCGCTGCGCTTTTCCCGGTTGCTGAAACATTTAAGCAGCAGCAAGCCCCCATTCTTTAACAGGTCCGCCACGGCCGGCACGTATTTCGCCCGTTGCTCAAGCGGAAAAACGTGATAGCAGCCGCGGTCAATAACAAAGTCAAAAACCCGCTCCAGCCGGTTATCCATAATATCATTCTGCTGAAAGGCAATTTCCAAACCCTTCTCTCTCGCCAGCCGGCTGGCTTTCTCCACGGCTGACCCGGAGATGTCCGTGGCAGTAACTCTGTAAACCCGCTGCGCCAGCGCCAGCGCCTGCGTGCCCGGACCTGTGCACAAGTCAAGCGCCTGGCCGCCAGATATACCCCAACTTTCAAGCGCCTGCTCAAAATCAGGATCAAGACCCGGATAAAACCATGGCAATGATTCCACGGCGCCGCTGCTGTAAAGGCGCTCCCAGCTCGATTTCTTTTCGTCGTTCATTGCCCTCTATTTCGACTCCATTTAAGGGGAAGCGATTGATCATTTCCTGCGCATCTGCCAGACGCAAGCAATTAGGCCGCAGGTTGCAACTCTATTTCCCGGCCACAAATCATCACAATCTCATTTTCCCCCGGGAAACACAGCGAGGATTCGTCACGTTTCTCTGCCTCAGGAAGATAATCATATCAAACGATCTCAAGAACACTTGACTGCGCTTATTTCATTTTTTTGCACGGGCAGTAATGATCCCCAAGACCTTTGCGATCATGAATGTGAATGCTTGGTAAATTTTGGTAAGCCTAATTTTGAGCGGCCTCGGATTGAAGGGAAGTTTGTTTTTCAGCGATTTCGTGAAAAAGACAAAGTTGAAAAGTATTCCGGCCGTTCTGTTAATCAACCGCCAGGTGATGGCATCAAGGGCGAAAGTTTTTTTACTTTTTTTAACCTTTGAAACTTTCCCTATTATTGATTGCGGCTTAACCAAGGAATAATGTGAATAACGATCGCCACGATCTATGAAGCATAAATTGCCGTCCTGTTCCGCTTTTCGCACAACCCTGTGTGTCACCAGGACATCTTCATCCTGGTAGGTTACTATGTCTCCCACGTGAATTGTTGACAACGGCACTCTTTTAACGAGGATCCGGTCTCCAACTCTGATTAAAGGAGACATACTGCTGCTGAGAATTCGCAGCCATCCTTCCCCGGTCCTGTCATATTCGTCCATCCACTTTTCTGAAACTAGCTTCACCAAGAACCCGTTTCCATACTTGATTAGATGCCTCCAGACCAGCCGCCCCCGCTTGGCTGTAACTGAGCCAGGGAGTCCCAGAAATATCCTTTTTTATCAAAATGTAATTCAAATACGGGCAACCTGTTTAAAATCTCAAAGCATGATTTCGCCTTTAATATGCGAGCATTAATTTCATCATTTGAGAAGAGCGTCAATGGCGAAACAATTTCCGCATAGAGGCTCTTCAATGCCAGAGCTGGTTGTAATTGTTTAACCGAAACCTGCGTATCTTGAACAATGAGGTACATTCTGTCAATCAACACTGCCCTATCTGGATGATGCCGCAGCTTGCCGGGCAGCGGCGGGCTGTCCATGCTGCAGCCTGTCTCGTCAAACGAAACAATAATCTGGTCATCGTGAATAACGAGGCCGCCAGATGATTTGCCAATGGTTGTTTTTCCGGCTTGGTGGCCGCCGATGAAGAGGTAACCTGTTTTTTCCTTGATCACGCCGCATCCGTGAACGAAACAACTCTGCACAGATCTTGCCATGCAGATCGTATAGTAAAGCCGGAATAAAAACCCCTGAAAAACCTCAAGCAGAGGCAATTGAAAAAAATTTTCGTGAACCTGAATGGTGCACTCATCGTGTCGCGAATTTGTAGAGCCTCTGATTAAATCAGGGCCGATTTCAAAACCTTTTTTATTTAGGGCCAATGATAGCCATCGTTGCCGTGGTTGCACCACTGGCGGAGGTAATTCATCAGACAGGCGAATGGTAACAAGGAAATCTGGGCTGCGATCACACTCATAACCCGAAAAAAAATTTCTTAAATACTCATCAATGTTTGAAGACGGGCTAGCGAAAGAAAGTGAAAAAGGCCCAAAGTGAACAGAAAGAATGCTCATGAAAAGCGTGACGGCGGATGACTGCCTTCTTTCAGATGCCTGCAGGCACTTATCATCATTTTTACCTTTTCATCTTTTTTGAGCACGTAGGCTTCATTGAAATAATGCTCAGCTTTCTGGTAATCACGCTTTTTAAAAAAACAGTGGCCAAGCCCTGCTGTTGACAATGCTCCCAGGATCTCCTTTGGGAATATCAGGCTCCGATCAAATTTTTCACTTGTTCCTAGATCTATGCACTGTTGAAAATAATCAGCAGCTTTATCATACTCTGCCAATTTGAAGCATATTTTTGCTGTTTCGTACAGAAATAACGGACAACCCGGCAGGGCTGAAACCGCCTGCTCGCACAGAGGCAACATATCTTTCAAATTAATTTTCTGTTTAGAACAAAGGATCAGTTTATATAAATAATAGGATCCATGATAAAGCTTGTAATTACGGTCATGGGATTCTATCGATATGAGAAGAACAGACGCCTTGTCAAGTAATTTTTCAGCCTCGTCGGTCCCCCCCCCCCGTCTCCAGGTTAAGACGGATAAGATCAAAAATCTGGTAAAGGTCGTGCGGATACAAATCTATATGCCGATTCAGAAGGTTGATATTACGTGCTCTTTTTTTATCAATGTCT
>JAJYIM010000060.1 GCA_021790115.1 Actinomycetes bacterium | reverse complement strand
GCACCGTGATGCCTCTCTCCGTCGCCTGCGCACGCAACTTTCCGGCCCTCTCCTTGATGCCCCGGATCAGGGCGCGGTGGACGTAGTCCAGTTGGTCAACAAGCTTATTTGCGTCAATTTGGGTCAATATTTTCCGTCCGCTCCAGGAAAGCATCCCGTAAGCCGGCAGCCTTTCCTTCGGCTGTTCGGCTGGCAATCCGCTCCCGATTCCCGAAAACGCCGCTGGCATCCGGGTAGAGAGACTCTGATTATACGTTGCATTACGACGTGTTGCAATACTACATAATTTGCCATTTAGGGAGATTACCTGAAAGCCGGATAAACCAGCCGGCTGGAAGGCAGATTGTCGGCCCACTTTCCTGCAAACCGCCCGGGAAACTCAGTTTCTGGTCGTAATTTCTAACCGCCCGGGAAACTCAGTTTCTGGTCGTATTTCCTCTCGGTAATATATTGCTGACCACGCGATCGGCGCTCGCCTTGTCCTGGTCGAAGCTATTATCAAGATCCCGCAACTTGTCCCCAACCGTCTGAAAGACGCTAAGCACCGCGCCGTTCGCACTCATCGAAGCCGCTTCTTCTTTCTGGCTCATGGCCATCTGGACTTCCGCTATGCTTGACTGATTTTCAGCTTCGCGGTTGGCCAGATCGGCTTGTGTCTGTTTCAAGGCGATCACCGCCTGGATCTTGTCCGCGTATACCGGCTCGTTAAAGGTTTTCCATTTGGCGATACAAGCCTCATATGCAGCAGCCTGGCCGCCATAGTAGTTTTTCAAATCCTGATCGGTAACAACATCTCCCAGATTGGGAATCGCCGTCAATCTGTTGATCTCATCGTTGCTGGCAGCAAGAATCGAGGCATCAAAATTGATCAGGTCGATGCTCTGCGGCAGGTTCTTCTCAACATCGTTCACCGCCGTGTTCAAAGTGTCGAGAGCGTTTTTGCAGCTATCGCAGCCGGGAGGGGAAACAACCGCCTGAAGGCCGGTCATGGCCGCATCGAGCGCGGCTTTCGCCTGGGTCAGCTTCGGCCCGCAGGAGGATAGCTGCTGTGATTTGTTATTACCGGTGCTTTGCAGCGGCTCCACCGAGGAGTTCAAAATTCCGTTGGGGAAAATTTGTGCGATATCGTCGCTGCAGCTCGATTCGGTTTGGGATATGGTTGTCAAAGCCGCCACGGCCTGATTGGCCGGCGGGCTCAGGCTGGCTTTAAAAGCTGCCGTCGTGTCGGTGCCTTCGGCGGCGCTGCCGCAGCCGGCGATGGGCATTGTCATCCAGGTGATGAGAATGAGGAAAAGGGTGATCGCCAGCAACCGGAAGGGCTTTTTTGACTTGAAGCTCATGGCTAATGATTATATTAGAATGCTTCTTGACATACCACTCGCGAGGAAGGCAGACCAACCGGGTTCGACTTAGACTTTCGACTTGAACCGGTAAAGCGTGGGTCTTCGATCCTCGAGCCGGGTCATCGTCCTGGACGGCGCCACATTGCTAACGATCCGATCGGCGCTCGCCTTGTCCTGGTCGAGGCCATTTTTGAGTTCGTGCATGATTTATGATCCATGGCCGCTAATTATACTTCGCTTTCATCTGCCTGCTTCAGCCCAGCCGATGATCATCACCCCCGGCCAGGCGCGCAATCGCCTTCTCGAACGCCTCATCACGCTGGACGCCCACGATCTTCACCTCATCATTGATGAAGTAGGTGGGCGCGGCGTGCACCCCGGCCTCGCGGGCAGCGGCGTCCTGCTCGGTGACAGCGGTTGTGAACTCGCCGCTCTCGGTGCGGCGCTGCATCTCGCCGGCGTCGATGCTCGCGTCAATCGCCGCCTGCCTCAGGACCTCCCAGTCACTGATGTCCCGGCCCTCCGCGAAAAACTTTTGAAGGACGGCGCGGTGAAACTCCGCGCCCCTTCCCACAGAATTCGCATACTCCGTGGCCTCCAGCGCCCGGCGTGAGTTGGGGATGTGTGCGGAGAACTTGATGGGCAGACCCACCTCCTGAGCCCTGGCTCGCAAGCGCTGGCGGGCTTCCTCCCTTTCGGGAGTGGCCCGGTACCACAGCGACAGCTCCACCCCCTCCGGGGGCATATCCGGCCGTAACATAAAAGGCTTCCACTCAATGACCGCCCCGGGATATCTCTCTTTGACATGGTCGGCCGCGACCTGGCCGATGTAGCACCAGGGTCAGATGTAATCAGAATAGATGGTTAGCTTGACGGGCATTTATTCCTCCTGTTCTTATTCTGCCGATATTCTGCCAGCCGCGTCCCCTCTTTGTTATTTTACCTGTTTCGATGGAACAGGCGGGCAGCATCAGGAATCTCCGGCGTCCCGGGAAATGTTTGCCGCGGTTTGCAATCCTGATTCTTTGATTCGTCAATAACACTTATTTGTGTTATTTATGTTATTACTGTTATTTATGTATGGCGGATTCAACTCCCAAGTGCAACACAAGGTCGTTTTAAGAGGCAAGCTGCGGTAGCATCAGTGCTTCTTAAGCGACTAAGCAAAGGAGCACTATGGGATGTTACGCGCAGCTTACCCAGGAAGAACGATATCAGATTCGTGGTCTTTTGAAAGCAGGATACAAACCGAGCGAGATAGCCATGGAGACGGGCAGGCACCGGTCGACGATCAGCCGTGAGATCGGACGCAACAGCGGCCAGAGGAGTTACCGGCCCGCCCAGGCCCACCGATTTGCCCGCAAGCGGCGCCAAGCCGCCGTCAGCAGAAGAATCAGCTGCGAGGACTGGGAGCATGTTGCCAGGCTGATCAGGTTCGACTTGAGCCCTGAGCAAGCGGCGGAGAGACTGTTTCAGGAGCAGGGAATCAGCATCAGCATCGAATGGATCTACCAGTTCATCTACACCGATAAGGCCCAGGGCGGCGATCTGCACTCTCACCTGCGAGGCCAGAAGCCCTACCGGAAACGCTACGGAGGCGGCCGAGACCGCCGGGGACAGCTCAAAGACCGGGTTTCCATCGATGAGCGGCTGGCGGTTGTGGACCAAAGGAAACGTATAGGAGACTGGGAGGGTGACACCATCATCGGCGCAGGCAGGCGCGGGGCGCTCGTCTCGCTGGTGGAACGCAAGTCGAGCTTCACTCTCATCGGCAAGCTTGCCAGGAAGACGGCGGCCGAGACCCGGGATGCCGCCACCGGCTTGCTGGAGCCGATCAAGGAGTTGGTTCACACGATCACACTGGACAACGGCAAGGAATTCGCCTTTCATGGCGATATCGCCAAGAGCCTTGAGGCCGACATCTACTTCGCTCATCCCTACTCCTCCTGGGAGCGAGGTTCAAACGAGAACACCAACGGTCTCATCCGACAGTACTTCCCCAAGAAACACGACTTCACCACCATCACCGACGAAGAGATCGCCGAGGCCCAGCACCGCCTCAATCACCGTCCCAGGAAAAAGCTTGGATTTAAAACTCCGTATGAAGTAGTCTTCAAAACATCAACCCTGTTAACTGTTGCACTTGGGAGTTGAATCCGCCCGTGGAATCAATGCTGATTTGGATATTACCCGCACTCATCGTGCTCGTCTTTTGGGCTTCCCTATGTGGTCCCGCAGTCGCGTGCGCCCTTATAGCGAGAAGCAAGAACAGGAATCCGTACCGCTGGTACTTTCTTGGATTAGTGGGGCACTGGATAGCTCTGGTTGTTGCTGCTGTCCTGCCGACAGTAGACGCCGACAAAAACCGAAAGCTAAATGCTTCCATACGACCCATCTGGGTGTTAATTGCTTCCAGCCTCGTCATTGTAATAATAGCATTTGTGATTCAGCAGACGGTATTGAGTAGTCGGTAGTGACTTTTCATTTGTTTCGCTTCCCGCTTCATAATCAAGGGCGATATTTTCCGAAGAATCCCTATTCCATATCAGGGTGACATCGGTAAAGAATTGCGGGTCGCATTCTGAGGTAGGGACTAGCAGAACGGGAAGAATGGGAAAGATGGTTGGCTCGCTGATTTATCGAAATGCGGCTGACACAAGCTCAT
>JAJYIM010000033.1 GCA_021790115.1 Actinomycetes bacterium | reverse complement strand
AAGCATTGCCTTTTCTTCTTCCCCTAAAGTAATTACTGTCGCTTTCGCCATCTTGACCTCCAGGTAAAGATTAACAAAACCAAATTGCGCCTTTCCTGGGGGCAGTTTATTATATTGCTCTAACTTTTGCAATTAAGTGCTAGCAGCAGCCAGCGCCGCCGCTGTCATCGCAGCCGCAGGTGAGCTCGCTGCCGGTGAGCGCCCCCTTGATGATTGCCGCGGCGCAGCCGACGCCCGAATCCACGCTGATCGCCCCGTAGTCGCAGTTTAGCGCGCAGGCGCCGCATTCCATGCACCGGTCCCGTTCAGTAATGGCGGCGCGCTTGTCCTCCATGACAAAGACGCCTTGCGGGCAGACCTCAACGCAGCGGCGGCAGCCGGTGCATTTCTCACTCTCGTATTCTAATGTGACAACATTTGCAAGATATTTCACAATAATCCCCATTCCGTCAGTTTGAAAATGAGCAGCAGCACGGCTGATACGACGGCTGCAATAACATAGAGAGGGATGCCAATTCTGAGTTCCTTCTTCACGCCCGACATCCCGGTGAACGTCGTCGAGCCGGTAAACTGTAGTGCGATGTATGAGCTGGCCACGGGAAACACCAGGAATATGACGATCCTTAAAATAGTGTTTTGTTCCAGGCTGGATACCGCCGGGATGAGCGATGCCATCAGGACCATGAAAAGGCCGGCAATCCAGCCCTTGACGCCAAACGACCTAGACGGGATGTAGGGAAGCAGCGCCGGGGTGACAAACGCGCCGGCGGCGACCGCTACCAGCCCCAGCAGCAGGAATGGAAAACCATCGCTCCAGGCGCTGGAAAACATGATCCCCTGCCGCTGGAGACCAAGGAGAACAAGCGCACCCGCGACAAACCAGGGATATTTCTTCAGCACCGGATTCAGCTCCATCGGCGTCAGGATCAGCCGGTCCGCGATCCCGAAGCGAACCCGGCTCATCGCGGGCGTTTTCTTGTAGCCGGCCCGCATGTATGTCGGAATGTCAGCGGCCCGCACGGGGCCAAAGGAGACCTTGAAGCCGGTCCGCCGCCGCACCTCGCTGGCGCTCACCCCGGGGGCGCCGAGCTGCGGCAGCATCAGCCGCCGGTGATTGACGGCGCCATGCAGTCCGGTCGCGGCAATGCGCCGCACCAGTTCTCCAGTGCCGAACGTGCCTTTGCCGGCCGCGCACCAGATGTTGATGCCCCTGGTGTCCAGCACCAGGATCCACACGTTCAGGCCCTCCAGCTCCTGCCGCAGTGTGTCGAAGCTGAGCTTGTAGTTGGCGCTTACCAGCACATCGGCGTTGGCGTCGGGCGCGCCCAGCGCGTAAAGTCCCGGCGCCACGGTGTAATGCTCGCGAAAGGCGCTGGTCCGGCACCTGAAATGCTGCCAGCGCTCTTTGTGGCTTATCCTGGCCGTAACGCGGCCGGTGATCCTGGGCGGCGCAGCCTCGGCTGCCTGCTGCTGGATACTCATTGCCTGTTTCTTCCTGTAAATTTCAAATTATGTCACTTCGCCTTCGGCCTCAACATGCGGCGCGGCTTCGCGAAAATACAGGCGCTGAAGCCAGAAGGCCACGTTGACCAGGCCGATCATGACAGGCACTTCCACCAACGGGCCGACTACGCCGGCGAAGGCCTCTCCTGAGTTAAGTCCGAACACGGCCACAGAAACGGCGATGGCCAGCTCGAAATTGTTACTGGCGGCGGTGAAGGCGAGCGTGGTGGACTTGCTATAGTCAGCGCCCCCCCACTTGCCCATAAAAAAAGAAACGGCAAACATCAGCACGAAATAGATACCCAGCGGCACGGCGATTAGCAGCACGTCCAGTGGAATCTGCACGATCAGGTTGCCTTTGAGGCTGAACATCACCAGGATCGTAAACAGCAGCGCCAGCAGCGTGACCGGGCTGATACGCGGCACAATCGTGCTATGGTAACGCTCCCGCCCCAGCAGTTTCACGCCAATTAGGCGCGTCAGCGCTCCCGCGGCGAAAGGGATGCCCAGATAAATAAAGACGCTTCTGGCGATCTGGCCGATGCCAATGTTGACGACGGCCCCCTCAAGCCCGAACAGCGGCGGCAGCACGGTAATGAATACCCAGGCGTAAACGCTGTAAAAAAGGACCTGAAAGACGCTGTTTAACGCCACAAGGCCGGCGGCGTACTCGGTATCGCCTTTGGCCAGCTCGTTCCAGACGATAACCATCGCGATGCAGCGGGCCAAGCCGATCATGATCAGACCGGCCATATAATCGGGGTGGTTGTGCAGGAATATGACCGCCAGCGCGAACATGAAGGTGGGGCCCACAATCCAGTTCTGCAGCAATGAAAGACCCAGGACCTTCCTGTTGCGGGAGACGTCGCCCATCTCCTCGTACCTGACCTTGGCAAAGGGTGGGTACATCATCAGGATCAGCCCGATGGCGATCGGGATATTGGTGGCGCCCACTGAGAATGAGTTGATGAATCCTTCTACTCCTGGTATGAAATATCCGCCGGCCACACCGGCCGCCATGGCGGCGAAGATCCAGACAGTCAGGTAGGTGTCGAGGAATGAAAGCCTTTTACTGGCCGCAGCAGTCATTCTGTTTGGCCTGGGGAGCAGAACGTTTTTTCATGTCGTTTCACCTTTGTTATGGTAAATTATCCGGATAGACGGATAATTGAACGAAAAAAATTAGCAACAGGCCGGCTTCTGTTTCCTGTGCATATAGGTGTCAAGTCTTTTCTGGTCCGCCTGAAACCCGGACTGTCCTTTGAGGTTCTTGCGAAGCATGTCTAGAAGATCCTGCTGCAGACCGCTGTTCCCATCGGCGAGGCGATAATGCATCCAGACTCCGTGCCGGCTATCGCTTACCAGGCCGTTATTTCGCAGATAAGCAAGATGGCGCGACACGGTTGATTGAGGCATTTCCATCACCGCCACAAGGTCGCAGACGCAGAGCTCGCCATCAAGGAGAAGGCCCAGAATCCGCAGCCTGGTTTCATCGGAAAGCGCCTTAAAGAGTTGAGCTGCCCTTTTCATATAAGCAATATATCCGCATATGCGGATGAAGTCAAGGGTTGGGCATCACGCCCGGCTTGCTGAAGGCGTATTTTGGATATTTCGATGAAAGTTGAAAGTCAAGAACAGGATAAAACAGCCTGGCGAACCGGATGCGGGCGGCTGAATCTTGTTTGCGTCAGTCATGTTGAGTTTAGTATAGTGGCTGATGATTGCATTTTGTTACAGATGAATTCCCGCCAGCTGACCAATTACATCAAGGGATTTGCCATCCTGACCGTGCTTGCCGATCATTTCTTCGGCCAATTTCTTACCCGTTATTATGGCCTGCTTGGCGATTATGCGAACGGGCTTGTTGCCATTTTCTTCCTCTTCAGCGGCTATGGCCTGTTTTTCTCTCTAAAAAAGCGCTTTGACGCCGGCGCTGGCGGCAAAGCGCTAAGCAAGTATTTTTTTGACAGGGCGCTCAGGATTTACCCGCTTTACTGGTTATCCCTTTATATCGCACCCTGGGCCTTCCCGGGAGATTTTAATGTTCTGCACAGCCCGAGGGGCCTGTTGATATACCTGGGCTTGCCGTTTTTTGGGGCTCCCTGGCTTTACTGGTTCATGACCGCCCTGTTTCAATGCTATCTGCTGGCGCCGCTGCTTTATTTCCTGCTGAGGCGCCTGGGAATGAAACTTTTCCTGGCGATCAATGCGGGCGTCGCCATGCTGGCGCTGCCTTTTTCCGTGCTGCTTCCCTACACCCGCCTGGTTGACATTCTTTCATACCGGTACTTCCTCGGCGCCCACGTCGTGCTGTTCGCGCTGGGCATGGCGCTGCCGACGCTCGTGGAAACCTTCGAGAAGAAAGTTACCAAATCAATGTTTGCGGCTTCGCTGGCGGCATTTTTCCTGACCGTCTTTTTCACCCGGACTGAAGACGATGTTTTTAACCGCTCCCATATCGCCTTTATTCCTTTAATGATTTTGACCACCTTTGCCTTGGGCCTGACCTGGCTTTGTGCCAGGCCGCCCCTGCCGCTGAAAAGAGGGTTCGTCACACTGGGGCGGCACTCTTATCCTGTTTACCTTTTTCATATCCCTTACTATGCCTTGCTGTGGTGGCTGGGGCTGCTGAAAGACAATGATCCAAAAAGCATTTTGATAATCATCGTTTTGTTGCCAATATTCTTCTTCCTCTGTATCAAAATCGAACGGGGATTAAATGCATCTGCCGCCCTGGGGATGGCTGCTCTGAAGCGCTGCCGGCGGTCAGAAAAGCCATGCGTTCGGCGGCGTAAAGCTGCCCAATTTCACGGCCGCTCTCAAAGCCTGTCCCATTAAGCTCTTAGACGGCCGGCCGGCTCTCCACAAATACTGGCATCGAGCCGAGGATGACGTCGCTGGCCGCGGTTTGGGTTTGTTTGCCGTTCATGTCTGTCACTGTTACCGGGCCCGACAACCCGGCCGGCATATCTGCGCTTGTCTCTGACCAGAGCAAATACAAAGGCGGGCGCCCGTCTTTGAACGTAAACCGGTATTGCCCCCAGTTGAGCCGCTTAATCCGAACAGCGCCGCTTGTTTTTGCCACCAGCGTCCGGTAGGCAAAGAAGGCCTTTTTCTTTGTCCCAGCTTTTACGCCGGCAGCCTGCTCCCGGCCGAGTCCATTGTAAACGAGTCCTGAATAATCGTAGAAACTGCCGGCATTGTCTTGATAACGATAGTTCTCGTATGGCCGGGCCCAGGATACATGGCTAACTCCGGCGCTGAGCATTACTGTGAATCTCTTGACCAGCTCCGCCGCCTGCTGGTCCTCAGTTTGCGCCGGGGAGCCCCAGGGCCAGGCGGGCCGGCCGGTTGGGGTCGCCGTTTCAGTAACCCAAAAGTCAGTGCCAGCGTCAACGCCGTGGCGGGCGAGAAGCTGATGAAAGCTGTCGATCGAGTCCACGATGTCACCGGCGCAGCCGTAATACCCGTAATAGTGCAAGTCAAAAATATCAAAGGGGCGGCTGCCTTCCGGTGCCTGCTTGACAATCTCTCCCACAATCCGGTCATAAATTTGAAGCGCCTCGCCGTCGTTTGACTGGCTTGGGTACTTGGCCGCAACACCTGCCAGGGCGATGCGGCAGGAGGGACAAGCCTCGCGCACGGCCTGCTCTCCCGCCAGAAAAAAGCGCGGATACTCGTCCGGGTTTTCCCAGGAGATATTTGGCTCATTGCCGATTTGCCAGACAGTGATCCATGGATACCGGCGCACCAGGCCGCGCAATCCGGCTTGAAACACGGTCAGGTCGGCAGGGGCAAAGTTATTAACAGGGCGAATGCAGGCAACGACTTCCAGGCCGGCGTTATGCAGCTTGGTCAGGAAATCGCTGGGCTCAGCAAAATTCCAGCCATCGAAATTGAAATCAATTCTAACCCAGCTGGCACCAAGCTCCTTGACCAGTCCCAGCGAATAATCCTGATAAGCGGTGAGCGAATTCATGCCCAGCGCTTTGATCATTTCCCTGCCGGCGCTTGCCGGAACCTGGTCGAGGGTCCCCGGGCCGTAGAGGCCAAAAGGGGATTGAACAACAACCGCATTGCCTGACTCGGGGTCAGCTCTGCTGCCGCTTAGAGCTGCAAGCAGAAGGGCGACGCTGCCCGCCAGAGCAATCGCCAGAAGCGCCCCGAGAAGTTTTCCATGAATCAGCACGATGTGAATAAATATTAGAGCCTTTGAACCTGTCACAAAAGGCCTGTTTGCCGCGGCCCGGCAAAGGCGGCGGCCGGCCGCAGCAGAATATGCCTATTGAGATAGATTCTTTGGGCCTATGTTACCTATCTTACCCGCCAATCGTTAATACGCGCCGCCCGTAGTTCCACAAAACAGAAATAACTATCGCCGATCTTGCCGGGATTCATTTTTTAGCTCGGGGAAACAATCAAGCCTGCTTTGGAAGGTGCCGATGTTCCCTGCAAAGGGGTGTTTTTTTATGCTTTGCGTCCGATCCAGAACAGGCGGTCGCGGTCATCGCCTGTCCGGAAACAAGGAAAGAACCACTATGAAAAAAATTTATGTCCCGGCAGCAGGCGTCTCCCCGGCGCAGAATAAAAAAAGAAGACCCAGCGTCTTCGGCAGAAAGCCTGTCGCCGCCATTTTTACGAGCACCCTGATCGTGGCGGTATTGCAGCTGATTTTAAGCAGCTACCACGATATGGAGGAGTTTCTCTACCTCGGCTACTTCATCCCCATCGCCATTAGCGCCCGTTACTTTCACCGCCTGGGCGCGATGATCTCCGCCGCGGCCATCATCGCCATTTACACCGCGGTTTATTTTGTCCATCTTAGATTCATGCTGGGAAATTATGAAGAATTTCTCATCGGCTTTTTCAGCCGCTGGGTGCTGTTTGCGGCTGCAGCGACTTCGCTGAATTACTATGGCATGGGCATTACCCGGGAAAAAGAAAGAGCATTGAGCGCTGAGCGGGACCGCGCCGACCGGCTCGGCTTGCTGATGGAAGTCTCCGCGGCCGTCAGCTCCTCGCTTGAGATCGGCCAGGTGCTGCAGCTATTGGCAGCCAGGATCGTCCAGATCATAGGGGCCTCTTTTTGCCGCATTTCCCTGCTGAGCGAGGGCAGCAGCAACATTGAGGTCGTTGCTACCTATCCAGTGCAGGAGCAAGGGATGAAGTGGGAGACCATGATTGGCAAATCTTTGCCTCTCTCTCAACTCCCTGATCACAAAAAAGCAATTGTGACAAAACAAGCCGTAATCTTGGGCGGCCGCCGGCAGGATCTGTCTTTGACAAAATACCAGCGCCGGCTCATCGGCGACGCCAGGTCGTTTCTGATTTACCCGCTGGTTGTCAGCGGCGAGGTTGTTGGTGTTGTCGGGATTGGAGAACAAAGGAGCTGGGAGCGCAATCCCTTGAACCGGGAAAAGTCCGACCTCTGTCAGACCATTGTCAACCAGGGGGCGGTCGCCGTTGGGCATGCCCTTGCTCATGAGGCGCTGGAGAACGCATTTGCGGGCACCATCAGGTCACTGGCAGAGGCGATTGACGCCAAGGATTCATCTACTCGCGGCCATTCTGACGGGGTCTCAAAATATGCTGTCATGCTGGGGCGGCAGATGGGATTGGGCAGCAATGCCCTGGAGCAGCTCAAATACGCTGGCTATCTGCACGACGTCGGTAAAATCGGCATTCCTGACAGCCTGCTGGGAAAAACGGGACGCCTTTCAATAGCAGAGTGGAAGCTGGTGAAGAAACACCCCATCGTCAGCGCCCGTATCCTGGACCCGGTCAGAATTGCCCCGGCGGTCAAATCAGCAGTGCGGCATCATCACGAGCGGTACGACGGAAAGGGGTATCCAGATGGTCTTGCCGGAGCGTCGATCCCCCTGGAAGCAAGGATTATGGCGGTGGCGGATTCTTTTGAAGCCATGACTTCAGACCGCCCTTACCGGAAGGCGCTAACCAAACAGAAAGCAGTAAATGAACTCATGCGCTGCGCCGGCACGCAGTTCGATCCGGCTTGCGTAGATGCTTTTCTTGACGCCATCGGCAGGCAGGCCCTGCCGCAGTTAGCGCCGGCCATGAACCTGGACGCCGCCGGTTAACGGGCTTGTAAACGACAAGGTCCGGGCTTCCCGCTTCCTTGCAATTAGTCGGCAGCCTGCCGCGCGCCGCGGCCGTTCTTTAGCAGTTTCAAGGAGTGCAGATACAACGGGCTCTTGCTGCTGCGGATGATATCGGCGCTCCGCAGGCTGGAAAGCAGCTGTTGAGGCGTCCTGAACTTGCGCAGCGACAGCATTGCCGTCCCAACCCCTTGCGGCACATGGCAGTCGCTTCCTGCCCCGGCGGGAATATCATACTTTAGCGCCAGCCTTTTTGCTTTTTCATTAAACGCCGAGAAAGTTATGCGCGGATTGTAAACCTCGATGATGTCAATGTCGGCGGCGTTGCGGGCAAGCAGTTCATAAGTGGGAGTGAGGTGCAGAGGATCAAAAGGGTGAGGAACGTAAACCAGGCCGCCCTGTTGCTTAATGCGCTGGATTGTTTCTTCAATCGAGAGGCCCCGCGGAATCTCTTCTTTGAGAAAGAGCCCAATAATTTCACCCGCGGTCGTTTTTATTTCTTCGCCGGCAATTACGTGCATGTGCGGTGGGGCCAGGCGCCCGACTTCAATGGCGCCGGCAATCGTGTTGTGATCTGTGATGGCGATTGTCTCCAGGCCGCATTCCTGGCAGGCCCGCAGCATTTCTTCCGGAGTGGTGGCGCAGTCACTTGAGAAACTGGTATGCATGTGAAGATCAGCAAGAATCATCCTGCTTGCTTCAGGCTCCGGCAGAGCCTGTTTCCCCGGGCGAGTGCCCCGCCGCCCGTAAGCCCGTCCATAGGCCGCTTCCACGCCGCCGGTGATTTTTTGCCATGAGAACCGCCGCGCCTTTCGCGCCGCGCCGGCGCCGAGCGACCGCCTCAGGCAGGAGCTTCCCAGCAAATCGACGAGGTTGGCCGCCAGGTTGTAGGAGTAGGGCTGGTCCAGAAGCAGCCCTTCGCTGCCTTCGCCAACCAGTTCGCGGATGCCTGCGCGGCCAGGGGCGATGACGACGTTGCCAGAGGCCATCGCCTCCAGAATGGCACAGCTCAGGCCGGCGCCGGCGTAAGGAGCGCAAAGGACCGCCGCTTGGCGGTATGCCCCGGCAATCTCGCCCGGTTCGACCATGCCCTGAAAGAATGCCCGCTCTCGCAGGCGCCGCGGCACGATCAGATTGGCCCGCCAAAGCAATTCCTCTCCCCCGACAATGGCAAGCTTAAAGGGAGGGACATCTGCCGGCAGCAGCCTCATTGTACGCAACAGCAGGCCGAGACTTTTGCGCGGATCGCTCCAGGCCGCATACAAGATCAGCGGCGCCCCTTCCTGCTCCCGGCCTGCCGAAGGCGGAGAAAAGGCGGTAGTATCGACGCCGTCGCCGACGACCTCGTAATTTCCCGGAAAGTAGCCGGAAATTATCCGCCTGGTGGTCTGGGAGGTGCAAATGCGGCCGTCCAGGCGGGAAAAGAACCGCTCCACCACCGGGCGCATTAATTGGTAACTCAGGAATCGCTCGCCTGCTGTGTGGAACGTGGCCACAGCCGGACTGCGCGCAAGCCTAAGGGCCGTAAACGAAAGGCTGGGAGGATACGGCTCGTGCAGATGCAAGATATCAAACTGGCCGCCGGAGAGGATCTCATCCAGCTTGTCCGTAACATCCAGGGGCAACGCCAGGTTGGCCAGCGATTCGCTGTAAGGCACACGGAAAGTACCTGTGACTTTGAGCAAATGCACATTTTTGATGTTGTTGGCTGCTCCGGTAGCCGGGCCGGCAGCCTTTTTTTGCCTGACCTGGGACCCGGCCTTCCTGTTGGCCCTAGCCCGGCGGCGGGCAACCCGCGCCTCGTCTCTTTCTTCAGAAGGGGCGATGATCGAAACCTCATGCCCATTACCGGCCAGTGAGGCGGCCAGGCCCCGGATATGACGGTTAACTCCCCACTGCGAGGTCCAGGCGTAAGGCGAGACTATCCCCACCCTGAGGTGTTCCGCGGACTTAGTCATGTCATAAAGGTTAATTTAAAGTGGCAAAGGTCGCAAACGCATTTGTTGAGCATGGTTGAATTAGCCACGCGCGAAGAGAGACCCAGCATGATAATTGTCTAAAGAATTGAGGCGGTTCGGGAACCGCCTCTTTAGTCAAGATTCTGGTTTTCTACGACAGTTACTCTTTTGCCGGCAGCAGCAACTGCGCCCCCGACAGCAGCACCAGCACGCCACCGGCAACAACAAAGAACCAGGGCATCGTGCTCATGGGCAGCTGATCGGCTTTCTGGAAATTGCCAACGTTCCGGTCCATAACCGTGATGACGGTATTAAAGTCTGCTCCCATCTTATCCATCCGCGCCATCCCGTTTGCCACTCCGGGAAACTGTTGCTGCAACATTTGATTCAGCTGATCCTGGGTGATGTGCATTTGCTGCGCCAAAGCGGGGAGCATCCTTTTCATGTCGGATTGCATTGCGGCAAAGGTGTGCATGTGCTCCTGAAATGTCGTCACGTTTGGACGCGTCAAGACACTTTCAAAATCCTTCATCATGTTGGCGCCGGCGGGCGCCCTGTCAAACATTTGGTAACCAAACGGCGCAATAATTAACGCTGCTCCCACAATTAAAATAATGACTGAGAGAATCTTGCTGGTTGACATCGTCTGCTCCTTTTTAGGCGTTGTGAAACTGTTATTGAAATTTTTTATACGTTGATATTCTTATATTAGTATTTTTTAAAATCTTGTCAAGGCTGCAACTTGGCTTTCTGGTGCGAGGCTTTGGGCGCCAATTACAGAAGGTGTTGAACAGATCTACGGGGACAAGCAGCCACAGACGGGGCCGGAGAAGAATTTATCTCAAAAATTGTTCACTGCGAAGCCGGACGAAAATGGCGCAGAACAAACTGCCGTTGCTAGCTTTGCGGCGGCCCGGCGGCAATGAATTCTTCCGTCAGGTTGCGGGCGACATCGTCAGGGTGCTGTACCGGCGGAGATTTCATAAAGTAGGACGAGGAGGCTTCCAGGGCGCCAGCGATGCCCCGGTCCAGGGCCAGCTTGGCGCAGCGCACGGCGTCGATAACGATGCCGGCGGAGTTCGGCGAATCAACAACTTCCAGCTTTAACTCAATGTTAAGCGGCACGTCACCGAAAGAGCGCCCTTCCAGACGGATGTAGGCCCACTTGCGGTCCTCCAGCCAGGCGACATGATCGCTGGGGCCAATGTGGACATTATCGGCGCCGATGTCAAAATCAAGCAGGGAAGTGACGGCGTTTGTCTTGGAGATCTTCTTGCTCTCCAGGCGCTCGCGCTCAAGCATGTTGAGGAAATCGGAATTGCCGCCAACGTTCAGCTGGCTGGTCCGCTCCAGCCTAACGCCGCGGTCCTGCATCAGGCTGGCCAGGATGCGGTGCACAATCGTTGCCCCCACCTGGGATTTGATATCATCGCCGATGATTGGCAGCCCTTTTTCTTGAAAGCGGCCCTGCCAGTAAGCCTCCCGGGCAATAAATACCGGGATGCAGTTTACCATGGCGCAGCCGGCGGCCAGTATCTGCTCAGTATACCATTTAGTGGCCTCCTCGCTGCCTACCGGCAGGTAGCTGACGACAACATCGGTCTTGGTGGACTTGAGGATTCCTACGATGTCATCAGTGGGACCGGGCGCCTTTTTGACAATCTGGGACAGGTACTTGCCGATGCCGTCATGGGTCATCCCGCGGGCCACCTTGATGCCGGTCTTGGGAACGTCACAGAACTTCACCGTGTTGTTGGGATGGGCGAAGATTGCTTCGGCGAGATCCTTGCCCACCTTGCCCTCAACGACATCGATGGCGGCTACGAACTTGATGTCCTTGATGTGGTAACCGCCAAGGTTGACGTGCATCAGACCCGGCACGCCTTCTGTTGCTTTGGCGTTCTTGTAATACTGCACTCCCTGGACAAAGGAAGAGGCGCAGTTGCCCGCGCCGATGATGGCAACTCTGACTTCGTTGCTCAAGGCCGCGATACCTCCATTGGGTCAAAAACAAGAATACTTGGCACTTTCAACACACAAGGCCGGCGTCAACCGACTTTGCAATCGGGTTATGCCTGCCGCCTTTCTCTTTCCCGGAACTGCCGCCGCACGTGCAGGATGCGCTGCAGCACGGTTATGGCTGTTAACACCGCTAGAATATACATCACCAGCGGCAGCACGCCAAATTTATGCAGCGATATCCCCGCGATCAGCAGCACCAGCCGCTCGGGGCGGGTCATCAGGCCAACCTTGCAGTCCATTCCTAAAGCCTCAGCCCGGGCCCGGGTATAGCTCACTAGAAACGAGCCGATCATAGTGGCAAAAGTAGCGCCCACCAGCCAAAGATTTCCATTCCTGGCGTAAACCAGCGCGATCGACGTGAGAACTGCCCCCTCGCCGATCCGGTCAAAGGTTGAATCAATAAAAGCGCCCAGCGGCGTCACCCGTTCCGACAGGCGCGCCACCGCGCCGTCCAGCATGTCAAAAAGGCTGCCCGCGGCGAAGATGATAGCGGCAGGCACAAAATGCCCGTACCAGACCAGGGGCGCCGTGGCCAACGTAAAGGCAAGCCCCAGCACTGTCAGCAAATTTGGGGAAATGCTGGTGCGGCTAAGAACAGCGGTAACTGGATTAAACAGCCGCCGCGCCTCGGTGCTGTAAAAGTACCTCAGCTTTTCGATGTATTGCATCTATGCAAACCTTCTCCGGCCTTTGCAAAGTTTTAAACTTCTGCCAGGGCCGCTTTTGGGGGATTTTAACAGAAAGTTGCCAATGGTTGCCAGAATCATTGGTTTCCGGACCAAAAGAGGGGAAGCTCATTATTAAAACCACTGAAACACGAAGCCTGGCCAAGGCTCCTAAACATCGGGGAGGTGAAAGAAAAATGACTCTGGAAAGGGCAAATATGATGGGCAGAGTCGGCAGATGGGCAATGCTCCTGGGCATCATTGGCCTATTGGTCGTGTTCGCATTTGGCTTCTATATCGCCAGCCAGAGCGGCACCTACTACGGGGCTGCTCCTGACGTTCGCGCCACGGCCAGACCGGGAACCGCTGTGGGAGATGCGTTTCACAACGTCCAGGTCACAACTGCCTGGGTAAACGGCCTGCAGTTTCTGTCAATTGGCCTGCTTTTGGCAGGCATTGCGCTGCAGCTGGTGCCGCTGGTGTCAATGCTGCCGGCACAGGGCAAAGGCATTAAGGAGGCTATCAACATAACGGGTCCTCCGGTGGCAGCGCCCCGGTCTGAAGAGAAGAAAGCGGCCTAGCCAAAGCCTGACAGAACGGCCAGACAAAAGTCCAAATCAAATACAAATTGTTCAGCAACCGCGCTTTGATAGCGCGGTTTAATTGTTAATGGAAGGCGGCCATCTGCCGGCTTTGGACCTGGACTCTAACTCGTGGCGGTTAATTTTATTCAAAATGCAAAAGGATTATCTTGACACGTGTTGAAAATTAGGCGGAAGGGTGTGTGCCTGTTTCACCCCTTCATCCCTTATACCCGGCGAAAGACCCTCATTTCTTGAGGGTCTTTCGCTTTCCGTGCAACCCAGGGACGTACGTTTCCTATGTTTCCTAACTTTCTTGCCTTGCCGCCGCGAATCGATGGTTGATGAAAGTTAGGAAACATAGGAAACGTACGTCCCTAAACTACGACTTGTTGCGGACAGAAGAACAGGGCGGCGCCTGCAGCGCCGCCCTTAGAGCCTATCTCAGTAGACTTTTAGCTTTCGATTTTTTGGATTTTGTCCAAAGTCCAAAATCCAATATCCAAAGTCCGGTTTTACATCATCCCGCCGCCAGGCGGCATCATGGGAGCTTTCTCCTCTTCGGGCAACTCGGCCACGATGCACTCGGTGGTGAGAATGTTCTTGGCGATTGAGGCCGCATTCTGCAGCGCGGAGCGGGTAACCAGCGCCGGATCAATGATGCCGGCCTTCACCAGATCCTCATAGTCCTCGGTGGCCACGTTCAAACCGACGCCGGGCTTCTCGCCCTTGACCCGGTTGACCACAACGGATCCCTCCAGGCCAGCATTGTCAGCCAGTTGCCTGAGCGGCTCTTCCAGCGCCCGGACAATGATATTCACGCCTGTAGCCTCGTCATCTGTGGCCTTGACCTTGGCAACTGCGGCGATTGTGTTAAGCAGCGCCACACCGCCGCCGGGCACGATGCCCTCTTCCAGGGCCGCCCGGGTGGCGTTGAGTGCGTCCTCGACGCGGTGCTTTTTCTCTTTCATCTCTGTCTCGGTGGCCGCGCCAACCTTGACCACGGCCACGCCGCCGGCCAGCTTGGCCAGCCGCTCCTGCAGCTTCTCGCGGTCGAAGTCGGAATCAGTCGCCTCGATCTCGGCCTTGATCTGCTTGATCCGGCCCTTGATATCTTCAGGAGAGCCGGCGCCATCGACAATCGTCGTCGTTTCCTTGGTGACAACTACCTTGCGGGCGCGGCCCAGTTGATCAAGGCCGGTGTTTTCCAGCTTCAGGCCCAGCTCCTCGCTGATGACCTGGCCGCCGGTGAGAATGCCGATGTCTTCCAGCATCCGCTTGCGGCGCTCGCCAAAGCCGGGAGCCTTGACGGCGAGGCCGGTAAAGGTGCCGCGCAGCTTGTTAACCACCAGCGTCGCCAGCGCCTCGCCCTCGACGTCTTCGGCAATGATGAGCAAGGGGCGGCCGCCCTGAATGACCTTCTCCAGCACCGGCAGCAGGTCCTGCACGGCGCCGATCTTCTGGTTGGCCATCAGGATGTAGGGCTCCTCCAGGATCGCTTCCATGCGCTCCTGGTCGGTGATCATGTACGGCGACAGGTAGCCTTTGTCAAACTGCATCCCCTCGGTAAACTCAAGGTCCATGCCAAAGGTCTGACCTTCCTCAACATTGACGACGCCGTCCTTGCCTACCTTCTCAATGGCGTCGGCAATGACGTCACCAATCACCCGGTCGTCGGCGGAAATGGTAGCAACCCGGGCAATGTCCTCCTTGCCGGAGACTTCCTTTGCCTGAGTCTTGATCGTCTCCACGGCCGCATCGACCGCCATCTCGATACCGCGCTTGAGCGCCATTGGATTGGCGCCGGCAGCAACGTTGCGAATGCCTTCGCGCACGATTGCCTGCGCCAGCAGGGTAGCGGTGGTGGTGCCGTCACCGGCAACATCGTTGGTTTTGGTGGCGACTTCGCGCACCAGCTGCGCCCCCTGATTCTCGAAAACGTCCTCGATCTCTATCTCGCGGGCAATGGTGACGCCGTCGTTGGTGATCGTGGGCGCCCCGAATTTCTTGTCCAGCACAACGTAGCGGCCTTTGGGGCCGAGCGTAATTTTCACCGTGTCGGCCAGGGCATTTACCCCGCGCTCGAGGGCGCGCCTTGCCTCTTCATCAAACTTGATTTCTTTTGCCATAACGTTTCACTCCTTTCCCGGCTATTTTTTTACAACCTTGGCCAGGATGTCGCTCGCTTTCAGGATCAGCAGCTCCTCGCCTTCAACCTTAACCTCGGTACCACCGTATTTACTGTAGATAACTTCGTCGCCTTTCTTGACGTCCAGCGGAACCCGCTTGCCGCTGTCGTCCAGTCTGCCGTCGCCCACCGAGATTACCTTGCCCCGCTGGGGCTTCTCCTGAGCCGTGTCGGGAAGGACGATGCCACTGACGGTAACGTCCTCCGACTCAACGGTCTTGACGATAACGCGGTCTTCAAGAGGCTTTAGATTCATAAAACAACCCTCCTTCATCACTGTTTTTTTAGAAATTCTGATAGCGTTTTTGGCACTCTCATTGCGGGAGTGCCAACCGGCGCCAAAACATGATAAAGGGGCGCCGGGGCTTTGTCAAATGGCCGCACTTTCCGGTAGATGGCAAGCTCGGTAGAGAACCAGGCTTTTAGCCTCAACAACAAGAGCCTATTTCGATAGGTAATTCGTTGCGAGGCCGAGCGAAAAGGCCATGGGCAAGAACGCAGGAGTAAAAAGCCCGCAGTCGTACCCGCTGCGGTACGCCCTGGGCTTTTTGCTCCGAGGACGCAGCCCATGGTCTTTACAGCCGGCCGCAGCAGAATACGCCTATCGAAATAGGCTCTAAGTAGATGACAGGCTTTCCACCCTGCATTTGGGAGAGGTTATCTACGCACATGCCCGATACTTGCACGGGCTAAAAACCTGTGCCTGCCATTTGGCACCTGTGCCTGCCAACGAAACGCGGCGTTTATCGTTGCCCGCGATTGCCGTTGCCCGCGCCCTTTTTCCCGCCTGCCTTTTCCTCTTTAAAGACATGGCGAAAACAGCGGCTCGCCCCGGGGCACCACTCAATACATGACGCCGCCTCCCGCCAAACCAGCTGGCCGCAGTCGGGGCACTTTGCCTTGGCTTCCCCGGTAAACAGCTCAACCTCGCCGCCGCAGCGTGGGCAGGGCATAATTGTAATTTCTACGTCGCTTCCGGGACACTTGGTAGCCATATCACCCTCGATTATTATCCTCGATCTTGCCGAAATCAATCGGACTCGCGATTGCACACGCAGGTAAAACTGCAATATAAATAATAATACAATTGCAATATTCCCTGCCGAGGAGCAGTTAAACTGCGAAAATCGCCGAAAATGCAACGCATGCCGGAACATGGCGGAGCCAGGCACCCCTTCGTCAGGCGCGTGTCTCCATGATTGCCAAATACATAAGCCGGTTTAACCTTCTAATTGTCCTTGCCCTCGCACTGGCGCTCGTGCTGGCAGGCTGCGGCTCACCTGACACGTCAGCGCCCGAAAGAACGGTGCTGAAAAGATCGGCAGACTGGCGCGGCGCCCTGCTTTACATCGCCGACGCCCAAGGGCCGGACCCCGAATTCGGCTCCGTCCGCGTTTACGACAACGTCAGCGGCTTTGTGGAAAAAACGGTGGAGCAAAACCTGGCTGCTTCCCCTTCAGATGTATACGTTTCCCCGGACGGCGGCTCAATGTACGTAGCCAGTTCCGCCAACGGCGAGATCGACAGCTTCCGCTGGGACGGCAACAATTGGGTCCATGACCATGATATTGAGACGCCGGCTGCAAGCCTGGAAACGCTTGTCCGCGGCCCGGACAAGCTGCTTTACGCCGCCGGCGCCCTGGACAGCAGGGGCCCGGCGCGGCTTTTTTACCGCCTCGATCCGGCCGCTGGCAAACTTGCTGCTTCCGTGAGCTTCCCGGAGCTCTCTTCCGTGAGCGGCATTTCCTGGTCGCCCGACGGCGCAAGCGCCTACATTGCGGGAACAGCCACAAGCGGCGCCGCTCAGCTGGCGGTCTACACCTGGCCCTCACGAAGTTACCAGAAAGCAGTCGCCCTCCCTGGAATCAAGGAGACACACGAGGTTGTCACCTCGCCCGACGGCAGGTTTGTTTATGTCATGTGCCGGGGGAAGCTTCTGAAAATCGACGCCGCCAAACGGACATTGGCCGGCGCCCTGACGCCCGATCCCAACCCGCAGGCCGATTACTACGGGGCGGCATTCAGCGCCGACGGCCGGTACCTGTTTACGGACGCGACTGATCCGGGCGGCAGCGAAAGCACGCTTTATATTATTGACCTAAATTCAAATAACGTAGTCAAAACAGTAAATAAAATCAGCGTTGACGCCAAGGGGATGAAAAGGACCGAGTAGATGCCGGAATTGCCAGAGCTGGAAGTGGCGCGGAAAACGCTTTCTCCCTGCGTGGCCGGCAAAATCGTCGCCGGGGTGCTGGTGGAGAGGGTACGCTCGATCCGGACGCCGCGAGAGGATGCGCACGCTTTTGCCAACGGTATTGCCGGGCGCAGGGTCGAAGGCATCGAGCGGCGCGGCAAGGCGCTGGTGTTCCGCTTAAGCGGCGGGGTGGCAGCCGTCTTCCATTACAAGCTGGGAGCGCTGGCTGCCTGCCGCCAGGAACCGGTGCGGAAGACCGGCGGCGTTGCCTGGAATTTTAGCGACGACTCAGCGCTGGAGTTCACCCACATGCAGCTGAGCGAGTTTCATCTGGCGCAGGAGCAGGAGCTGTCAAAGCTGCCTGTGCTTAAAAGCGGCGCCGATCCTCTGTCGAGAAGCCTGACGGCAAAGAAGCTGGCCGGGCTGCTGCCGGCAAAAAAACAGCTGAAAGCAGCGCTGATGGACCAAAACGCGCTGGGCGGCATCGGCAACAACTACTCCGACGAGATCCTCTGGAACGCGCGCCTGAGCCCCTTCCGCAAGGTGGGCGATCTTACCGGCGCCGAGTTCGAGGAGTTGGCCCGGCAGATCAAGTCAACCCTCAGGGAAAGCATCAGGGCGGGCGGCGAAGAGGAATTCCGCGACGCCTGCGGCCGCCACGGCCGCTACCAGGAAAAGGTCCGTCGCCGCGCCGGCCGGCCCTGCCGCCGCGACGGCCACAAGATCGAGATGGTTAAAAATGGGCGCAAGACGTTTTGGTGCCCGCACTGCCAGGTCTGATTTTTCGCTGCAGCGCACCTCTTTTATTCCTTCTCCCAAAGGGATAAAATCCACCATTGGCGCGCTTTCCGGCTGAACATCCGTTTTGCGAGAGGTCGCGTGAGATTCTAGCGTTTAAGCAGCTAGAATCAGAACCGGAACAAGCCGGATTTGTCTTGTCGGACAAATCCTGGAACCAAAGGAGTTGCTAAGAGATGCCCGCTCAGGATCCCGCCGCAATCAGAAACGTTGCTGTCATCGGCCACCGGGGAACCGGCAAGACCAGCCTTACCGAAGCCATTCTTTTCGCTTCCGGCGCGGTCAGCCGCCAGGGCGCAATTGAGCAGGGCTCAACGGTGGCCGACTACGACGAAGATGAGAAAAAACGCCAACACTCCATCAACGCAGCGCTGTGTCATACAACATGGCGCAACCACAATATCAACATGATTGACACGCCTGGTGATCCCAGCTTTCATGCCGACACACTTGCCGCCTTAAGGGTGGTCGAGGGCGCCCTGGTCGTGGTGGGCGCGCCGGCAGGGCTTGAAGTGCAGCACGAGCGCCTCTGGCGTCACTGCCAAGATAACGCTGTCAGCCGCGTAATCTTTGTCAATATGATGGACCGTGAACGGGCCGACTTTTTTACCGCCTTGGGGCAGTTGCAGGAGTCTTTTGGCCAAGGCGCCGTTGCCGCCCAACTGCCGATCGGCGGCGAGGACAAATTTGCCGGCGTGGTGGACCTGCTTGCCATGAAGGCGTTCCTCTTTGAAGGCGGCAAGGCCAAGGAGGCTCCCATCCCGGAGGAGCTGGCCGGCCAAGCCGATGAATACCGCGAGAAACTGATGGACGCCGTGGCCGAGAACGACGACGCCGTGATGGAAAAATATCTGGAGGGTGAAGAGATCAGCAGGGAAGAAATGTACGCGGCGCTAAAGGCTGGCGTCGTCGCCGGAAACGTCTTCCCGGTTGGCGCCGGCTGCGCCACCAGAAACATTGGTATCGACCTGTTGCTCAATTTGATTGTTGACGCCATTCCCTCCCCTGCCAGGCGCCCGCCAGTGACGGCCCTGGTGGCCGGCAGTGGCGAGGAGATCAAGGTCCGCTGCGACGCCGGCGAGCCGGTGGCGGCCTTTGTCTTTAAGACGCTCGCCGACCCGTTCAGCGGCCGCATCAATGTGCTGCGTGTTTTTGCGGGCGAGCTTAAAAGTGACACCAATGTTTACAATCCGGCAAGCAAGACAAAAGAGCGCATCGGCCAATTGCTCAAGTTGCAGGGTAAAGATAATAGCCCGGCGGATGCGCTGGGCCCGGGCGACATCGGCGCCATCGCCAAGCTGAAAGAGACAAAAACCGGCGACTCGCTCTGCACCGAATCCAGGCAGGTAACATTCCCCCCGCTGGTTTTCCCCAACCCGGTAATGTCATTTGCGGTCGAGCCCAAAAGCAAGGGCGACGAGGAAAAAGTGGGTACAGCGCTGAAGCGTCTGCAGGAGGAAGACCCAACGCTCGTAGTTGAGCGCGACGCCCAGACAAACGAACTGGTAGTGTCGGGCCTAAGCCAGGTGCACGTCGAAGTGATCATGGACCGCGTCAAACGCAGATTCGGCGCTGAAGTCAACTTAAAGCCACCGCGGGTTCCGTACCTGGAGACGATCCGCAAGCAGGCAGAAGCCCAGGGCAAGTACAAGAAGCAGACCGGCGGCCGCGGCCAGTACGGCGACGCCTGGCTCCGCATCGAGCCGAAGCCACGCGGCGAGGGCTTTGAGTTCGCCGACAAAGTGGTGGGCGGCGTCATCCCGCGCGGTTTCATCCCGGCCGTGGAGAAAGGCATTGTCGAGGCAATGAAAGAAGGTGAGCTGTCCGGCCATCCCCTTGTTGACATGAAGGTGACGGTGTATGATGGCTCCCATCACGCGGTCGATTCCTCGGAAATGGCGTTTAAGATCGCGGCATCGATGGGCCTCAAGAAAGCCGTCGCCAGCGCCGATCCGGTGCTGCTGGAGCCAATCATGGCCGTGCACGTCACCGTCCCGGAAGAAAACGTCGGCGATGTCATCGGCGACCTGAACTCGCGGCGGGGCAAGGTGCTGGGCATGGAGCCAAAGAGCAAAATGAACCAGGTGAACGTCGAGGTGCCGCTGGCGGAAATGCTTGCCTACGCCCCCGACCTGCGCTCGATGACCGGCGGCCGCGGCGACTACACGATGGAGTTCCTCCGTTATGATGAAGTGCCGGCCCACTTGTCACAAAAGATAGTTGAGCAGGAAAGAAAGATAAAGGAAGAAAAATAGATGCGCGGCCGGCCGCCTCCGGCCGGGCTGGCGCGTTTAAGACACTAGGGGGCGGCCCTGCGCGCACCCCGTCTTCCTGCATCAGCCGCCGCGCGGCATTGGCCCGGTCGGCCGAGAGCTCCCAGTTGCTGTAATCGGCGTTTGCCGAATAAGGCGCCGCATCGGTGTGCCCC
>JAJYIM010000032.1 GCA_021790115.1 Actinomycetes bacterium | reverse complement strand
GCCCGGCCCAACCCCGAGCTCATGAAACAGGCTGCTTAGAAATAAAAAGCTGAGGAAAAGGAAACCAGGCCTTATCTAACTGGCGCGCCCGACAGGATTCGAACCTGTGGCCTTTGGATTCGTAGTCCAACGCTCTATCCAGCTGAGCTACGGGCGCGAAAAGCAGATGGTAGATAGTAGATGGACTATAGATGGCGGATATCAACCATCCACCATCTACCATCTGCTTTTTTGGCGGAGAGGGAGGGATTCGAACCCTCGAAGGAGGCTTAAAACCCCCTTAATCGCTTAGCAGGCGATCGCCTTCAGCCGGCTCGGCCACCTCTCCATATTGGCAGTTGGAGGTTGGCAGTTGGAGGTTTGAGAATGCTGAACCCCCAAAAGCTTTTCCAGCATCCAAAGATGGATTGTAGAGAGTTTGACAGTGGAAATCCAGCCGCCAAACTTGCCGCCTTTTACTCCCCTCGCTAGACTACGAATTAGTCCTGCCGTTTTAAAAAAGCTTTAATCTTTCAGGGGGGCGCTGGAACCGGTAGTTCCCGGCGGTCTGCAAAACCGTCCGTATGCCTGAGACCCAGGCAAAGGTGGGTTCGACTCCCATACGCCCCCTCCAGAAATAAATTCAAAAAGGCATTGGTATGAAAAAAGCAATCCTGACGACGATACTTGTCCTGACGCTGGCGGGGATCGCCGACTCCGCCTACGCGCTTTACGAGCATTACCTGCCGCCAGATGTGTCCGCCTGCGATGTCAACGAGACTGTCAGCTGCACGGCGGTGAACCAAAGCTCCTATTCCGTGGTCGCGGGGATCCCGGTGGCCGCGTTTGGCATGGCGGGATACGCGCTGCTGGCCTTCCTGGCGGGGGCTATTCTCATAAACCGCGGCCCCAGCCGCTTTTGGCGGAGGCTTTTGCTGCTGGCCTCCCTGGCGGCGCTGGCTGTGTCGCTGGCGCTGACTTACGTGGAGCTGTTCGTGCTGGGCGCAGTCTGCCCCTTGTGCGTCACGTCGCTGGCGCTTGTGGTTGCGATCACTTTGCTTGCATTTATTTTTGTGGCGAGATCGCGGCGGGCGGCGTAAGACTGTCTGGCCAAAAAGCCCGGAATCTTCACTGCCCGCGCTCCATCTTTTCCGCCTCGGCGATCCTTGCTTCCCTGGCAGCGTCTTCCTCCGCCCGCATCTCGGCAATCCTGGTCTTCTGCGCCGCGGCAACATGAGGCTTTAACTGCAATTGCTGCGAGATGCCAAGCAGATATTTCAGGTAATCAAAGCCAAATTGCATCAACTCAATATCGTCTTCTCTGATCTTTTCCAGCAAAGCTGGGGAAACGTCGAACATCTCCAGAAAACGGCTGTTAAGGACGTAGCGGCGAAACATGTCGATGTCGTAGCTGGCCATGTAAAACATCTGCTGCCGCCTGCCATCAATTTTGTCACCTTTGGGCAGGTCCTGTTTCATCATGATGTTTTTCCACTCGCGGTTCATGTCGTCATAAAGGGCCGCATCCTGATCCCGGCGCCAGTCCGCAATTGTCCACTTCTTTTCTTCCTGAAAGCCGAGGCAGTGATCCTCCTTGACAATTACGTACCATTCATCGTGCAAGGGCTGTTCGTTTTTGTCGTCCATGATGCGGTGCGTAGCCTGCCCGACCGGATAATAACGGCATGCCGCCGGGCGGTCGGCGTAAATATTGCAGCCTTTCCCCTGCCCCTGGCCGGGCGTCACAAAGGGGCAATAAAGATCATTTTCAGCATCCATGCGCATATAAAGCAGGGGGTGCGTCGTCTTTTCATCTTCAGCGTACCGCGTGTATTTTTTCAGAAATTCAGTGCTGCTTAAGCCCAGGCGCTGCTTCATCCTAATCACATCGTAAGGAGTAAGCAGGGTCTCGATATTGCGGCAGCACCTGGTAAAGCAGGCGCAGGCCGGATGGCAACGAAACTTGAACTCTGAGTCCAGCTCAAATTTCGTCGGTATTACTGCCTTGTTGTTTAAAGAAACCATTCTTCACCCTCGTTGGTAACTGGCGGCCGCCGGCGCACATCTATCATTGTAAACGATAACCGGTACGCACAAAAACGGACGGCCGCATGGGCCGCCCGCAGATCAACCAGTCAGATTACTCGACTCCCAAATCCCTTCCCGTTGACCGGGCGAAGACAAGCGCCACCATGCGGTACACCATGTGCGCCATCTTGGAGAACGGAGCATAGATAAACAGAAAAAGCACAGTCATCAAGTGAAGGGAATATACAGGATAAGCAAGAACAGCCGCGTCCGCCAGCCGCAGCAGCTCCGAGCCAATGCCCGTCAGCAAAAGCACGTAAATTGTGCCAATCAGCCACCAGTCGTAGTAGCTGCCCTTGCCGAGTTTGCCGGCATGCGTGAATTTATAAATCAGCACCATGGTGATACCGATGATGCCGGCGGCGGCGCTGATATTCGCCAGAATCTTGATTGGATCCCACATCGGGAAAGGCGATTCGCGGTGAATAATGTCAATATAAACAACAGCCCAGGCAGTTGTCAGGAAAAGCCCGACAAAGGCATAAAAAACAAGCAGGTGTGAATTTGCCCTGTCTTTTGTCTCGTCGCATTTGCGGAACCGCTTGTGCGCCAGAAATTCAGTCACCGTAGGCCACAGGTTGCCAAAGAACCCTTTCTCCGGCGCGGAGCCACCATCAGACACATGGTTATTTACCATGTCTGACCAGTACCGGCGGCCGCCCATGATTAACAGCACCGCGGCAATGACAAAAAAGATGGTGAAGATGGGATCGATGGCGCGGTAAATATCCATGAACTTGGAATAGACGATGGCGCCATTGTCTCCCCGGGGCACGCTGGAAAAATGACCCTGAAAGCCGATGGCCGCCATGATGACAATCACCGGCAACAACGCCATCAGCACAAAAGTCTTTGCGCTGCCGACAGCTTTGGCAATGGGTGAAATGGAATAATTGGCAATCGTCATTTTTGCGATAGCCTGCATGACAGTGCCGGGCTTGGCGTCGCGGGGGCATTGGGCCGTGCAGTCATTGCACTGATGACAAAGCCAGATGTCCGGGCTGCCGGTCAGCTTTTCCTTAAGTCCCCATTGGGCCCACTGCATCTCCTTGCGCGGGAAAGGCGTATCGTCAGGAGTAATATTGCAGACAACCGAGCAGGTGGCGCACTGGTAGCATTTCTTCAGGTCGCTGCCGCCGGCGCCGACAACGTCGCGCACGAACTTGACATCCGGCTTGATCACTCTGGCGGGAATTGCGGCAGCCTCAGCCGCACCGGCTTCCGGCTCCTCCGGCGAGGCTCTGTCCCCGTCGGCGTCCGTGACTGTTTTGGTTGCCGGGTCAGCCGTAGTTACGGTGCTCCCCTGTGCCGCGGTGTCATCCTCCGGCGTTTTCTCGGCGCCCGGTTCTTCGCCATTTTCTACTGACTCGTCCGCCATAGCATCCTCCCTAAAATCCCTTGAACGGATTCGGCCCAAATTCTTTCAGTTTCTCGGCAAAGTCACCCATGATTTGAGGCAGCTTGTTCCATTCGTTTAAGGGGAGCTCCACCTGGGTGACGCGCTCCGATTCCAGCATCAACCGGCCGAGGGTCTCCTGCACCTTGCCAAGCCTTTCATTGGCCGCCTTGCTGCCCTTGATGAAATGGCACTGGTAATCATCGTCAAAGCGGCAGCCAATCAGAAGGAATCCCTCGATCCCGGCTGAAAGCGCGTCGGCTATCCAGACGAGGTTGGTGCCGCCCAGGCATCTCACGGTGATGAACCGGTAAAAGGGGCTGATACTAAGCCGGTTAAGGCCGGCAATGTCAAGCGCCGGATAGGCGTCGTTCTCGCAGATGAGCGCAATTATCCTCGGTTTGGAATCTTCTTCCGGAACCTTGATTGCTTTCATCTGGGAGGCAATCATCTCGACGCTGTAGTTCTTGAAAGAGATAATCCGTTGCGGACAGGCGCCCATGCAGGTGCCGCAGCGGCGGCAGCGGAAAGTATTGGTCTTGGGCGTCCCCTTCTCATCTTCGTCCAGGACACCAAAGGGACACTCCACGGTGCAGCGGCGGCACTGGGTGCAGTTGGTAAAGTTGATCTCCGGAAAAGACTGATCACCGGCGCGCGGATGTACCGACATCCCTTTGGCAGCCAGCTCCAGGCACTGAATTGCTTTCAGGGCCGCCCCGGCGCCGTCGTTTGCCGACTGCATCGCAGTCATGGGATGGCGGACGGCGCCGGCGGCGTAAATTCCGGTCCTGCGGGTCTCGTACGGGAAACAGACAAAGTGGGAGTCGGGGTATCCGTATTTCAGGTGCGGCAGCTCCGGACCCTGGCGGTACTCAAGGTTGAGAACGACCGGGTCGGCGATAACCTCCTTGATGATGCCGTCCACCGTCTCCGTCTCGCGCCACTGGCCCACGTATTCCGGCGTCAGATCGGTGACGCCCTCAATGTGCGCCGGAAGCGTATTGGTGACCATGCCCGTGGCCAGCACCAGCATGTCGGCCACCACCATCACCTTTTCTCCCAGAATTGTGTTATCGATCTCGATGATAATGTTCCCGGCCTCGTCCTCTGTGACGCTGGTGACATCTCCTTTGGTCAGCATGACGCCGGGATTATCCTGGGCCGCCTTGTAAAACTCCTCGTAAAGGCCCGGGGTGCGCATATCCTTGTAAACGATGTAGGCCGCTGCCTCCGGGTTGCTCTCGGTGACATACAGGGCTTGTTTCAATGACGCCAGGCAGCAGACTGACGAGCAATATGGCAGGTGCTCGGGATCGCGCTGACCGGCGCACTGCAGGAAGGCGACGCTGGTCGCCTGCTTGCCGTCCGAGGGACGGGCGACCGTGCCGTTGCCATCAGAGGCGATCTGTTCCATCTCGACGTTCGTGACAACATTTTTAAATTTGCCATAACCGAGGTGCTCCAGGCGGTTGGCGTTGTAAGGCTTCCAGCCAATCGCCAGCACGATGGAGCCAATGGTGAGCGTCTCGGAGCTGCCGTTGCTGTTTACAGTCACCTGGTACTTGCCCGGCTCACCCGCGGTTTTTTCAATGGCGGCTCCGGTTATGACGCGGATCTTATCGTGGCTCTTAACCGCCTCGATGCGCTCCTCGATGTCGGGCTTTTTGCTTTCCTTAAACGGCGCCTTGTCGGGAAGCAGCCTGTACATTTTCTTTGCCCAGCCGCCCAGGTCTGCTTCTTTTTCGATCAATACTACCTCGTAGCCGGCGTTGGCCGACTCCAGGGCGCTGGCAAGGCCCGTGGGGCCGGCGCCGATGACCATGATTGTCTTGTTGACCTCCTCTATTTGCGGCTCCGGCGGCTCGCTGGACTTGGCCCTGACAATGCCCATGCGCAGGTGGTCTTCGCCCATCTCCTGGGTATTCTCATTAACAACGGGAGCAGCTTCCTGCTCAGGCGCGGAAGCTTCACCGGAAGCTTCTTCTTCAGCCTCAGCTGCGCCTTCTGCCGCCTCCGCCCCAGCTTCCGGCTTAGGCTCAGCCGCAGCTTCTCCATCTTCCGCGTCAGTTCCTTCCTGAGAGGAAGCCTCCTCGGCTTCGGCCGCTTCTGCAGACGGGGTCTGCGTCCAGACAATGTGTTCTCTTAGATTTACCCTCTCGGTGACATACTGCGCCGGGTCGAAATCAAACGCATCAGTGTTAACGCGCTGAGAGCAGGCGGCCACGACAATTGTGTTGACACCCTCGTTATTGATGTCATCCTTGACCAGTTGCGTGCCTTCCTGGCTGCAAAGAAAAGGCGCTCTGCGAACGATATCAGCCTTGTACTCATTTTTGGCCACGTTTTCCAGGGCCTCGGTGTCAAGCGCCGTGCCGATGCCGCAGTCGGTGCAAATGTAAACTCCAATTTTCTTATCCACCGTCAGTTACCTCCTGCCGTTTGGCCCGCCCGCGCTGAAACCTGCACACTTCTTAGCGCGGCGCCTGTAGCGTCCTGTACCGAGGTAGTTACGTCATCGGGCCGCCGGGCGACGCCGCATACCGATATGCCCGCGGCAAGACTGTCGCCGTCCACAAAGCCATGTTCCTCGAAAGGAATATTGAGGGGGATGTTACCGCTTTTTGCGGCCGGTTCCATTCCCGCGGCCAGCACGACCATGTCAAACTGCTTCTTGATTTTGCCGCCGCCGAGGACGTCTTCTACTGTCACTACCGGATCGCCGCTGGCCGTGTCCTCCTCGATCTTGGCAACTTTCCCTTTTGTCAAGGTCACGTTTTCGTCTTCCTGCAACCTTCTGAGGAAGTCCTCGTACTTCCCGGGCGCCCGCAGGTCGATATAAAAAATCTCTGCTTTCGAATCCGGCTCAGTGTCCCGCAAGTATGTCGCCTGCTTAAGCGAAGCCATACAGCAGATTGCAGAACAGTAAGCGAGGTTGTTCTCATCGCGGCTGCCGGCGCATTGAGCAAACGCAATATTCTTGACTTCCTTGCCATCCGACGGCCGCCTGATTTTGCCTTTGGTGGGGCCATTGGGAGCCGCCAGCCTCTCCATCATCACGTTTGTAATCACATTTTGGATTGACGCAAAGTTAAGATTCTCGATCTTTGCAGCATCGTACGGATCCCAGCCGGTCGCAACCACAATGCTGGCAGCATTTATCTCTGCCGTCTTTGCTTGCATGTTAAGGTCAACGGCGCCATACTGGCAGGCGTCGGCGCAGGCCTGGCAGCCGCTGTTGCAGGCGCTTTTGTCCAGCACGTACCGCATAGGAAATGCCAGGTCGTGAGGCAGGTAAATCGCTTTTGTTGAGCTCATGCCAAAGTTGTAGTCATTAGCGCGCTCCGCCGGGCAGGCAGCGGCGCAGTCGCCGCAATTTGTGCATTTTTCATTAATGTAACGGGGCTTAACTTTAACCGTCGCGGAAAAATTGCCCTCGCCCCCGGAGATGTTTTCCACTTCCGAGAGGGTATAATAGGAAATTTTCGGGTTTTGCCTGATGCGGCGGTAATTAATCTCCAGGCCGCAGTATGGAGGGCAAAGCTTGGGAAAATACTTGTAAAGCTGGGCGACGCGGCCGCCCAACGATGGATTCCTCTCCACGATCACGGATTCCATGCCTGCTTCCGCCGCTTCCACAGCCGTGGTGATGCCGCTAATGCCGCCGCCGATCACCAACACCTTTTCTGACATAAAAACCTCCAGACTGCAATGCCGAATTACGATTGACGAACTACGATCAAAGAGCCCGTTCGCAAGCTTGGTCAACAGGCACAGCCAATGTCGAATGCTGAATCACAAATCAACCGTACATCAAAGACGATTTGTCATTCAACATTCGTCATTTTGGCGAGGGCGGGATGAGCTGGCCAGCTCATCCCGCCCGTTGTGGCATTTCTTCGCTTGCTAAGTGCGCCGCCGTTTTAGGCGGGCGCCGGCGCCCCCACCAGCTCCACATAGGGAACCTTCTTCAGCTCCCAGCCGCTTTCAGGCATCCACCGCGAATTGGTGAAGCATTTCCAATCGGCATCGTTGATGCCGGGGAAATCGCCGCGGTAGTAGTAGCCGGGGTAACGGCTTTCTTCCCGGAAGAGAATGTGGCGCGCATGGGCTTCGGCTGCCCAGATGCGATGGTAGTTTTCCCAGCAGCGCAGCAACTCGTGCAGGTTTGCCGCCGCCAGGAAGACAGAGTCTTCCTTGAGCCCTTCCAATTTGGCGAGGCCCGCCTCCAGCAGCGTCTTGCTGGTGGTGTAATAAGTGGAAACGCCGCCCACGTACTCATCCATGATCTTCATCAGGCGAAACTGGAGCATCCGCGGACGGATGTAATGCGGGTTGACATCCACAACTTCGGGAGCGGTAGTGTAGGCAACGTACTTGCCGTACAGCTCCATGGGCATGTAGATCTCGGCCACCAGCTCGTCAATGCTCTCGGCAATAGCCGGCTTGTGGTCGGCGTGATCGAGGCACCATGCCACCATGTTCTTGCCGGCAATCCTGCCCTCGGTATGGGAGCCGGAGGAGAATTTGTGGCCGGAAGCGCCGACAACGTCACCGGACATAAACAGGCCGTTAACAGTTGACATGCGGTTATAACCCCAGGACCACTCTTCGGGAGCGCCCTCAATGTCGCCAGGCCCGCTTACCCAGAAACCGGCGCAGCCGGCGTGCGAGCCAAGCAGGTAAGGCTCGGAAGGCATCAGCTCGGAAGGCATCTTGTCCGGCTCGACGTCCTGCGCCGCCCAGAGTCCGGCCTGGGCAATGGTCATGTCAAGGAAGTCTTCCCACGCCTCGGCCTCGAGGTGCTTGAGCTGCTTCTCGTCCATTGTCTCCGCCAGCTTGGCCATGGCCTTGTCCGTGTGCATCAAGATGGGGCCATTGCCTTCCTTCATCTCTACTAGGGCCGCGTGGTTGCGCAGCGCGGTGCTCATCGGCTCATCGTAGGGAGCAAACTGCTCGTGGATGGAATCGGCATGCTTGGCGCAGTAATCCTCTCCCAGGGCATTGGTAGCCTCGGCCTTAAAGAAGAGGAACCAGGCGCCAACCGGGCCGTAGCCATCCTTGAACCGCATCGGGACGAAACGGTTTTCCATCAACGTCATCTCGGCGCCGGCCTGAGCGCCCATGGCGTAACCGGAGCCGGAATTCCAAACCGGGAACCAGGCGCGGCCCATGCCTTCGCCCACCGACCGCGGCCGGAAGACGTTAACCGCGCCCCCCGATCCGTTCAGGACGGAGTTCGCCCTGAAGACAAACACCTTGTTCTCACGGACGCTGAAGCCAATGGCGCCGGCGACGCGGTTGGGCTCATTGGCGTCCATCAGCAGCCGGGTGCAGAAAGTGCGCTCGTACAGGTTCTGCTCCATGCCGGTGGCATCGCGGTTGAACTCAAGCGCCTTCTTGGCGACTTCACCAACAATGGCCTTGTAAGACTCGCCGTTTATCATGATCTGCCACTTGCCCGAGCGGACCGGCACTCCGCCGTCTTTCAACATCGGCTTGCCGGCATCGCGGGCCTGGTGGCCGTCCAGGGAATGGCCCTCTTCGTCCTTCTTCCAGATCGGCAGGCCCCACTCCTCAAACAGGTGCACGGTATCATCCACGTGACGGCCGAGGTCCAGGACCAGGTCCTCACGGATGATGCCCATCAGATCGGCGCGGACCATGCGCACATAGTCCTGCGGGTCATTTTCACCCATGTATGTGTTGATAGCAGAAAGCCCTTGAGCCACAGCGCCGCTTCTCTCCACTGCGGCCTTGTCAACCATGACTACTTTAAGGCCCTTGGGGGTCGCCCAGCGGCAGGCCTCAAAGGCGGCGCCGGAACCAGACATGCCGCCGCCCATTATGAGAAGGTCGCAGTCAACCTCCTCGACTTCAGGCTTCTCGACAAAACGAAATTCGTTTACGGGTTTATCCACTCTTAACGCCTCCTTCTCGTTTAAATAGACAGTGTAAAGAAGCCGGGCTTCTTCAGCTCATCGTAGTTTGGCTCGGGCTTGCCGGCATAAGGATCAACCGTGCCCTCAGGGATCAGGCGGATGGGGAACTTAAACCGCTTCAGGCTGCCGTTGCGGAACTTGATCGTCCACATAATGGAGTCGGTGCCCCGCATGGGGATGACGGACGCGCCCAACGGCGCAAAGTCGGCGTAGGCCCTCACTTCAATCGCCTGCTGCGGGCAGATCTTGACGCAGTTATAGCATTCCCAGCACTGCTCCGGCTCCTGGTTGTAAGCCTTCATCCGCTCCTTGTCAAGAAACATCAGGTCGTGCGGGCAAATGTACATGCAGGCCGTCTTTTCCTGACCCTTGCAGCCGTCGCACTTTTCAGTGATTACGAAACTAGGCATCTCGCTTTTCAACCTCCTTCAAGTTGACATTAAGTCCTGATTAAAACATGGTTTGGCAATGTTTGCGCTATCCTGCACCCCCTCTCTAGGGATTAATCTTAAAGCCGCCTAAATTCCTTCAGAATACTTGTGGGTCTTGATCTCCACTTTTTCGGTCAGGCCTTCGTAATAGGTTCTCAGCAGCGCCAGCACTTCCGGGCGGCTGAAGTGGTCCGGCACGTCCTCGCCCTCGGAAAGCATCTTGCGCAGCTTGGTGCCAGACAGCAGCAGCCTGTCTTCCTTCCCGTGCGGGCAGGTTTTCATTGAAGCCATCCCGTCGCACTTAATGCAATAAAAAGTCCAGTCAATTTTAAGCGGCTGTGTCTCCAGGGAGCCTGCCGGGATTTCATCAAAGATATGATGGGCATCAAAGGGGCCGTAGTAGTCGCCCACGCCGGCATGGTCGCGGCCGACAATCAGGTGGCTGCAGCCGTAGTTTTGCCGGAAAAGAGCATGCAGTAAAGCCTCCCGCGGCCCGGCGTAACGCATGTCAAGCGGGTAGCCGCCAACCGCAACAGTGTCCTTGACAAAATAATGCTCAATCAGGGTGTCAATTGCTTCCTGGCGCACGTCAGAGGGAATGTCACCCGGCTTCAACTTGCCCAGCAGCATATGAACGAAGACGCCGTCCAGCGTCTCAATCGCGATCTTGGCAAGATATTCGTGCGAGCGGTGCATTGGATTGCGTGTCTGAAATGCGGCAACGGTATTCCAGCCTTTTTCTGCAAAGATGGCGCGCGTCTCAGCGGGACGCAGGTAGATGGACGGATAGTCGGCAGGGAAAGAGCCTTCGCTTAAAACCTTGACGGGGCCGGCCAGGTTGACTTCTGGCTGATTCATAACCATCGCCACGCCAGGATGCTCCATATCGGTAGTCTTGTAAACCTGCTCGCACTCGTAAGCCTTGTCAATGGTGTATTTCTCCATGACCTGCATCGTGGCCATTGCTTCGCCGGACTCTTCGGACACAAGCGCGACTTCCTCGCCATCCTTGATGCTTTCGGCCTGGCCCTCTGTGGTGGAAACGGTGATGGGAATGGGCCAGAAGGTGCCGTCTGCCATCGTGAAGCTGTCGCAGACGCCCTGCCAGTCGGCCTTGGACATGAAGCCCGCCAGGGGGGTGAAACCGCCGATCCCCATCATGATCAGGTCGCCCGCCTCGCGGGAACTGATATTGACCCGGTTCAAGGACTGGGCCTTCTCCTTCTCGGCTTCAAGCTCTGCTCCCGAAAGCAACAGAGGCTTAAGCACCTTTTCTTTTCCGTGCGGGTTTACTAAAGCCATCCCATTATCCTCCTGTAGCAATCATCAGAACATCAATAAAAAAGCCCGGCTTACAGGCCGAGCGTGCTGCAGACACTGACAAAAATCTCGTCGATGCCGCCGGTGCCGTTTACAGACTTGAGGATGCCTTTTTCCTGATAATAATCAATCAGGGGGGCAGTTTGCTGGTTGTACACCTCAAGCCTCTTGCTAATCGTCTCTTCCTTGTCATCATCCCTTTGGAAAAGCTCGCCGCCGCATTTGTCACACTTGCCTTCCTCAGCGGGAGCGCTAAAGTAAATATTGTACATCTGGCCGCACTCCCGGCAGGTGCGCCGGCCCGTGAGCCGTTTCATCAAGTCCTCCAGGGGAACATCGACGCTTAAAGCTGCGTCCAGCTCCATGCTTAGCGACCCGAGCATCTCGTCGAGGGCTTCGGCCTGGGCGCTGTTGCGGGGAAACCCGTCCAGGATATAACCCTCCTGGCAGTCATCCTGGCCGAGCCGCTCTTCCACCATGCCCAAAACCACACTGTCGGGCACGAGCTCGCCCTTGTCCATGAAAGACTTGGCCTCCTTGCCAAGATCAGTTTCCGCCGCCACTGCGGCCCTTAAAAGGTCGCCAGTGGATATCTGCGGAATGCCGAATTTTTCAATCAGTTTTTTCGCCTGAGTTCCCTTGCCGGCCCCCGGGGCCCCCAGCAATACCAGTTTCACATTTGCCTCCAAGTTAGATGCACGAAAACGCTACGGAAATCAAGCGCTGACCTCCTGCCCTCCCGGCGCTTTTTGAGTCGCGAAAATATAAACGAGATGCAACAGGCGCAACAGCAGCTATCAGGTGTACCCGCAGGGGGTATTAAATATCGCTCATGCAGGTTTGTCAAGACATCTTGCCTCAGCCTGCCAGCCAAGAAACTGCTTCGAAAGGCATTTCTGCTGCGGCCGCCTGCGTGGCCTCAGGCAGCAGCCACAGACAAGTAACCAATCCAAACCGGCTTTAAATTGCCAGTTTTGACGCTTTTATGGCCGGTGTGACCCTGCCGACCCCGTGGTTAATGCCAAAAAAACCCGCCTGGAGCACAGCGGCAAGCGATATTTTATAAACATGCAGGTTTATCTTCAAGAAAATCTTCCTGGAAATTCATTACTCTTTCTTATTATTTGTATCAGTTGAAACATGCCGCAAGTTTAAAAGATGCTGAGAGAAATATGCTGAGGCCTGGCGTAGATACAGTTCAGCTCACCTTTTGCCGGACTCCTTTTTGGCCTGGGCGCTAGCATTCTTTAATCAGCTTCCGGATTACCTCAGGGCCAACCAGCTCGATTTTATTTAAGCCCCACATCTCCCGGATCGTGTTTAATTCTTCGATGGGAAAAATATAGCCGTTGCGGCAAATGCCAGCAAAGGCCTCCCGGTAAGCCCTGGGGGCCTCTTCCAGCCGCCTCTTTTCAATGATGGCATTGTAAATATCAAACTCCTGGGGACAGGCGTCAATGCATTTCCAGCAGTTGGAGCAGTTCCAGGCCCCCTTTTCCGCCGCCTCATTAAGAACGGATGTGATTGACGCACCGCCCAGCCTCTCCACGAGACAGCGCGACCGGCAAATGCTGCATTTCGTGCAATCCATCACTGCTCCAGCCCGAGAGCCTTTTTATCGATGCCGAACGAAAGGCCGATGATTTGCGGCAGAAAAATCACCGGCAGCGAGATGCCGGGCTCAATTTTTCTCACCTTGTCCTGCATGCTTTTCAACACCAGAAAACAGTTTCCGCAAGAAACGACCATTGCTTCAGCGCCGGCCAGAGTGGCGGACTTGAGCTTGGCGAGAGCGGCCCGGATGGCCCAGTCTTCACTCACCATCAGCAGCGTGGCGCCGCAACATTCATATTCCTGATCGTAGTCAACGACGCGCGCTCCGGTTGCATGGACAATTTCCCGCAGCTTTTTCGGTTCCCAGGGATCATCAAATTTCATCACTTGCGACGGCCGCATGACGTTGCATGGATGTGATAAAGATACCCTCATGTCAAGCTTCTGCCTGAAACTCTTGCCGACTTCTTCCATCTTGCTTGAAATAACTTCTATTAAGTGGCTGACTTTCGCTGTGCCCTGGTAAGCAAGGCCGACGGCCGCCAGGCTCCTGTTGACAGTTTCTTTCAGGCCGGCGTCACGGGCAAGCATTTCCTGAGTCAGCCGCAGCGTTCTGGTGCAGCTGCCACAAAGGGTAACGATGTCAAAACCCTGCCGCTCCGCCAGGGACAGATTGTAGGCAGGCAGGTTGACCCAGTCAACTGAAAAGGGCGGCACAATGGAAGAGGCGCAGCAGGCTACCGCCTGCATGTCCACAGCCTCAATCCCCAGCTTTGCCAGCACTGCTTTGGCGGCAAGCTCATACTGTTGAAAGCGGGCCAGGATCAGGCACCCTGGAAACAGCAGCCGCTGTTCCAACTACTGCTTCTCTCCCAGCGACCACAGCACGACTTCAGCGATATCCAGCACCTGATGGCCTGATTTTGACTTAAGCGCCGCCCCCTTGATGACGCGTTTGCATTGTTGACATGCCGTAATGATTGTGTCGACCTCGATCCCTTTGGCCTCATCGACAATATCCATGGAAACGGCCGCCGACAGGTCCGGATCAAGGATCTCGATGTCGCCGCCGCCGCCGCAGCAGAGCGCCATCTTGCGGTTGTCAACAAACTCGCGGTGCTTCAGCCCCGGCACCGCCGCCACCACTGCCCGCGGCTCCTCATAAATACCGGAGTTTCTGCCCAGGTCGCAGGGGTCATGGTAGGCGGCAAACAGGTCCACGTTTTCCTTCAGGTCAAGCCTGCCCTCATCAATCAGCCGTTTCAAATACTGGGTATGGTGCAGCATTTCCATGCCTTTCAGGTCATAATCATGCTTGAAAGTATGAAAACAGGAAGGGCAGGAAAAGACGATCGTTCTTGCCCCCGTCTTTTTGACTGCTTCAATGTTGTGCTCAATCAGCGGGCCGACCTCATCCTTCATCCCCGCCACGATCAGGGGATAGCCGCAGCACCATTCCTCCTTGCCCATGATGGTGAAATCAACGCCGGCCTTATCGAGAACCTGAACAAAAGCGCCGGGAATATCCTGAACAACGGGTGAGAAAGATGACATACAGCCAACGAAATAGATTACTTCCGCCTGTTCCCGCTGGTAGAGGTCATCAGGCGGCTCCGGCAGAAAATCAACCCACATGGCGCGGTCAGGATTGGGGAAATTGGCGACATTTTTTTCTGTGCTGATAGCCTCGCGGACCGGATCCATTTTCTTCTTGGCGTAACGGCCCTCCCGGTAGAGGTTCTGCCTGTTCGTCAGGCCCATCTCCCTGGTGTCGATATTCGCGGGGCAGACTTCCCTGCACCTGCCGCAGAGCAGGCAGTTAAACACCTCGAACTGAAAGTCCTTCATCGCTTCTTCCGAAGGAGGTTTTACAAACAGGCGGTCGGGACCATACCGGCGCCTGATCTGATGTTTCAGGTGGGTGTGAACGCCGGCATAAGAATAGTAAAGGCGCAGGTCCGGATTTTCCCGGGAGGCGTCGGTCACCTGGCAGTTATCAGCACAAATCTGGCACTTCATACAAGCGTCAAGCTCAATCAGCTGGCGGGTATTAAAAGGAATCTGCGCAGACTTTCCTTCGAGGGCGCGCGCGTTGTGCGGCACCGCGTTTATCATACTGTTCAGCGGCGTCATAAAAATGTGCCAGAGCTTAATGCTAAACGGAATTGACCCGAAAAGCGCCATCAGCATGACAGCCGATAAAGTCCACGCCGCCTCTGTCATTGAAGCCCAGGGAAGATGCAAAATGCTGAGCGGTTTTGAGATAGTCCAGGCAACGAACCAATAGCCGCTGATATGGCCGGGCACGTCGTTGGCCAGTATGGAAACCGACTCCGCCAGGAAGCGGAAAACAAACCAGCCGCCAAGAAGCATCACTGATATCAACTCAAAAGCCGTCGTTTTTAGCATGAAGCTCTTGCGCACAAAGCGCCGGTAGATGGCGATGGCCTCGCCGGCGACCACCATGCCGGCAAAAAGGTCGTTGAGAGAAGCGTAGATGGCGTCAACCCTGGTAAAAGAAACCGCCCCCAGCGCCACCTCTTTCAGGTAGTAAAAATCGTTAAAGGGAGAGACGAAGAAATCGAGCCAGTGATTGCCGCCAGTGGCCAGGTAAACTCCGGGGACGCGACTGCCGGACTTGATCTCGTTGACAGTAATGACGCCCACATAACCGAAAATAATCAGCTCTTTCATCACCCAGCGCAGTTTATCCTGCCGCCAGAGGCGTGTCTGAATAAAGACGTCCAGCACAAAAGCGCGCATTAGCGCAGCAATGTGGCGCGAGAAGACAGCGGCAAACAGCCCCTTGATTCCATCCGCAACCGAGTGCTTTCCTCTCAGCCAGATCAATACATTCCAGACCACGCCGATGACCAGCGCCGCTGTGCCGGCCATAAACAACCAGGAGAATATTGGCAAATTCATCTATTTGTCTCCTATTTCCATCTTTATCTTTGCGATGTCTTCCATGTTTGGCGTAAAGGGATAGCTTCTGATATCGCCGGGAGGCCCGTCGCCATAAGGCCGGGTGCATGCAACCTGCCCGTCGCTGCCGGGGCAGCCGCTGGTCATGAACGGGGCGCCGGACTGTATCGCAATTGCCGCCTCCGCCGCATCAACCCCGAAATCGAGAATCTCTCCAGAAGTTCCAAACGAAAGTCCGGCGAAAGTTGTAAACCCGCTCTGGATCAGATACGCGGCCAGCTGCAGCCGCCGAAAGCGGCCGGCGGCGCAGGGGCTTCGCTCCTCAAGCACCGATCCTTCTTCGGGATAGAAGGAAAAAAGGTGGACATTGGCGCCCATGTCGACGACGCGCTGCACTGCGGCGGCCATCTCCTCCTCCGTCTCGCCCAGGCCCACGATCAGGTGGCAGCCTGCCTTCCCCGCCCCAAAGACCTCGACTGCGTCACCCAGGCACTGCCAGTAACGGTCCCACCGGTGCGGCCCCTTGACTCCCTGGCCGCGAAAGCGGCTGAAAAGCCCAGGGGTAGCTGCGTCAATGGCGACGCTGCCAATTCCCGCGCCGGCTTCCTTCAACTGCCGGATTTGCTCACGTTTCAGGATTGTGGGGGCCATCAGCACAGAAACCGGTTTTCCCAGCGGCTCCAGGCTGCGGATGACCAGCAACGTGTCGTTGGCTGCGCTCTTCCTGGTCACCATGGAAATGCAAACCCGCTCAATTTGAGCAGCATGTTTTTTCATCCTGGCCATTATTTCCGCCAGGGAAAAAGCCGGCCATTCCACCCTGATAAAACTCTTGCGGTTAAATTCCCCACTCCTTTGCCTTTGCAGGCCGCAGTAGGCGCAGCTGCCGGCACAACCTTTCCCGTAAGTCAAAAGCAGGTTGATGCACGAGAGCTTTGCGCCACGATAGAATATGCCCGGCCTCAACCCCAGGGTCATCGCCGCCGCCAGGCTCATCTGTAAATAACCGGGACTTTCAGTCTTGATAATAGTCTTCAAAGGCAATCCAGCTTTTTTTCAGGGCCGCACTCAAGCGCTTGGCCCCTTTTCCCCAAAATGGAGCCAGGAACTCCCGTTTCCCAGCGGCCCGCTTCAGACTCCCGTCCAGAAACAGCCGGCAGGCTTCCTGATATTCAGCCAAAAAAGACACGTCGTGGCGGCCGGCCGCGAGGGCTGCTGCCTCACCGGCAAGCTCTCCGGCAAAGATGGCGTTGGCGATGCCGGCGCCGCTGACGGGATGGCAGTGCCCGGCGGCATCCCCAGCCAGAACTATATTGCCCCGCCATACCTTTGCCGGACCGCCAACAGGAATCAGCCCGCCGGTAACAGCCAACGGCTTGACGTCCTTTAAAATTTTATTGCCATGAAGCTCATTAACAAAGTTCTTCAAAATGGATAATGATGACTTCTCGTACCTTGGCTCAACGCCAATGCCAACGTTGGCCACCTCTCCTTTGGGAAACAGCCAGCCGTAACCTCCGGGAATCTGATTGTGGAAATAAATCTCCGTCGTTTCCAGCTTGCAGCCGAGAGGCAGCAGGTACTGCCTGCCGCGCACGCAGTCATTGCGGCGAAGCTGCATCCACTGCCTGACCACGGAGGAGGGGCCGTCCGCCCCTACGATTACCGCCGGCCTGATCTCCCACACCACGCCGCCGCCATTAACCAAGACAACGCCGTTCGTCAAGCGGAAAGCCGATGCGCCCCTGATAACTTCTGCTCCGGCATCAACAGCCCTGCCTGCCAGATATGCGTCAAAGCGGCCGCGGTTGCAGATTGCGCCTTTCGAGCGCATGCTAACGACTTCCCCATCGGGCAGGTGTGTCCGCATTGTTGTAACGCTCTGGCAGATTATACCTGAAGCTTCACTGCATCTTTGCAAAACCGGTATGGGAATGAATTCCGCACACTGGACCGGCACGCCCGCCTCTTTCTTCCTGTCAACCATCAGAACCCTGGCGCCGCCTTTGGCCGCAGCCAGCGCGGCGCTGCTGCCGGCAGGACCTGCCCCCACAACCAGCACGTCGCAGCGGCGCATTTAGGATTTATCCCCTACATTTTCCAGCACCTTGCTTAACAGGTTAAGCTTAAGTTCGGTCTGGTTCTCAAATTTGCCTGCATATGCCTTTGCCTCGCTCTTCAGCTGATAACAAGTATCATTTTCTATATCAATGAGGGCGGCCGGCATGCCTGCCTCTATGAACGCCTCTTGGTGCCTGATGAAAAAAGCTTCGCAACAACAGCCAATAAAAGAGCTGACGCCGCTTTGACGGCAAGCCCCAAGCGTCTCGCGAAGATGCTCATAATTGTGAATGCTGATTACTTCAAGTCCTTTGGCGGCCGCCATGGCGTAGGCGTCGCCAACACTGCATTTGCCGCACATGTCGCAGCCATCCACCGTTCTAAAATCGCAATCCGGAAGCTTGGCGCAATAAGGCAGCAGCAGCACGGAGCACGTGCCGGCAACCTCTGCAAAAGAGCCATTGATTGTAAACAAAGAATTTGCCTCGCCAAGCGGAATGCCAAATGCGGGCAGATCCATTTTGCGTAACGCCGCCGCGATCGCCGCCTGAAATTCAGCGGCGTCAACGCCCATCGTCACCGGAACTCTCTCCTGGAAAAAATCGAAAATAACATCGTCTGCCGATGCAACGGGAATATCTTTTAAAACAGCCTCCAGATCAAGGATAGTCCGTTTGGGACTGATAAAGAAATCCCCGTTAATGAGGCAATATTTAAGCCGCCGGCGCTTCACGTCCACACTGACCGCGGCCCTGATTAGCCCCCCTTCCGCCTTGATCGCCGATCTTAGAACCTGATGTTCATCCGGCGGGTCAGAAACCAGATGAATCCAGCTCCGCTTGCTGTGCTTTCTTTCATACCTCTGGACCAGCCGCTCTTCCGCCGGCGTCAGTCCCCCTGGCGTGAAAGTTACGCCCAGGGCTTCTCGAAATCCAGCCGTGATCGCGTTTTTTATCTGCTTCAGAGACGGCAAATCGGGAAGCTCATTGTTCACCGATGTCACCCTGTCTTTTATTGATGACAAGCCTTTGGCGGACAGCTTCTCTGTCGGAATCCGCAGCGCTTTAACCATGCTTTCGACGTCAAGATCAACAAGCAGCGTTCCCTGGAATAAAAAAGCGCCGTCCTCAAAAACACCGCCCGTGCCGGAAATCTTCTTTCCATTGACCTCGATATCGTTTCTTGGCCGGAAGGCCGCATCAATGCCTAGCAGTTTCAACCCGCTTACGACACCGGCGCAAATCTGCCTCGTCAGCTGGTCGGGACGAACTCCAAATTCAGCCCTGCTGGCGATAATCTCCCAGCCCAAATGAGAGCAATCAAAATATAGCGCCCCGCCGCCAGTCAGCCGCCGCTGAATCTCGATGCCCCGCTGTTGGCAGAAATCCTCCCGGATCTCCTGGCCCACGCTTTGAAAATGTCCGACTAAAGCTGCCGGCGGCGAGTACTGAAGGAAATGAAGGGTGTTCGGGGTCTGGAGACTGGCCTTTGCTTTAAGCAAAGCAGAATCAATAGCTATATTCTCAACCGCAGTCCTGGCGCCTGTGTCAACGAGACGCCAGTTGCTTGAATGCGCCGTCATCATTTATCTCATCCTGGAAAATAAGTGAGCAGCAGTGCTCAGAAAACTTGGGCTTCAGCCCCAGTTGCACAGCCAGCTCCGCAATTCCTTCTGCCGGATAGGCAATGCCGTTTAAACCTGACTTCAAAGCCAGCGCGTCCGTTTCGGTCTTGTGGTCGCCGGCAGGCCGCGCGCAGCCGAGCAGGATGGGAACGCGCGGGAACATGCCGCGCGCCTTGATGAAAAGCTTGCCCAGCGCCGCCGGCCGGGGAGGAACCACTTCGGCCATGGGCGTTTCCGGCTGCGGCGTGATAACCACGAGCACCAAAGACCAGATATCGTGGTCCGATATCATTGCCAGCGCCTGTGGCTCTCCCTTAATACTGCCAAAATCAAGGCCGAGCACAAGGTGGGGAGACGTTTTGACGCCGCTTTGGCAAAGCAGTTTCAGTGATTTTTCGAATTCGGTTGCGGCAACGTTGAGATGATAAACACTTTCGATTGTTTCATCCAAGCCGATGATGTCAAGCATGGCGGCATCAACACCGGCCTCAGCCAAGCCATACGCCAGCCGTTCGTCAACAAGTCCGGTGTGGACCGCGACCTTCAGGCCCAGTTTTTTTAACGCGCGAATCGCTTCCAGGTAGTTGATCAGCGGGACGGTGCCGTCAAGCCGGGAGCCGCCACTGACCAAAATGCCTTCCCCTCCCCGCCGGGCCAGTTGCTCGCCGGTTTGAAGCAGCTGTGCCGGCGTGCGCGCCGCATGCATGGCTTTTAGAATCTTGCCCCGGCAATGCTCACACTTAAGCTGGCAGGAACCGCCGGTTACCGATACCGGTATAAAAAAAGGATGAGAGCTGTTTTGATAAGCCGCAGTCTCGTAGCGCTTTATCGAGGGGGCATAAAAAAACACGCGGTTATCAAAATTCGCCCGCGCCTTTTCCCAGGCGGGCTTGCATGAGGCTGGAATGACGGGATCGAGACTGGCTTGCATCTTGGGGCAGACTTGCTGCATCCTCAGTCAGTCGCAATTTAACAGATCTTTGTCTTTAAATTCCTGAAGCTCTGCCGCCATCCACTCCTGGATTGCAGTTTCGCCGCTGGGCAGGTCCGCAAGATCTTCTTCAAGGCTTGAGGGCTCAACCAGGACAATCCAGTTGCCATAATTGTCTTCATTAACCATGGAAGGGTTGGCGACGACTTCAGTGTTGACTTCCAAAATCTTTCCGGAAACAGGAGAGCGCATCGGCCCGATAAATTTGCCGCTTTCCAGATTGCCAAATGCGTGCCCTTTTCGGATTGCCCTGCCGGCGGGAAAAGTCCGCATCTGCGCCAGGGTGCCGGCAGCCCACTGCCCGAAAGCATCCAGGCCCATCCTGACAAGATTTCCCTCCACCCTGGCCCAGATATGATCTTTTTTGTGATAATACAGATCGTCCGGTAATTCCCAGCGGCAATCCTCCTTAGTCCCCGCGGAAATCAACACCATATTTCACACCTCGCTTTTTTATTTCTTGATATAAAAATGCCAGTATGCATCACTTTCGTCCCGCACAACCTCGCACTGCCAGCCGGCCCGCTCACATAGGGTCGGCAGGCTCTCCTTAATGGCGGGCTCGTAGTCAACCCAGAAGTCAATAACGTCTCCTTCATCGGCCTCCTTGACCGCCCTTTTTGCCGAAAGATTTGGGTAAGGGCATTTTTGTCCCCGGCAATCCTCGGTTTTTAATAATTTCTCATCTTTCAACGACATCTGATTCCTCTCAAGAACTCAAGCAAAGTTGACAACCTTGTTTTCTACTATTAAGTTAACGAGGTCATCGTAATCGATGATTTTGGCATTGCCCAGCTTGGCTGCCACCCCTCTTTTGTCAACGTCTTCTTTCACCGCATAAACGTTCTCAATCCCCGTTGGATCGAGGTAAACGCCATCCTGGATCAGCACAACTTTTGCTTCGCTATCCCTTTTTGCTACATCCAGGCCAATTTTGGCGAACGGTAAATCAATCAAGTAAAGTGCCATTATTTCACCTCAAAAGTCAAAGATCACGTCATTTTCAGCGATCAGTTTTGCCAGCTCGTCGCGCGAGATGACCTCGAACATTTCATCCACGTCAGCCTCGGCGATGCCTCTTTCGGCCATTGATTCTTTCTCAACATAGTAATGCGTCTCACTGATGTCAGAGATAGTCTTGACATATCCGGCGGACTCGCTCTTGTCCGAGCCTTTAAGAGAATAATAAGCGCCGTCGCCGGCGTAGACACAGGTTACCTTGTGTTCGTCAAGACCGCTCATCATGCCAACTACCGCCCGCAGGCCTTCAGTGTAATAAATCGACCCAAAGGGCGCCCTCAGGAACATGAACAATATCTTCTTTTCCACTGTTTTCACCCCTTCAATTATAGTGTGACGACCTTATCGGCGCCGCCGACAAACGCCGCCCAGTCAGGAATCCCGCCGACCTTGATGCCTTCATAGAAGAACTTCCCCGATTGCTGCCCTCTGGCGTTAACGCAGATGCCGCAACAGACAATCTCAGCGCCATTATCAACCAATTCCTTGAAGTAATCACCGGGGACTTTCTCCCAGTCGGCGAATTCCTGGGTGCTGAGCCCGTTATAAACGCCGTCCAGATAACAGAAAAAAGTCACTGCATGCCCTTTTTTCAGCGCTGCCGCCCCGAGCTTTGCAGCTGTTGACCACTTCTCCGTCTGGAATGGCCCTTCTGTTAACAAGAAATTTATATTTGCCATTTTTGCACCTCGCTTAGCTTATTATGTTGTCTCAAAAATAAAATACTAATGCATTAAATGCATCAGCATTGCCTGGTTCCGGCAGCCCAAAACAACAGACTGCTTTATTGAATTTCACCTCCCTCTGATGAACCGGCCCTATCCCTTTAATTTTGATTATGCCCGAATTTGATGAAATCTAAATTAAACCAATATTAGGTAAAATTGCGTTTTTACCTTTTTATAAAATTTATCTTACTAAACAACCACCGGCTCTAAGCCGGTGGGTTTAAAGGCTGTCGATTGGAAATCGACTGTCATCGGCGATCTGCTCGCCTTCCTGTTCGTCAATATATTCCTTGACCGTTTC
>JAJYIM010000031.1 GCA_021790115.1 Actinomycetes bacterium | reverse complement strand
AACGGCGGCGTTCCAATTGCTCCGGGCTTCCGAATGGCCTCATGTGCCACCTCCTAAAGCAGGGTAACCTTCTGCCCGGATATTACAGGACATTAGTTATGCAGTAATCAATAGCTGCCTACAGTCGAGCAGCTCTCCCCGAAAACTCCACTGCACCAGCCTGTAGGCGGACCGGAAACCTGCGGGGCCTGACACTTGCAGTTAAAAAGAACCGCCTCTTCGGCAACCAGCGGCACCCGCTCAACCGCGGGAGCCCGGTACGGCCTTCTTGCACCGTCCTTCATTGCAACCACCCCTTCTCAAAATTATAAGATATTTACTTTAATATAATTTCAATCTAATTTCAATACCATCCTAATCCGGACTATCCGGAAATATCTCTCCGCCCAAAACAGCGCTGCGCAGGTGCGCCAGGCGGCAGAGGAACTCTGAGGACTGCTCGGGGTCGCCGTCTTCAATCTCGCCCCAGCCGGGGCACTGGCCGCAGAGATCGTACAGTTTGCAGGCCGCGCAGGCATTGGCGCCCTTGGTCTCCTGAAACCGCACTCTCGCCAGGAATTCCTGCCAGCCCTCCGCAAATGTTCCCGTGCACAGATCGAAGCTTTCTCGCCGGGAAAGCATGCAAAGGCAGAGGCGGCCCTGGGAATCTATATGGAACGAATTTATGCCGGCGCCGCAATGGTAGATTCGTTTCGGGTCCCTTGTGAACTGGGAAGAGAACCTGAGAAATTCCCTCAGGGCGTCAATCCGCCGGCTGTCGGCCACGTCAAGCTCCAGAATCTGTTCCGGCGTCAGCCGGAAGCGGCAAGGCTCCCGGGAGCCGCCCAGGTGGCCGTGGATGTTGCCGTCGTAGCGAAACTCGCCGCCCAGGCTTTCGGCCAGCGCCATCATCCGGCCCAGCTCATGGCTGTTAATGGTAAGCAGCATCGACTTGAACCGGAGCGGAATATTTTTGTCCCGCAGCAGATTTATGCCATCCAGGCAGCGCCTGAAGGAACCGGGAACGCCGGTGACGCGCTCGTAGGTTTCCGCGGTGGCGCCGTAAAGAGTGACCTCCACAGCGAACGGCCGCCACTCAGCCAGCATCGCCGCAATATCCTCGTTCACAAGCACAGCGTTCGTGAACAGGTTGATCAGAAAGCCCTTTTTCTTGGCCAACAGATAAATCTCGCTAAAATCCGGCCGCAGCAGCGGCTCGCCGCCGGTAAGCAGCAGCCAGAGGCAGCCGGCTGCGGAAAGCTCGTCAAAAATGCGCTCAATTTCGGCCAGCGAGAGTTCCTGCTGCCTCGTGCTGCTCCTGACGTAGCAATGAACGCATCTTAAGTTGCAGCGCGAGGTTAAATCAATACTGCCGCCCGCCGGGATGCGTTTGGAAGCGACTTCCCGGTGCAGCCTGGCGCTGAAGCCGCTGTAATTAACATCGGGGATGATGCTGGAGCAATCCATGGCTCCCTCGCTGCCGGGAAGGGTTCAGCAGGCCTCGTGGATGGCCGCGATCTCCTTAAGCTGGGACAGGTAATGCTGCAGGTCTGCTTCGGCCTGTTCTTGCTCAACCTCGAACTCGGCTACCAGCCGGCCGCAAATATCGGCAACGGTTACCTTGCCGTCAATCTGCGACCAGATAAACGCGGCAGTTTCGTTCAGGGTAAAGACGCTGTCAAGATCATCCGCCTGGCGGCGAACAGGGACAAGTATCGTTTCATCCCCAATCTGCCGCCAAACCATGCCCTCATCCTTTTCAAAAATAATGTTGGCTTCCATGGCCTGGACGATTGCTTGCCCGCAACGCTGACGGAATTCTATCATTTATGCTCAACAATTTACATAGCAATCATCAAAAAAATAAAATTGCCGCATGGCGCTACAAATCCCAGTAAATCCCTGCTAAAATGTGGCGATCCCGGCGGGGCGCGCCAGTCCCGCGCACGCCACCCATTGGTTTTTCCAGGCAGACTCGCCCCGGCAACCGGCCGGGGATGAATTTTTCGTTCCTTTGAAGGAGGCTTGAATGCAACAGGTAACAGAGATCCGCTGGCACGCGCGCGGCGGCCAGGGGGCTGTTACGGCCGCCAAGATGACGGCGGAGGTGGCTCTTAGCCAGGATAAATACTTCCAGGCTTTCCCGGAATACGGCCCCGAGCGCGCCGGCGCCCCGATCGTCGCCTTTACCCGCATTTCGGACGAGCCCATCCAGATCTACAGCGCCATCGAGCACCCGGATTATGTGCTCGTGCTCGATCCAACCCTGCTGGACACGGTTGACGTTACCGCCGGAACCAGCGAGGGCGCGGTGGTAATCGTCAATTCAGAAGAAAAGGCCGCAGCGTTGGCGGCCAGGCCGGAGATGGCCGGCAAAAACATCTATACCGTTCCCGCCACCAGAATTGCCCTGGAAACTATCAAGCGCGCCATCCCGAATACGCCGCTGATTGGCGCCCTGGCGAAGGTCAGCGGCATCTTTCCGCTGGAAGGCGTTCTTGATGAAGTCAAGACCTCGCTGGGCAAGAAATTTAGCGATGAAGTGGTAAACGCCAACCTGGACGCTGTCAGGCGCGGCTTCGAAGAGGTCTCAGGGCTATGAGCAAAAAGTGGAATTTTAAAGACATCGTCAAGTGGGGCCCGGGCAGGCATGAGCCCGGCGCCACCATCCCCGAGTCCGGCACCGCCGAAGATTACGAGACCGGCGGCTGGCGGACCGAGCGGCCTGTACTTGACCGGGAAAAGTGCAACGACTGCATGATCTGCTTCTTTGCCTGCCCGGATTCGTCCATCCGCGTCGAAAACGGCAAGCTGGCTGGCATCGACCTCAGGCATTGCAAAGGGTGTGGCATCTGCGCCCAGGTCTGCCCCCGCGACGCCATGGAAATGAAGAGCGAGACCCGGGCCCGCAAAGAAGAGGAGGAAAAAACATGAGCCGCAAAGCCATGACCGGCAACGGCGCCGTTGCCCTGGCTCTTAAACAGGTGGAGCCGGACGTCATGTCCGCCTACCCGATCACTCCGCAGACCGAGATCGCCCAGAACTATGCCCAGTATGTCGCCGACGGCGCCGCCAAAACAGAGTACATCGCCGTCGAGAGCGAACATAGCGCCATGAGCGCCGCCATTGGCGCCGCAGCCGCCGGCGCTCGCACGATCACGGCCACCTCCTCGCAGGGCTTTGCGCTAATGTGGGAGATGCTGTTTATTGCGGCGTCGCTCAGGCTGCCGATCACCATGCCCGTGATCACGCGGGCGCTCTCCGGGCCAATTAACATCCACTGCGATCATTCCGACTCCATGGGCGGCCGCGACTGCGGCTGGGTGCAGCTCTACGGCGAGGACGCCCAGGAGGGTTATGACAACGCCATCCAGGCGTTCCGGATCGCCGAGCACATGGACGTGCGGCTGCCGGTGATGACCATGATTGACGGCTTTATCATCAGCGGCGCCATCGGGCCACTGGACGTGCTTGATGACGACAAGGTGAAGCAATTCGTTGGCCCTTACGAGCCTGTCCATCCGCTGCTGGACATCGAAAACCCGGTCACTGTTGGCGCTTTTGACAGCCTCGGCGGCTGGTATTTTGAGCACAAAGTCACCCAGAACATGGCAATGGCCAGGGCCATGGACGTGATTGAGGAGGTCGGCCGCGAGTTCGGTGAACTTACCGGCCGGTTCTATTCGCATTTCAAGACGCACCGGATCGAGGACGCCGAGATCGTGCTGGTCGCCATCGGTTCCGCCGCCGGCAACGTCAAGACGATGGTCGACAGGCTGCGCACCGAGGGAAAGAAAGTCGGCCTGCTGAAGGTGCGCACTTTCCGGCCCTTTCCCCACCGGCAGATCGCCCAGGCGCTTGCCGGCGCCAAGGTGATCGGCGTCATGGACCGATCCGACTCCTTCGGCGCCCAGGGCGGCCCGCTGTTTACAGAGATCCGCTCGGCGATGTTTGAAGCCGAGACGCGGCCACAGATCTATAACTTCATCTACGGCCTCGGCGGGCGCGACCTTTTCCCGAAAGACATCGAGGCCGCGGCGGCGGTGCTGGAGAAAGCTGCCGGCGGCGAGAAAGTGGCACAGACACGACATTATCTCAACGTGAGAGAGGTGAGCCCGGATGGCCAAGCCTAAAGAGATAGCAAACAGGCCGGAGCGCCTTACCGGCGGTCACAGGCTGTGCGCCGGCTGCGGCGCCCCCATCAATGTGCGCCAGATCATGGGTGTCTGCCCCGGGCCGGCGGTGGTCACCGTGTCTACCGGCTGCCTGGAGGTGTCCACGACCATCTACCCGTACACAGCCTGGAAGGATTCGATGATCCACTCAGCGTTCGAGAACGCCGCCGCCACCATCAGCGGCGTCGAGACCGCTTACCGCGCCCTAAAGAAGCAGGGCAAGGTCAGGGACGACATGTACTTCGTTGCCTTCGGCGGCGACGGCGGCACTTACGACATCGGGCTGCAGGCGCTGTCGGGCGCCGTGGAGCGCGGCCACAATTTCGTCTACGTGTGCTATGACAACGGCGCCTACATGAACACCGGCTTCCAGCGCTCCAGCGCCACCCCCTGCGGCGCCTGGACCACGACCAGCCCGGTGGGCAAGGAGTCATACGGCAAACAGCAAAACCGCAAGGACCTGGCCGCGATCCTGGTGGCGCATGACATCCCCTACATGGCCACGGCCTCACCGCACAACTTCAAGGACCTGATGAACAAGGCGGAGAAGGCCTTCACCACGCCGGGACCGGCGTTCCTGAACGTCATCTCCCCCTGTCCGCGCGGCTGGCGCACGCCCGGCGACCAAACAATCGCCCTGGCCAAGGAGGCGGTGCAGTCATGCTACTGGCCGCTCTACGAGGTGGAGCACGGCAAATACAAGATTAACTTCAAGCCCAGGCCGGAGAAGAAAACGCCCGTGGCCGACTGGCTGAAGAAGCAGGGCCGCTTCGCCCACTTGTTCAAACGCCCGGACGGCGAGCAAGTGCTGGCCGGCATCCAGGAGTACATTGACCGGAAGTGGGAGGAGCTTTTAAAGAAAGAGGAGTGCCTCGGTTAGCCGCGCTCAATAATGTTCAAACAACTGAGGGGCGCAGCGATGCGCCCCTTTCATCATTTTGAGCCATGTCAGAATGCACTAAAAACCAATATGAAAACAGATCTTTTTCCAACTCTGAATATCTCTCGAATTTGTGATAAATATTTTGCCAAAACCGGTCGTTGTGCCTTTTCTCCCTGATATGCGCCGTTTCATGGAAAACGATGTAGTCAACGAGTTCATTCGGCAAATATTTCATCAAACTGTTAAAAGTCAAGTTTCGCTTATTGCTGCAGCTTGCCCATTTGGTTTTCATGTGGCGGAAGCGGATTGTATTTACTTCAACTCCCAGGTCGCCAGCCGCAATTTCCACGAAGCCATAAACGAGACTGCGCAGATCAGCGTCGGTCCGAGTTACGAGCTGCTTTTCACGGGCTCTTTCCAGGCATTCATTGATAAAGTCTGTTTTTTTGTTAATCCATTGTTGCTTCTTTTTCATCAACATTGCCGCGTCGTCGCCCGGCGGCAAAATTACTTCCAAGGCGCCGCGTCTGAATTCAAGACGTGGATGTTTTACATCCCGGCGAAAAATTTTTGGCTTAGCCTCAGGCGGCGCCATAGTTATTCACACTCTCGATCAGGTTTTCATAAAGCTCGTCCATATCTTTCATGGAAAGCCGGTAATCACGTTTTATCCCCATTGCGAACCGTCTGACCTCTCTTTCCACACTTTTCCTGGCGGTGGCCTGATTAATCCAGCCCGTGAACATGTGCGGCTCAAGGCTCTTAGAAAGTTTCTTCGTCTTTTCAACCAGGGCATCCGTTTCGCCCAGCCTGGTTTCCAGAACCAGTAACAGCGCATACTCCATGTCCGAAAAAGCCAGTTCTTTCTGCCTGGCGCTGAGCTCATTTGCTTCCTGAACGATTGCAGCGGCATTTTTGTAAATCAGTCTGTAATCCTTGGTTTTCTCGCGCCACAACTGCAGCAGCTTCTCAACCTTTTCCACCAGGGATTCGTATACGGGGTTTCGATGCTTCTCTACCAGGACCAGCCTGTTTAAGGTGAAGAGAATATTGGCCGCTCTTTCTTCCTTGCTTTTGACCCTCTCTTCGAGTCTCTGCAGATAATCAGCATCGAAAGCAATGGCCGGCAGCTCTTCATCCAGTGCCGCGACTTCCACGGATTTGTGGACGTATTTGATCGTCTTGTCATAGTATTTGGCGGCCTCCAGTTCGTAAGCAGGACGCTGGGAAACCGTTTTCATGTAATAGGTGTAAATGGCAGATAGCCATTTATACTGCTCAAAGTGCTCCACCTTCACTTCGGAAGAACCCAGGAGCTCGAAGACCTTGCGCAAATGCCTGTATTTCTCGGTAAAGGCTTTTTCCCGGGCCTCATTGGCGGTAATGACTTCGATGGCTTTTAAAAGCGTCGCGCGTTCATAGTCGTAGGGCACTCCCTCAAGCAGGTTGAGAATTTCGTCAATAAGGTTCTTGAATTCTTCTTTGAGACTGTCGTAGCCGTACAGCGCCCCGGCGATATCCTCCTCGCTGTACATCTCCAGCGCCTTCTTAAACTCCTTGAGGATGCTAACATAGTCGATGACCAGGCCCGCCTCTTTGACATCCCGGTAGGGCCGGTTGGTCCTCGCCACCGCCTGCAGCAGCCGGTGTTCCTTGAGCGGCTTGTCCAGATACATTGTTTGCAGCATCGGCGCGTCGAAGCCGGTGAGAAGCATCTCAGTGACAATGAGGATCTTGGGCATCTCGGCGGTTTTGAATTTCTCAACCGCTCCCTTGCGCACATCGTCCATGTCCCTCTGACCATAGCTTTCGCGCGCTTCGGCCACATAACTGGCAATGAGAGGATCTTCTTCCCGCTCGCCTGTGGTCATCACCACTTTTGAATAATCGGCAGGCAGATGCTTGTCCAGCTCCCGCTTGTAAAGAACGCAGGCATGCCTGCTGGCAGCTACTACGATAGCCTTGAAGCGGCCATCAACATTTTCCTGGAAGTGCTTGGCGATATCATCGGCAATGACCGCGATTCTTTCCGGATTCTCCAAAAACAGCTCGATGCGGTTCAGCCTCTCTTTGACTTTTTCCTCGACTTCAGTTCTGGTGCCCTCGGGGAGCTCTTCGAGCTCAACGTCCAGAAACCCCTGGAGCAGGTCTTTCTTTAAGTGGACCTCCTTCTCCAGCCGCGGCTGATACACGATCTTCACCGTAAATCCGTCCCTGGTGGAATCGGTGATGAAATATCTGTCGAGATAAGGCTCGCCGGGGGGATAGCTGAAATCCAGGAACGTGTCGCGGCCCCGCTTGGATATGGGCGTGCCAGTGAGCGCAAAGAAGAAGGCGCCCTGGAGGATGGCTTTCATTTGCCCGGCCAGCAGGCCGTACTGGGAACGGTGGCCTTCATCGATAAAGGCGATCACGTTGCGCCGGCTGGAAATGGTCTCCCTGCGCTCGGAAACAGCCGCCAGCTCCTGCTGTAGCTCTTTGAGCTCTTCCGGCCTGAACTTGTGGATGAGCGTGATAAAGACGCCCCGCTTGCCCCGGTAATCGTCATGGCTTATGACTTTTTTCAGCTCGCCGATTGACCCGATGATTTCGGGCGCGACGATGTCCAGGGCGTAAAATTCATCGTAGAGCTGATCCTCGATCTCAATCCGGTCAACAATGAAGAAGATGCTGGGATTCTCCAGTCTGCTCAAGTAATAAAGCTTGTTGGCCGCGAATATCATGGTCAGGGTTTTGCCGCTGCCCTGCCAATGCCAGACCAGGCCTTTGTCCCTGGTTTTCCTGCCGGCCAGGTTGTCAAGCACCCTGGCGACCATTTTATTCGCCGCCCGGTACTGCATATAGCGGGTGATAACTTTGGTGGGCGTACCTTTTTCTTCCCGGTAAAAGAGAAAATTGCAGATGATGTCAAGCAGCGTTTCCGGGGCCTGCATGGCGCAAGTCGCATCAATTGAGTCAAGGTCTGGCGCCTGCCATTGATGCGTCAGAACTTCTTCCTGCCAGGAGGCGATAGGAAAATAATGCGCCTGACTTTCGGCGGCAACGCCAATCTGGACGTACTTAAACAGCTCCGGGACGATCTGCTCGTAGTCTTTAATCTGTTTATGCGCATTTACCCAGCTCTCGGAAATACCGGTGGGATCCTTGCATTCGATGTCCACAAGAGGGATGCCGTTGACATATAGCATGATGTCGGTGCGGATGCGCTCGCGGCCATCGTAAATGGCCTGCCGTGTGACTATGAAGTCATTGTTCCTTAGGTCTTGGTAATCAAACAAGTTGACGTAACGGATTACCTTGTCTTTCTCCAGCTTCACCGGTACGCCCTGTTTGTAAAAGTTCAGGATGCGCTTGGCGCCTTCGATGCCGGTGCCGGTCAGCTTTAGTTCGTTGATGACCTTGTTGATATCTTCCTCAGAAATAGCATAGCCGATATTGATCTTTTCAATCGATCTGATCAGATTGGGAAGCAGAAGCGGTTCGTCATAGCCGGTTCGCTCCAGCTCATCGGCGGGGATGAAACGCCAGCCATCCGCGGCGAGTCGATTAATGATGTGGTCTTCAACGAGGGATTTTTCGGAGAAATCAGGCACTTAAGCAATTTCTTCGCGGATCAATTTGATCTGAGGTTCAAGTGCTGGAATATCATTTGAAATGGTTTCCCAAAGGATTTGCCTGCTCGTAGGTCATTCCCTCGACGTATTCATCGATATCCCTGATTGCGTCGGCTATATCGACAAGATATAGCCTGATGTCCCGGCTCTCAGGCATAGATGGTCTCCTGAATTATCTTGTTCTCTATCAGTGGCTTAAGAGCATCTGGAGTGACCAGGTCGACTTTGACCCCCAGGATGTTAGACAAATAATCCTCAAGCTCAAGGAATTTAAAAAAACCCACCGGCCGTTCAAACTCCACCAGTATGTCTATATCGCTTTTCTCTGTCTGTTCTTGCCGTGCCCAGGAACCAAACAGACCCGCCCTAGCCAAACCAAATTCTTGTTTTAAATATGGCGCTTCCGATCTTAAGATTTTCAAAATTTCTTCTCTTTTTTTCATGCTTTCACCTCTTTCAACCTGCTTACAGAAAGGATGTCTTGTCTTACCGTTTGACGATTAGGCTGCCAGCATCTAACCCTCCTTTACGCGCTTCTTGCCAGTGAGAAGGTCGTTCATGAGGCCGGTCTTGACCGTTGATAGTCTTAATTTTTTCTGTCTTTGAAATTCCAGACGATCATCGATGGTCGAAAGGATTTCCGCGATTTTCTTTTGATCGGCTATTGGTGGTAGAGGTATACGCAGCCTTTTAATGGTAGCTCTTGAAATTTCTTTGAATGTGCTGCCGGCACCCAGTTGCATAAGATAAGGTTCCAGCGATTGCATGAAAAAAGAATAGAACGACGTGCTTACTTTACTTTTCTCTTTAGGAATGAGGGCCGTGATGCCCTGATTGATAGTTATAGGATTAGTGTTAAGTGCCGTAAAGCCGATGGTTGCACGCGTAGTCAGCAAAAGCGTGGAAGGCTCAAGTATCCGCATCGAGCATTTCTTAACCGCATGATTGCTGATGCGGCGCTCACTGCCGACAAGGAAGTTCCCTTTGATAAACTTCGTCATATCAGTTGGCGTCACCCAATCCATCTCACCATTCCAGTATTGCTTCACATTTGTTGATGGAGTTGTGCCGCCGTACACTTCAAAGATTTCCTCGACTCGTACTTCTTCCCATTTACCTGTCAACAGCACATTCAATAGGCCTTTATTCAAACGCACAGTTCTTTCAATCGCCCGATCCACCTTGCCGATCGCCTCATCAACGGTCGAAAGGATTTCCGCGATTTTCTTTTGCTCAGAAAGCGGCGGCATGGGTACCCGTAATCTCTTGATGGTGGATCGCGAAATCTCCTTAAAAGTGCTTCCGGGTCCTAGCTGCATGAGATATGGTCTCAAAGAACGAAGGTAATAGGCATAAAAGAGCATGTCGATTTTCTTACGTTCCCTTGGAATAAGAGCCGTCATGCCCTGATTTATGGTCAATTGCTTTGCGGCCAGAACGGTGAAACCTATAGTTGCTCTCGTAGTAATCAGTAGTGTGAAAGGATCCAGAATTTTAAGAGAGCTTTCTTTTATGGCCAGATCGCTTAATTGGCGCTCGCTCTCAGCTATGAAGTTATTAGTGACGAGACTCGTTACATCGATTGGCGTTACCCAATTAATCTTGCCGTTCCAATATTTTTTTTCCGCAGTAGAGGGTGTAGACCCGCCGTATACCTCAAAAATGTCCTCAACACGAGCCATTTCCCAATCATTAATTAACGTGTGTTGAATGTTTTTTCTCTTTGTTTTCATCTCAAAATCGCCAACCTAATCACCAACATAATCGCCAACCATTTAGACCAGTACATAATGGGCCGAGCGGCCCTTGCCTTTGCTCTTTAAAACTCCAAGCTTCACAAGCTTTGACAGTTCCTTGCGGGAACCTTCGTCTGAAAGACCGAACATCGCTCTCACGTCCCTGTTAGTGACTTGGCCATTTTCAACGATCTGTTCCACAATCCTCATCTGCCGTTCGGTTAGCGCCACCTGGCCTTTGTCCTTGAGGAATTTGATGTCACGGCTCAAGCCAATGACCTTCTCCTTGACGGCCTTCAGACTGACAGCCACCCCGTCGGTGAAGTATTCAAGCCAGCCGGTCAGATCGAGACTCTTCTGATCAACGGCTTTGAGCGCTGCGTAGTAACTTGGGCGGTCATTGTCGTAGTAGTCATCGAGGGCGAAAAACCGTTTCACATCGAATCCCCGTTGGTAAAGGATTATGGTGGCAATAACCCGCGCCGTCCGCCCGTTGCCATCTACAAATGGATGGATCCTGACAAGCTCATAATGGGCAATGCCCGCCTCGATGACCGGGTCTATCTCGTTAGCTTTTGGCGAGTTGAGCCAAACAAGAAAGGCTTCCACAAGTTTTGGCACTTCTTTTGCTTGTGGCGGCATGAACACCACTCGCCCTGTAGCCGCATTACCCACGAAAACATGAATCTTTCGAAACGCCCCCTCATACGCCGGTTTCTCCAGCGTTTTTGCCGTTACTTGTTTGTGGGTTGCAAGAAGATTTTTAGACTTAAAAGGAGCCATGCTGGCAAATTCAGGAACCTTATCAAGGGCGACGATATAGTTCAGCACTTCCTGCCTGTCTTTCCTGGCGACCATTACCTCACGCCCCGCGGCAAGAGCGCTAACCTCTTCTATGGTGAGCGGATTGCCTTCAATAGCGGTGGAAGAATGAGCGCTTCTTAATAAAGCATCACGGCGCAAGGAGACTTCCCACTTGGGGATGAGCGGAGCGTTGAGCACAACCGCTCTGGCCTCGGCGATGAAGGTCAGATTATTGACAATTTTATCCGTATAATGCCAGTTAGGTTGGAACATTGTTCGACAGCTTAATCTTGCCTTTCATCAACATGAGTGATAATTTCATTTGAGCATACCCGCCAAGCCTCTGCCTAGCATGCTCAATTCTGGCGGGTTTTTCGTGACAGATAGTAGTATTTTTTAAAATTCCTTATTGACGCAAAGTATAATAAGAATTTCCTTATTTCACTTTAGGGCCAAAAAGTGAAATAAGATTTTGTTTATTGCACGGAAGTATAATAAGACCTATTTAAGCACCTTGAGGTAAGCCTCAATCCGCTCTTCAATACCGGCCAGCTCTGCCTCGATCTTCTTCAGCTCCCGCCACTCCTGGTGCACGTCGATCTCCTCGATTTCTTCTTCCGGAAAGACATAAAGGGTGACATTCAGGTTGAAATCGTTTTCCTCGATCTCGTCGAGGCCGACAGTGCGGGAGAAGCCCTCCTCCTGGCGAAACTTATTGTAGGCGCCGGCAATTTTCTTGATGTGCCCGGCCCCCAGCCGGTTCAGCTTCCTCACATCAGGGTGTTGCTCAAACTCGCGGCTGGCGTTGATGAAGAGTACCTTGCCCTTCCGGTTCCGTGGCTTTTGGTGCCGCAGCATCATCACTGCCCCCGGCGCCCCGGTGTTGTAAAAGAGCTTTTCCGGAAGCAGGATGACGGCCTCGATTAAATCCTGCTTCAGCATCAGGGCGCGGATTGCTTTTTCCTTGCCTCCCCTAAACAGACAGCCGTTGTCGATAACCAAGCCGACTCTGCCTGTTTCCGCGCCGGCCGATGCCAGCATGTGCTGCACCCAGGCCCAGTCGGCCGACTGCTTCGGGTTAAATCCGAGAGAATACCTATCCTGCCAGAATTCGCCCCTCTTCAGGATCTCCTCGCCGTAGCCGTCCTGGTTCCAGGGTGGGTTGGCAATCACAACGTCAAAGCGGTTGAGGCTCTCGCCCTCCTTGAATTTGGGATAAAGCAGCGTGTCGCCCAGCATCAGGGTTCCATTTCTGATGTCGTGAATGTAAAGATTCATCTTGGCCAGAGCCAGGGTGCGGTGGTTGATCTCTTCGCCGTAAAGGAACAGCTTGTCGGCAGCTTCCTTGCCCTGCACGTCCTCCACATGACGGTAGGCGTTGATTAACATGCCGCCGGAGCCGCAGGCGGGATCGTAAACGCTCTCGCCCCCCTTGGGATCGAGGGCCTCAACGATGAGCCGGATCACCTCACGCGCAGTGTAAACTCCCCCCTCTTTGGCCTTTTGCGGCGCGAAATAGCCGAGAATCCACTCATATGGGTCGCCCAGGACGTCGGGGGAAACGTGATAGAGGGGCTTGGCGCTGAAAAGCTCCACCAATTGGCGGAGGATCTCGGCGTTCTCCCGGCTGGTCGTAAACTGGACAAAGTCGACGTTTTCAAAGGCATCCCTGAGCTCGGGATTTCTTTCCGCCAGCGCTTTCATGGCGCGGGAAAAATTTTCCGGCAGGCGGACGGGTTCCTCCCTGACCCTTTCCCAGAGAAATTCTTCCGGGATGTCAAAATCATGATAAATGGAATTCTTGGCTTCTTGTCTTGCCTCGTCCTCGGTGAGGCCATCTTCCAGAGCGTGCTTGTATGTCAGCTCGTATTCAAGTTCCCACTTGTCGCTGATTCGCTTGTAGAAAAGGAGCAGTAATATGAAGCTGTAGTCCACCCGGGTCCTGATGAGGTCGGCGGCCCGCTTGAGGAGGGCGTCAAGCTCTCCCCGGCTGATGTGATTTTCACTAATTGCCAATGTTTGGGTAATAACTTCCTCTTTGCTTTTGAGACGATAAATCCGTTTGCGGGCATCTTGCGGATCTACTTGTGATGTAAGCAGTTCCTTTTTTCGCAGCTCAGACAGGATAACGTTGATCTGGTTTTTTGTGTCACCGGTGTTTTTCTTAAGTGCCTGTGCGGCATCCGCCATCCGGAAAGGCTTGGTCTGAAATGCTGTCCACAGAACGTTGTGTCTGTTCTCTAACCATTTAGGCATATTCATTTAATATTTCCTTATTTAAAAAGTATTTGTTATAATAGCTTATTAAATCTATCTCATAGAGTTTTCCTTGTCAAGTCCAAGATTGCGAAAGGAGGTGCCGCTCGCGACCGGCCCCGCAATGCTTTAAAATCCCCTCTATGCCAATCATCGTCCAGAAATACGGCGGCACCTCCGTCGGCGATACCGAGTGCATCAAGAACGTGGCGCGGCGGATCGTCGCGGAACATGATGCCGGCAACCAGGTCGTGGCCGTGGTCAGCGCCATGGGCGACTCAACCGATGAACTGCTTAAGATGGCGCATGAGATCGCCACTGATCCCCCGGAGCGGGAGCTGGACATGCTGCTCTCCACCGGCGAGCGCGTCAGCGTGGCGCTGCTGGCAATGGCCATCCACGAACTGGGCCGGACAGCAATTTCGCTTTCCGGCAACCAGGCCGGCATCCAGACCAACACTGTGCACATGAAGGCGCGCATCACAGGCGTCGAGACGGGGCGTTTAATCGAGGAGCTCGAAAGTGGTAAGATTGTGCTCGTCGCCGGCTTCCAGGGGGTCTCGCCGGTGGAAGACGTCACGACCCTGGGCAGGGGCGGCTCTGATACTACCGCCGTGGCGCTGGCGGCAGCGCTAGGCGCTAAGCTGTGCGAGATCTTTACAGACGTAGATGGTGTTTACACGGCTGATCCGGGTATCGTTTCGGATGCGCGCAAGATCGACGCCGTCTCATATGGCGAAATGCTGGAGATGGCCGCCACCGGCGCCGAGGTGCTGATGCTGCGCTCGGTGGAGTACGCCCAGAAGTACGGCGTGCCGCTGCATGTGCGCAGCAGCTTCACCGATCAGCCCGGCACCTGGATCAGGGAGGAAGATGAAAAAATGGAGAAAGCGGTTGTCAGCGCGGTAACACACACAAACGATGAATCAAAATTGACCCTGTTGCGCGTGCCCGACCGGCCGGGCGTGGCGGCGACGGTGTTCGGCGCCCTGGCAGCAGCGGACGTTAATGTCGACACAATCATCCAGAATGTCAGTGAACAGGGAACAACCGACATCTCTTTTACTGTCAACCAATCTGATCTGCCGGGAGCACAAAAAGCCCTGCAGGCAATCGCCGGCAATCTGGGGGTCGCTTTCCTGATCGATAATGACATGGGGAAGGTCTCTATCGTCGGCGCCGGCATGAAAAGCTACCCCGGCGTCGCCGCCAAGATGTTCGGGACCCTGGCCAGCGCCGGCGTCAACATCGAGATGATCAGCACTTCCTCCATCAAGATTTCCTGTGTGATTAAACGGGGGCAGGTGGAGAAAGCGGTGCGGGCGCTGCACCAGGCATTCAATCTGGCAAAACCGGCTTGAAAAGATAATTAAATACTTAATTCCGTATTGTGGAAACCACTTGGCAGAGCACATAAAGAATTAAGAATCTATCTCAAAAGGCTGTTCGCAGCGAGGCCTTTGCAGTCGCCCGCAACAGAATATGTCTTTTGAGATAGATTCTAAGTATTGTGTCTCCAATCAATCATGCCTGACTCATACAACATAGCGGTCGTCGGAGCCACCGGGGCTGTCGGCGGCGTCATGTTGAAGCTGCTCGAGGAGCGGAAATTCCCTGCGGCGGAAGTGCGGCCGCTGGCCTCGGCGGGCTCGGCAGGCCAGACCGTGCCCTTCGCCGGCGAGGAGATCGCGGTCCGGGAGCTGACCGCAGGCAGCTTTGCCGGCATCGATATCGCCCTTTTTTCCGCCGGCGGCACTCGCAGCAAAGAGTTTGCTCCCCTGGCTGTCGAAGCGGGAGCCGTGGTCATCGACAACTCCAGCGCTTTCCGCATGGAGCCAAATGTGCCACTGGTCGTGCCCGAAGTCAACCCGGGCGACACCAAGTGGCACGAGGGCATCATCGCCAACCCCAATTGCTCCACAATCCAGATGGTGGTGGCGCTGAAGCCTATTTATGATGCAGTTGGCATCGAGCGCATCGTCGTCACAACTTTTCAGTCAGTGTCGGGCACCGGCAAACAAGCCATGGAGGAACTCTTCAGCCAGTCGGAGGCGGTGCTGGAGTCGGGGGAGGTTGCCGTGAGCGTCTACCCGCACCAGATCGCTTTCAACATATTGCCGCATATCGAGTACTTCCACAATGACGGCTACACCAACGAGGAAGTGAAGATGATCAACGAGACGCGCAAGATCTTTGGCGACCCTGGGTTGCGCGTGACCGCCACCTGCGCCCGCGTGCCTGTCTTCACCGGCCACAGCGAATCGGTGAACATCAAGACCACCCGGCCGGTCAGCGTCGAGGAAGTGCGCCGGCTGGTGCTGGCGGCGCCGGGCGTGGCTCTTGTTGATGATCCGGATAATCTGGAGTATCCTATGCCGCTCACCGCCGCCGGCCGTGACGAGGTGCTGGTGGGCCGCATCCGCGCCGATGAATCGGCAGAAAACTCGCTCAATCTTTGGGTGGTCAGCGACAACCTGCGCAAGGGCGCCGCCACCAACGCGGTGCAGATTGCCGAGCTGCTGGTAAGGACCGGGGTGCTGGAATAGGAAAGGGTTGCCGCAAGGCGCGGACCGCCGCAGACGCAAAAGTTATGCAAGCAAACAGGCGCCGGGGCTGATTGGCGTAATGCCGGGGGACATTCGGAAATAATTTATCCCTGAAGGCCGGTTTTTTTTATCCATAATCCAGCGTCCAGCATCCAGCATCCGGTTTACTGCAACTTGCCGCCCATCCCCCACTGATCCCTGGGCACGTCGCGGAAGACGATCCAGACATGCTCCCTGGGAGTGCCAACGACCTCCACAAACGCATCAGTAATTTTGTCAACCAAGGCCTGCTTTTGCTCCTGGCTGCGCCCCTCGTAAAGTTTTACCTCGATGAACGGCATCAGGAACCGAGCCAGGGGGCAAGCTCTTCAAGCAGTTTTTTCTTGGGAAGGGCGCCGACAAGGCGCTTTTTAACTTCGCCGCTCTCAAACAGAAACGTGGTGGGAATGCTTAAAACTTCATACCTGGCTGCCGTGGCCTGGTTGTCATCGACATTTAGCTTCATCACTTTCAGGCCGTCATACTCACCGGCTATCTCTTCCAGGATCGGGGCCATTGTCCGGCAGGGACCGCACCATGGAGCCCAGAAGTCAACCAGCACCGGCGCCGGTGATCCCAGCACCTCCGCCTCCCAGGTGGCGTCGTTAACTTCGGCAATCTTGTCGCTCAACTTCTCCTCCTTTTAAGGATCGGCCTGGAACCCAAAATGAAGCGAAACCATTATAAAACAGGAAAAGGCAAAAGTAACTACGCCACTGCACGCATTGAAAACCAACTAGGCATTTTCTTCAATATATTTTTCTGCCCCCACGGCGGCCTGCGCGCCCTCCCCCACGGCAACGGCAACCTGTTTTAACAGGTTGGCGCGGCAGTCGCCCGAGGCAAAAACGCCTGGAATATTGGTTTGCATCGATTCGTCTGTGATGATGAACTCGCGCTCGTCAAGCTCCACCAGCCCTTCGCAGAACCCCGTGTTGGGCACAGAGCCGATGTAGAAAAAGACGCCATCGACCTTGTGGCCGGTGCGGTCGTGCGTGTTCTTGTTCTCCACGACAATTTCCTCAACCTTGCCATTGCCAAGGATTTTTTTCAGGTGTGAATTCCAGACGATCTCGATCTTTTTGTTGGCCTGCAGCCGCTCTTGTAATATCTTGTCGGCGCGCAGCTGATCGCGGCGATGGACGATATAGACCTTACTGGCAAACTTTGTTAAAAAGAGCGCTTCCTCGACCGCTGAGTTGCCGCCGCCGATGACCGCGACGACCTTGTCACGGTAAAAAGCGCCGTCGCAGGTGGCGCACTGGGACACGCCCTTGCCCCGAAATTCTGCCACACCTGGGATATCGAGCGTCTTGGACTCGGCACCAGTGGCGATTATGACAGTTTTTGCTTTAATGTCAATGTCATCAACTTTTACCAGGCGCAGGTTGTCTTTGACCTCAAGGCCACTAACTTCCTTGATCTCCTGGATCTCGGCGCCAAAACGGAGCGCCTGCTGCTTCATTTTTTCCGTTAACTCGTAACCTCCTATCCCGTCCGGGAAGCCGGGATAATTTTCAATCAAATCAGTGGTGGCAGCCTGGCCGCCTGCTGTTGCTTTTTCCAATAGCAGCGTCTTCATGCGGGCGCGGCCGCAATAAAGCGCCGCGGTAAGCCCGGCCGGGCCGCCGCCGATAATGATAATGTCGTAAGTCTCCGCCATGATGTAATCCTCCAGTGCCGCAAATCAGATATCGGCAAATTTTATCAAAAAATACGCAGTTTTAGATCTAGCGGCCTGGCGATCGGTCCAAGGAGGTGATTCCCCTGGCCGGCAGGGACGCAGACATACCGCATCAGGACGCCGGAGCGAAAAAAGGTCTGAACCAAAGAAAGGGGCGGCCCGGGGCCGCCCAGCAAGTTGCCAGCTCAGATTGACCCAGACCGTTTGGTTCAACCCAGGAGTGGCAAAATTATTCTAGCACAAAAATAAGAAAATACAAACATAGAATACCTGATAAGTCAAGTAGCAAATCTGTTACACCCTCCCGCTTGGGCGCGTCGAACACATACGGAAACAGAAGCGCAGCAAGCTGCTGGTGACAATCGCGGGGACGCGGCCGGACCGGCCGCGTCCCCGCTCGACTTTCTATCTCAGCGAAGCCCTATGGCGCCGGCGGCACCACTACGCTGCACTGCCAGTTGGCGCACTCGCGCGTCACTTCCTTCAGGTTGGCAAGCGCAACCAGCCGGGGCTTGACATAGCTGTCTTTTTCAGCAGACTTCATTGCTCGCCTCCTTAAGGTTTCGGACCCGGATATTGATAAACGCCATACCAAGCATTACTGGCGCCATAAACGGCCCCGGGATCAGGCGAGTCGGTAGCCGTCGCAAACAGGTTCGTCCGGAAGAACGTTACGCCTGCAGGCACATTGAACTTGAGGGTAACGTCGCCCTGCGCGCCGGTAGCGATGCTGCCGGTTCCAACCATTGCCGGCAGCGCAGAAGCTACAGTCACCCCGTTTGTTGACGGCGCCTCCACAATCTGGCTGTTGAACGCCGTTCCCCACTGATTCTGGTAGACCTGCTCACAGGAGCCGGCCGGAGGCGGAGCACCGCCGCAAGCGGCCGGATAGTTAAGCGGTCCGGGAGGCGCGGGCGCATTGTTTGTCAGTCCAAACGTGACCGATAACAGGCCGGCGTTATAGTCCGACAGGCTGGCCCACGAAGCGTTAACCTCGCTAGGCGAAAGCTGGAAGTCGCCAACACCCATGCCGTTCAGCCACTCCGGCTTGACACCCACGTGCGGCTCGGTGCCGTCCCAGTAGGGGGTATAGCCGGCAGCGGTCAGACGGGTCGTGTCGTATTCCCACGGATGTGACAGAGTCGATGTCTTGGGGCGGGCATGAGGGCCGGCAACGTTCTGCGGCTCGCCGCCTTTGCTGCTGTCATAAGCGCAGTCGCCCGGCGTCGGATCCGTGGAGAGGTTAAGACAATTATCCGTTGTCGGGTCATTGTAATCGGCCAGCGTCTGTGGCCAGTAGTCGTCCTCCCAGGCGAGCATGCCGCCGTAAAGGACCTCGGCATCTGTAAAGCCAAGGCTGGTCGCTTCCGCCGCCGCCCAGGAAGCACGGTAGCCGGTCTCACAGACAAAGACCAACTTGTCATTTTTCTTAATCGAGCCATCAGCCACCAACGCATTCAGGTAGTCGGCGTAATTGGGGCTCTCTTCCATGCGCAGGTTCCATGCCGAAGCGCCCGGCACACCGGCCCACCAGAAGCCGATCCAGTAGGGATCAGCGTAAGCCTCTTCGTACGTGCCGTCCGGCCAGTTCCAAACCGGGTGGCCAACGTCTGTAACTGTATAGAGAGGCAGTCCCAGGGCAATCTGCATGGGGCAGACATCTGCTATGTACTCGAATGACGAACGGACGTCAATCAGGTGAACGTTGGGCGTAGTGCCAGTGTTGCCATGATTGGCGTTGTTTGCCAGCAGCGCATCAACATCAGCCGTCGTGTCGATTTTCTGAAATTGCGGCGGTGTCGGCGCCGCCCAGAAGCCGGGCACCGGCGGTGGAATTGGCGGCAGCGAAGTATATGCATACGTCGCGGCGCCGGTGGAGATTGGGCCACTGGCGGCCACAAAGAGCGCGATCATCAGGACCAGCGGCGCCAGCACCAGTAAATTCCTGGGCCGCCAGGCCTTTTTTAGACAAACCTTCATCCCCATCCTCCTAGTAGATTTTCAGATAAAAAACAGCGCCACTCATTGACGCCGTTGCGCCGGCATTTCTTTTTTCACCTCCCGGTGGATATGGCCGGCATTTAAATATGGTTATACAATAATATGATTGATAAATTTTATTACAATAATGCAATTGCAATAATTGTCTAATTTATTTGCATTAATTTATTGCGGATTTATGCCGTTAACGAATGCAGAATTGAACAATACCTGCATATGTACTAAGATGTATAGTAATTTGGTCAGATTTTGTGTTGGCAGGTTTTCTGCCTGTCCCGGTGGAAGAGAGGCAATATGGATCCAAGGGTAAGAGACGACATTTACAGAATGCATGCGCAGATCTGCAAGGCGCTGGCCGATGCCAAGCGCCTCCTCATCCTGAACGAGCTGCGCGAGGGAGAGACCACTGTCGGTGACCTGGCCGCCGCGCTGGAGCTGCCGCAGGCAACTGTCTCCCAGCATCTGGCCATTCTGCGACAGCGGGCGCTTGTTTATTCGCGCCGGCGGGGAGTAAACGTCTTCTACCGGATCGCCAACATAAAAGTCATCGCGGCTTTTGACCTCTTGCGTGAAGTGATGTCAGAGCAGTTGGAGAAGGAAAACGAGCTCCACATTGCGTACAAGGAAGCCTCTTCTGAATCAAAGTAACCGGGGGATCAAGGCGCTTCCCGGCCCGGCCGCGGGCTAGAATTCCTGAACGCTTAAAGCTCAAGCGCCTCTCCGTCTTCCATTATGCGCGTGGCCGGAAAACTTTCCTGCGCCGCCAGCAGCATCTGGCTGTGATATGCATCGCTGCGCAGTGGACTTAAATGGCAAAGCACCAGTTGCCCCACTTCTGCTTTTGCCGCCAGCGCCGCCGCCTGCCGGGCTGAGGTGTGGGCGATGTATGCTTCCCGGGCGATATGCTCCGTCGCCGGATCGTTCTCTTCCTTGCCATCGATCCAGGCTTCATGCACAAGCAGGCGCGCTCCCCGGGCGAAGGCTGCCGTCTCCTCGTCGGCAGCCGTATCGGTGGCAAACACCATCAGGTCGGCCGCGCGCCAGGCCGCCGACGGGTCTGGATGGATCTGCCGCCTCGCCTGTATTTCGACGCCGGCAATTTCGTGCCTGCCTTCCCCCAAGGGCTCTATCTTGATTTCAACGGGCATGTCCGCCAGAGACGTAGGGTTAAATGGCTTGCGCACCAGTGCACCGAGTATCTCCACGGGATCGGCGCCGGTGATTTCCGCGGCCGGAGGATGAAGGCAGACCGTCCGGCCTTTGAGGATGCCGGGCAAGTAAGCCAGCCCGGCGACATGATCCAGGTGGTAATGGCTGAGGAAAAGATGGATCTCCCGCCCGGCCCTTAGTTCAGGCCGGAGCTTTTCCTCCAGCAGCCGCGAAAGGCCGGTGCCGGCATCAAAAATAAAAAGCGCCTCCGGCAGGCTGAGCAGGGCGCAGGTGGTTTCCCGGCGGGCGGTCGGAATCCAGCCGCCGCTGCCGAGCAATGAAAAAATCGCGGGCATGGCAAACCTCCGGCTGATTAGTGGTTTTGGCCTCGGGCACAACATCTTCTGTCTGCCCGGCGCCTTATGATTTAGCTATGATATAGAATAGTTCCTTGCAAAGCAGCCTGAATTCTTTCTTGCTTGGAATTTAACCGTGGGAGCAACCATGAAAACGATGATCAAGCAGTTGTCTGCCGGCGGGGAGGTCGTTGATTTCTTTGTCTGCTCAAGAAAGGCGGTCAAGGTTGACAGAAGGGGAAACACGTATCTCGACCTGCGCCTCAGCGACGCCAGCGGCCAGATTGCCGCCAAGAAATGGGACGCCACCCCCGCCGAGATCGAAGCCTTCAGCACCCACGACGTCATCAAGGTGAAGGCTGTCGTCACCAGCGATAATTACGGCATGCAGTTAAAACTGGAAAAAATCAGGGTGGCAACGCCCGAAGACGACGTCGACCTGGCCGGTCTCCTTCCCGCCAGCGCCCGCAGCCTGGCGGAAATGGAGGCGGAGCTGGAGGAAATCAGGGCCGGCATCGGCAGCGCCAATATGACCGCGCTGCTTGACGAGATCTTTGCCGACACGGACATGTACCGCGCTTTCTGCGACGCGCCGGCAGCCAAGGGTTTCCACCACAACTACATCCACGGCCTGCTGGAGCACAGCATCTCGGTATCCCGGGTTGCCGCCGCCATTTCAGATCAGTACGGCGCTGATGTCAACCGCGACCTTTTGTTGACCAGTGCTATATTGCATGATATTGGCAAGACTGCAGAATTTGAATATGAGGCGGTGATCGACTACTCCGACAGCGGCCGCCTCCTGGGCCACATCGTCCTGGGCGAGAGGATTGTGGCCGCCGGCCTCGGGCGGCTCAAGTCTTTCCCGGAGGAGCTGGCCCTGCAGCTGCAGCACCTGATCCTTTCCCACCACGGCGAAAGGGAGTTCGGCTCCCCGATCCGCCCCAAAACGCTGGAGGCGTTTATTCTGCACCATGCCGATGACATTGACGCCAAGGCAAATGTTTTCCAGCGCCTGCGGGAAGAAAAAGCTGAGACCGGGGAGGCCTGGAGCGATTTCAACCGCGTGCTGGAGCGTTTCCTCTATCTGAAAAAGGCGGAGGCTCCGGGGGAGTGAGCAAGGCATGCGGAAGCTAGCCCGCCTGCCGGAAGCTTGGCGACAGGCTGGCTTCATTTTCATTCTTACCCGCGGCGCCCTTTTTTTGCTGGCGCCGCTAGCCTATCTGACTGTTCCCCGAGTCGATCCGGCCCAGCTTGCCGTTCCCCCCAACGTTGACACGCTGCTGACAAACACTTTCACGGGCATCGGGCACTATGTCTTTGACATCTGGGCGCACTGGGACGCCGTCTGGTACCTCCAGATCGCCCACTACGGCTATTCCGCCTCTGACAGCAGCACGGCCTTCTTCCCCCTCTATCCAATGCTGGTGGCCCTGCTGGGGCCGGTCTTTGGCGGAAACGACGTGGTCGCGGGG
>JAJYIM010000003.1 GCA_021790115.1 Actinomycetes bacterium | reverse complement strand
TGGCAGTACGTTTCGGCTGAAAACTGCGAATTGCACTTAATCGAGAGGTTGTGCAGAGCCAGCCGTCGGGTAGTCGCCATGGAGCTCCTCGCTCTGGAAAAAAAGAACATGCTGGATGAATGCACTAAGTTCATCAACGCCCTCTACCGTGGCCATATACAACCAATGGATTTCTGATCCCGGGCGGTCCGCAGGTTTTATGCCTCCTTTTGTGGCCGCCAAAATCAAGGAGGCGGGCAAACCGGTTAAAAAACATTGCTGACCCCGAAAACCGGGATTATTTCAAGTAGATTTGTTGTGAGGCAATGAACCCGTTTGGAGTAGATTTCTGGTGAGGCAATTCGTTATCTTGACATATTGCGCTTGGGGATAGTATACTTTTTCCACATAATAGCTCGCGGTGTCGTTGTCGTTGACGGCCGCGAGGGCCATGGAGGCCTTCCAGACAAGCAAAACGGCTTGTAGGGAGGGCTTTTTTTATTTCGTTGCCGAGTTATGCCGGGATGTGCAGGCCTGCAGTGCGTGATTGCAGCCATGCATCTTGCTCACCAGCGGAAATCCGCTAGCCTGACAGGTCTCCTGGCCGAGCCACTAGGAAGAAGGAGGTGAGTGGAGATGAAGCGACTTCTTGTCTTGGTCTGCGTGCTGGTGGTGCTAACTGTTCTCGCAGTCGGCGCAGGTACAGCCAGCGCTGGAGGAGTAAACCCTACCGCATGTCAGACCTTAAGCCAGAACAATCTGGGCTATGGCCCCGTCTATGATGCTCTTTGCCGGAACTGGACCAATCCGGCTCCTTAGAGGCGATCTGGACCGTCTGCCGGCGGCGGTTGAAGGCTGATTGTGGAAATGCACGCGGAGGCCGGAACAAATGTGGGTTGAAAAATGAGGTGGCCGTCTTTCCTAAAAGCATGGCCACGTCTTGAGCACTGGGGAGGTGATATTCGATGAAGAAAATAATTGGCGCAATCATACTGGCGGTTTTAGTCATTGTGCTTACCAGTGTCGTCGCCGGGTCCGCCAGCGGCATGAGTGGCGGTGCCCCCGGCCACTACAAGACGGGTTGCGCGCCCTGCCACGGTTCCCAAAGCGGCAACCTCAAGAACATGACTCCGCCCGGGCCGGACCAGCCCACCGGAAAGGTAACAATCACAGGTGCTACCCAAGCGAGCGTGGGCCAGAAGGAGACTTATAGTGTGCAACTCGACCCGTCCAGTTTGCCGTTGGGAGTCGACGGGGGCATAGATGCGGCTATCGAGGATCAGAACGGAAACCAGGCCGGCGGTTTGACCCCAGGCCAGAACACAAAGAACCCGGCACCCAACGTGGATAATGAGATCGTTCAGTCTGGCACGACTTCACGCAGCTGGACCTTTGATTGGACTCCCTCCGCTCCTGGCACCTACACGCTCTACGTGGCCGCCAACGCCGTCAACGGCGATACACTGGCGGATGGAGACAATTCGCCTTTACCTTATCTGGCTCGCGACCACTGGTATCTATCACAATTGACTATCACGGTCAGCTGAGCTTGTTTCACTTGACCCTGCCTGCAGGGAGTCTCGGCAACGGTCAGGAGGCAGGTAGAAAGGCAAACTGAAACAGGAAAGGGAAGGAAGGAGGTTGATAACAAAAAGAAGATAACAACACAAGGGGACGCGGTTCTATCATTAATTAGCGCTGTCAAGCTGACGGGAGCTAGGGTTCGAAAGCAAGATGGAACAGCGCAGACGTGGGAGGAAAAACGTGTTTCGAAATTACCTGAAATTAATAATTCCCTTAACGGTTGTAGGGGCCCTGGCGATCATTCCCGCCGTAGGCTTGGGACTTAGCCTGCCAGGTTCCACTTCATCCACTTCTCCTCAATACGGCAGCGGGACCGGGGCCAATGACGTGCCTCATACCATCACAGTTATGACCTCAGGACAGACAAGCGGCACCCAGTTGACGACTCTGAACATCGCTAAAGATGGCAGCGCCACAAAGGCCGGCACCGAACTGGTGAGCAAGTTCTCGACCCATGGTGGTTATATATCGCCAGACGGCGTTGTCTACGCCGACGGTTTCGAGGGCGGCGGCGTGAAAGCCTACCAGAAGATAAACGGCACCTGGCAGGAGCAGACACAGTGGGATGCTCCAGCCAAGCGCGCCCTGGTGATGTGCTCGATGGATCTTAGGGACGGCAAGCAGGATCCGAATAAAGGGTTGCTGGAGATCGGCGACATCGCCACCGGCTTCAATTACTTCTATGACATGTCAAAACACGATTACAGCCTGCATGACATCCAGGGCAATGAGGCCGGCTACTTCGGCGCCACCGGCACCGTCTGCGACATGTCATTCTCTGAAAATAGCGGTCCCAACCTGGCTTGGACTTCCGGTCACACCAACAACATCTACACTTGGGATACCACTGTTGACGTGGCTTTGCCGACGGGTGACCACGAGTACGCGCTTAAGAATGTCCGCCCGCTCGCGACGAAGTTGGGCCACCAGAGCCGCACAATCACAGCGCCGAACGGCACCGAGTATGAATTCATTGCCGACGGCTCGAATAACCGGTTCATCGTCCTCGACAGCGCCACCGATGGTCAGAAGTTCTTCGGGTATATCACCATCGGCCTCGGCGTTGAGTCCCACTCGATGGGCTTCATGACCGATGGACCGCGCACTGACAAGTCAATCTCCAGCTATGCGGTAAGCGCCAACTTCGCTACGGGTGACCTTCTGGTTGATCGTGTCTTCAAGTCAGATGGCAGCCCCAATGTTGACGGCCCTACCCAGGAGAAACCAGTCGTCACTGCCGACTTCCCAGGCATTGGCACGCTGTCTGACATCTGCGGTGTTGATGTTGTCAATGTCGACGGCGGCTGGGACCGCAACTAGTAGTAAAAAGGTGGCTGCAAGGAGTTCGGCCAAGTAGTTCAAGTTGAATTCCTGGCAATTGCCGGCGCCCCGCCTTCCAGGCGGGGCGCCGGAACGATGTGATAAAACCGGCAGGTAAGTCTCAATCAAACAAATAAGCCTGTCGTTGATTGAGAAAAGCAATGAGCAATGATAGGATAAAAAACTTAGAGCCTATTTCGATAGGTAATTCGTTGCGAGGCCGAGCGAAAAGGCCATGGGCAAGGACGCAGGAGGAAAAAGCCCGCAGTCGTACCTGTGGGTACGTCGAGGACTTTTTGCTCCGAGGACGCCGCCCATGGCCTTTGCAGCCGGCCGCAGCAGAATACGCCTATCGAAATAGGCTCTTAGTCAGGGCGCGGCGGAGGAAGCGTGACCTGCTGTTCTTGACCAGCGTCTTGCTGTTGATGATTGTTGTTTTGGCTTTAGCCGCCGCCGGCTGCGGCTCTTCCACGGCCCAGCTGTCCCAGGCCCCGAAACAGGACTCCCGGACCGCCACTGCAACGGCTGCCAAGAAATGGCCCGATGTTCCCGTCACGGTGCAATCGGTAAAAACCGCAACCGCCGAGACCCTGGGCTATTCAATTTCAGGAACTGTGCCGCTGGTAAGGACTGCGAATGTGCAAGAATCATCCCCCGACCACCATTATATCCTCACAGTCGAATACAACCAGCCCGGCGCCTGTCATGGTTCTTCGGCCGACTGGAGGGTCTCCGTCTTCGAGCTATACGGCTTCCGGTTGCTGGAAGTGCTCTTCAAGCAACCTGCTGTGGACCGGGTGAAGATTGTGACATATGCTTTAGATACTTCTGTTCCCAGTGATCAGCAGCACTTCGAGAAAATCTTCCAGGTGGTTGTCTCCCGCGATCGAACGCAAGGGGTCGTAAACTGGTCAAGTAATGATAAGAGTGGCGCCGGCTCGCAGGTGCTGCCCAAGATAGCCTCCGAGTTTTGGGCATCCCCAAAGGCCCGAAACGACACTGGTCCTTAGAATCTATCTCAAAAGGCATATTCTGCTGCGGCCGGCTGCAAAGGCCACAAAAGCAGACGTTGTCCTTGCCCATGGCCTTTTCGCTCTGCCTCGCTACGAACAGCCTTTTGAGATAGATTCTAAGAACTACGCCTATTAGTAATAATTGTTACTTTACAATCTCGCTGGACCGGATTACAATAATCATATAATTCATATAATTTTATAATTTTGATCTGAACTGCTCTGCCGCGGAGGCAGGTGCGCTCAGTAAGGCTATGATAGCCCTTCACCAGAGCTGTGTGGGGGGCTTTTTTAGTCTCGCCGGTTTAACGACGCCACTAGGGAAAGGGTGAAAGAAATGCGAGAAGACAGATTTGGTTACGTTCAACCTGAGCACGAAAACAAAGCTTCAAAGTGTAGAGGGCAGGTCCCGAGGAGAAAGCGAATCCTGTTTGGCTTGCCTTTGTTGGTTGCGGCGGGTTTATTTGCAGTTTTGTTTTTTCCTTCACTTGCTTCTGCCCACGAGCGCGAGATATTTAAGATAGGCAATCAGACCTATCTTGTCGAGATTGGTACGCTCAACGAGCCTGTAGTTGTTGACGACAAGACAGGGGTTGACCTTACTGTCAAGACAGCTGATCCGGCCGACCCTGCCAATTTCGACTCTCCAAATGCAAAGCCGGTCCTTGGCCTGGAAAAGTCGCTTAAAGCTGAAGTAAGCGCAGGTTCTAAAAAGAGAACTTTTAACCTGGACGCTTCCGACGATACCCCAGGAGAGTACACGACAACCTTTTATCCTACGGTTCAGACCACGCTATCTATCCGCATCTTCGGTACAATCAACAGCGTTCCGGTTGATTTTACCGTCGGCTGTCTCCCCGAAGGCAGCCCGGAAAAACCTGACAATACCAATACAGCGACCGTCTCGCCAGGGGTCGTGCGCACGCTTGATTCTGGTTCCTTTGGTTGTCCGGTGGCCAAGGCCGATCTGGGCTTTCCGGAGCCGTCCACGACGCTCCGTGACCTGGCCGGCGCCCAAAGCGCTTCTGCTAATGCATCGTGGTCTGGCTCCGCTGTTTTGGGAATTATCGCAATAATCATTAGCGTTATTGCTGTTGGCATCAGCATCGGTGCCCTGCTTAAGAGGAAAAAGTAATGATCAAGTAAACCGGTTTCAATGGAAGGGTTGCCGCCCTTAAAGCATGGGCGCAACCACATGCTAAATGTGCAGGGTGACACTGATGATCATAGCCCCGGTGCCGAGTAGGTTCGCTAGCACCAGGATTCCGCCCCTGGGCCGGGGCTAATGATTCAAGAGCGGGGAGGGCCAAATTGCCAAAAAAGATTCTCCTCTTCTTCGTCCCTATCTTTTTGTTTGCAGTTGTGGGGCAGGCGTTTGCCCACGCCATGCCGACAAGCTACGAGCCCGAGAATTCATCGATTGTCGCTAAAACACCAGGGAGGGTGCGAATCGGCTTTAGCGAAACGGTCGATCCCCGGGCCAGCAGCATCACGGTCTTTGCTCCTGACGGCTCCCGTGTCGATAATGGCCATGCAACCACTGACTCCGGGGACGCTCATTTCTTTAGCACCGCCATAAAAGACGGGGGACAGGGCACCTACACAGTCTCCTGGCAGGTCGTCTCAGCCGAGGACGGGCATTTTACCAAAGGCGCATTTGTATTTTCTGTGGGTCGCCCAACAGCCGCCGCCGGGCCCGGAAATCAGAATATGGCGAATATGCCGGGTATGCATATGGCGAATATGACTATGGTGCAATACAGCTCCTCGCTTCAGGAATCATCTACAATCTGGTTGGAACTTTTAGGGCAGTCAATCATATTTGGAGGGCTGCTGCTTTTCGCATTCGCCTGGAGGCCAGCCGCCAGGAACTTCGGGCTGCCTGACGATAAGCGGCTGCAAAAAAAGTTTTCTTTCCTGATTTTTTTTGGGTCTGGCCTGACCATTGCCGGCGCTATCGCCTATCTTGCACTGAAGAGCTTCGATCTCGAACAGGCCAAAAATATACCAATCACACAAGCCTTTAAGATATTTGCCGGCACTCTGGCCGGCAGCTATACGCTGTACCGGACTATCCTGGCGGCTTTGTTTGCGGGATTGTTCTGGTTGCGGCGTAAAAAAATCTTTTCTAGCAGCCACGTCTGCTATGAAGAAGTTGTGTTAATGGTTCTTGCTCTCTTGATGGAGTATGCCAGGGCCCGGGTCAGCCATTCCGCAGCGCAGCCGTTTTATCCCAGCCTCTCGGTCTTTATCACATTTGTCCAGCTTGCAGGAAAAGATCTTTGGGTTGGAGGAGTGATACTGATGGCCCTGGTTTTCGCGCCGGCGCTTAGGGCGAATAGCGGGCTTGCTAATGCTTTCCGGGCCAGGTTTTCGAAAATCATCGCCGTTATCCTTGGGGTTGCGGGTGTTTCCGGCGTCTACATGGTGTGGCTTGACCTGAAAGGCTTCTCTAACTTATTTACTTCAGATTGGGGAGTTCATTTTATTTGGTTGGCCGCCTTTGCCGGCGTCCTTTTGGGTCTGCGGCTCTACCAACAGGTAATCGTTGACAAAACCGCCGTTTCGCTACCGGTCACCAATGGCAGCAAAAAATCCGAGAGAAGGCTCACCTTTTCCTATCACTTGCTTAAGGCTGAAGCCGCTGTGGGCGTGGCCGTGCTTTTTGTAACAAGCATACTGATTATCACAACGCCGCCTGAACCGCCCAAGGCTTCGTTTGAGCAAACTGTCATGGACAGAGATGTGCATATCACCTTGGCTGAAGACCGGCTTGATCCAAACGCTTTTGCGCTTTCTTTCAAAAACATGAACACAGGAAACCCGGTTAACGTACAACACGTCATCGTGGCAGCCACGAACAATGAACAAGATATTGGACCGGTTTCTGTACCAACAAAGCAGACGGCTGACGGCAGCTATACTTTTCCGGAAAGCATGCTTTCTCCGGCGGGGGTCTGGAAGATCAGTGTCACCGGCCAGCGGAACGGCGCATACGATGCAGTTGCCAATTTCGATATTAATTATCCAAATCAGCTGGAACAATCCCAAACAGCAAGGCACTTCGGAACATTTGAAGCAACTCTGGTGATGGTGGCGCTCTTGATTGCTGGCTTTGCGATTATGCTGTTTCTGTACAGCCGTAACCTTGGGCTTTGACGGAGAGGCTCAAACTGATGCGGCGCGACCTCATCATTGTGCTCCTGGCCGTAGCCGCCGCGACCCTGCCCTTTGTTAACAAGCCTGTCCACATGGACGGGGTTTATTTTCTTGGTCTGGCCAAAACAAAACTGGCATCGCCACTAAAAGATGGAATTTCCGATTATGATTTTGCCGGCGCGCACCTGAAGCAGTTTACGGATACTCATCCGCCTTTCCTGCCTTATTATCTCGCTGCGGTGGAGCGGTTGACAGGCAGCTCGAATGAAAAAGTGCTTCATCTGTTTCTTGTTCCTTTCACCCTGTTGGCGGGAGCGGCCGCTTACCTCCTGGCGAGAAAATTCGTGCGCGACAGCTTGTTTGCCGCATTGCTGCTGGTGATATCTCCCGGGTTTGTGGTTATGGCGAGTGACATTATGAGCGACATGCCCATGCTGGCCTTCTGGCTCGGGAGCGTGGCGTCTTACGTTTACGGTCTCGATAAGCGCAGCAATTTTTTGCTGGCACTGTCAGGCTTGTCCGCAGCGCTGGCTTTCTTTACTTCCTATGAAAGCCTGGCGCTTATCCCGCTGCTGCTCCTTTATGCGATTGTGACTGGCCGGCTCAGTTTGAGCGCGACAGCTCCATGGCTGGCGGCGGCCGTAATCTTCTGCGGTTATCTTGCTTTGAGATGGCATTTCCTGGGAGAACTTCCCCGCCTGCACCCGCAATCGTCCGCAAGCATCTTTGGGCCGGGAATCTCCAGATTTTTCCCTAAAGTCTCAAGTGTGTTCCTTTTTCTGGGCGGGGCTGTCGTATTCCCGCCCGCTGTTTTGGCCGCTTTTTGGCCGCGGAGAAAGCAGATCTGGGACTTTGCCATTCTGGTCACCCTTTTTGTTTTGTTTCCGGCACTACTCGCTTTGGCCGGTTTGACGCCTTGGGGCCAGGCGCTGCAGATGTCATTATTTTTACCTGCAGCCGGGCTGATGCTTTACGGGTTAGCCGAGCAGCTGCGTAAAAATAAAAAGTCGCGGCGAAACTGGATTTTTTTGGGCCTTTGGCTAGCGGGTGTGATTTTTTACACAGGAGTTCTTTTGTATCAATCAGCAGTTAAATACTTGCTGCCGGCATTTTTCCCCATTGCTGTTCTTTTGGCGGCTCAGGCACGTGAGCGATTTGGAAGCGGCAGGGCGCTGCTATGGTTTAAGGGCGCGACCCTGGCCGCTACGGCAGTTTTGACCCTTCTGGTTGCCGCGGCGGATTACGACCTGGCGGCAGGCTACAGGAATTTCGCCCAGCAGCCTTTTCAGGCCGAGTTTCCCGGCTCAGGCACTTTCTGGTTTACCGGTGAATTCGGTTGGCGTTATTACTTGGAGCAGCACGGTTTTAGATACCTGTTGATTAATGACAAGCGGCCCCGGCCCGGAGACATAATTCTTCAGCCATTGCTTCCGGGATCGCTGCCTCTGGGGAATGATCTGTCAAAAAGGGTGGAGGTGGTGGGGGAAAAAATAATCTGGGGAAATATCCCTCTCAAAATAATCAATCCTCCCTCGGGAGCAGGTTTTTACGGTCATCGCTGGGGATTGCTGCCGTATTCTTTTTCCAATCGTGAGCTTGACCATGTATATATTTATAAAGTGATCAAATAGATTTGACTGATCATACAACTTGTTCAGATTCCGCCCGAGCCGGCCGGACTTAGGCAGAGCGAGGCAAGCCCCGAGCAGTTTCCTGAATAAACTGTATGATCAGTTAGATTTGTGTAGGGAAGTAATCGATGTATTGACAGGGGCCCGGGGCGGGTTTATACTACTCTCAAATTTAATAGCTGTTTCTGCCGACGGGGGTGGGAACAGCAGGTTATGAAAGCCCTTCCTGCGATGGCATTGCCATTGGGGAGGGCCTTTTTTTATTGGAGGAACCATGCCTGGCTTGAAATTAAGCAGCCTTAAGAAATTGTCAATCGGCCTTGCGCTTCCGGCGCTGATAGCGGTTTTAATTTTGACCAGCCTTGGAGGACTCGGGGCCGGCCCCGGAGCCGCAAACGCAGCTTATAATTCACCGCCCGGACCCGAATTCACTACCATTGCCGGCGCGGTCCAGTCTTACCTGTCAGGTCTGAATGCCTACCTTTACTTTTCAAGCGACACTTCTCCAGCCACGATCAGCGCTGACGATCTGTTCAAATTGCTTGATACGGATCACGACGGGAAACTGGGGAGCCAAGGCGACGATTACCGAAAAGGCCCTACCATAATAGACGTTCGCAGCGCCACGGATTATTCGAACGGGCATATCCCGGGAGCGATCAACATTCCTTATCAGAACGTAACTCAGCCTGGCAATTTGACGGCGATTAACAATGAGATCGCCAAGCACAATAACGATCTGGTCGTCGTTCAATGCTATACCGGGCATACGGAACAGATATCGGCAATGGCTCTCGGATCTCTGGGTTACAAGGTAAAAGGCTTGAAATGGGGCATGCTTTCCTGGAACGGAACAAGCGGCGCGCCCACTTATTCCAACAGCAACGCGGTGAGCACCACCACTACTCAGCCTACGCTTAATAATCCTTATCCGACGATTGCACCAGGAACTACCGTTGCCCAGGCAGCCAACGCCGCCGCAACCGAGACCCCCGGTGGCGGCTATTCACCCTCATCCGGTGAAGATCCTTCAACTAAAACGTATGTAGATGTGAGGGATCCGTCCGATTACAACGCCGGGCATGTGCCCGGAGCGATCAACATTCCCTGGCAGACCATGTTTGCCAAGGATAGCTCCTCCGGAGCCTATCCTTATCTGGAAGAGCTTCCCCGTGGCAAGCAGATCATCGTGTACGGGAATACCCATCACGAATCCCAGTTGGTTGCCGTGGGCTTAAATATGCTGGGTTACGAATCAACCTCATCTTCGCCGGCATGGACTGCGGGGATCCGTTTCGGGCTGCCAAGTTGGAATGCGGCCTACGGCGAGAAATACGACGCCTCCAAGGATAGCCACAGTTACCCGCTGGTAAAGGGCAGCGCCCCCGGAGGATATCTGCCCGGGCCGCTCACCGTGACTAAAACCGATCCGGCCGCTGGGGCGACAGGTGTCCCCGCCAACACGAAGGTGAGCGCAGTTTTCTCCAAAGCTGTTGACGAAACAACCGTCACCAGCTCGAATTTCTACCTTGCCGATCCTGCCGGCGACAAGGTGCTGGCGGGAGTTTCATACGATGGCCAGACAAACACAGCGACTTTGAATCCGCTAATCGGCTTGACCATGGGAACGACATATACGGCCACGATTACGACAGGAGTCAAGGACACAGGTGGGAATCCAATGGCAACTGCCTTTTCCTGGTCATTCACAGTCGCACCATGCAACGGCATGGCCTTGCCGGGGGGATATTGCCTGCCGCTGCCACGACAGTAATAGTATCGCCTGATGCGCCAAAACAATTTAACTAGCCGGAGGCACAACCATGAATTTGCTTTATAAAGGGTTGATAAACAGATTGAGCAGTGGGGAAATCCGGGAGGGCCGAATCCGCAGCAGGCACCGGCTACATGCCGTGGCAATAATTGTCCTGGCTGCCGCCGCCCTCTTGCCTTTCAGCACAGCCACCGCCATGGCCGCCGTCTCCGTTGATCCTCTGCTTCAGCAACAACTGGACGCCGGCGGCAGCAGCATTGTGGCAGTACTTAGCTTCAATGGCAAACCCTCTGCCGATACAGTCGCCGGCCTGGAGTCCCGAGGAATATTGGCGTACCAGTATTCACAGCTTCCCATGCTGGTCGTTCGCGGCAGCGCAGCCCAAATTGGGCAGCTTACCGGACTTCCGGGGCTTATTTCCATCTACTCTGACCGCCAGCTCCATTATTATCTGCACGAGGCCGTGCCTCTCATCGGCGGCAGCCGCCAGGCGAACCTGTTTGGTTTTTCCGGGGCGGGCGTCGGCGTAGCCATACTGGACTCCGGGATCGACGGCACCCATCCCGACCTAAGCTTTCCCACCCGGACAGTCCAGAATGTGAAGATCGCTCTGGGAGATCTGGCAAATACCAACAGTTCGCTCCCCGCTACCCAGCCAGTTTATGTGGAGAATGTGCCCGACACTGATACGACCAGCGGCCACGGCACGCATGTGGCGGGAATCGCGGGGGGAGACGGCACCGCCTCTTCCGGCTATTTTACAGGGGTGGCCCCCAAGTCCAACCTTATTGGCATCAGCGCCGGGGAAACACTTGTGATCATAAACGCTCTGGAAGGGTTTGATTACATACTGGCCCATCAGCGGCAATATAATATCCGCGTGGTCAATGCCAGCTGGGGCACAACCGGGGCTTTTTCTGCCGACGACCCCATAAATATTGCTACTCATTTGTTGCACGACAAGGGCATCACGGTAGTGTTTGCCGCCGGCAACGATGGGCCGTCCGAGAATACTCTGAATCCTTATTCTATTGCTCCCTGGGTCATCGGCGTCGGAGCCGCGGTCAAAGACGGGACCACCCTGGCCGGGTTTTCTTCCATCGGCGTCCCGAACGATCCAGACAAGCATCCTTCGCTGACTGCACCCGGAGTAGACATCGTTTCGGCAAGGTCGACCACGCCGGTTGTTGCTTTGACCAATCCTCTGGGCATGCCCGTTACTTCTCCTTATTACACTTCTTACGCGGAACTGAGCGGCACCAGCATGGCGACGCCATTTGTCACAGGATCGGTGGCCTTGTTACTGCAGGCTAATCCGTCACTAACCCCCGATGACGTAAAGAGCCTTCTTACCGGCACAGCTCAGCCCATGCCCGGTTATGGCGCCTATCAGGTGGGTGCCGGATTTATTAGCATTGACCGGGCGATAGCGCAGGCGACGGGAAGAGCAGTACCGCTCGATTCTGCGCTTCAGCCTGCTTCGGCTTCACCTTCAGACGGGGCCGGGAACGTGCCTCTGGACCAAAAAATCACGCTCACTTTTTCCGAGCTGCTCGACCCTGCTTCGGTTAGCAGCGGCACGGTTTACTTGATTGATGGGAAAGGTCAAGCCGTGGATACCCTGGTGAGCTATGACGCGGGCGCCGGCCAGATAACAATCACGCCGGCCTCCGGCTTGAACGCAGGCATGAATTACAAAATCGTGGTCACCCAAGGAATCAGGGACGCACAGGGAAAATACCCGCTGCGTACGTTTGGGTCGTCTTTTTCAACGATACCCTGTCTGGTCTCTTCTTCGGTTGCCGGCTGCGTCACATAGGCGGTCGGCAGGCTCGAAGACAAATGCCGCCGGAAAAAAGTGCCGGCTGGGATCCATGCAGGAAATAAATAAATGAACTGCTGATCATAAACATAGTTAACGGGAATTAGAGTAAGGCCGAGGTTAAAAAGCTTCCCCACCCCCAGAATTGCCGGTTACGATCGTAACCGGCAATTCTTTGTGCGCATTTGCAGCTTTCTGTTTTTCAAACGTCAAGCGGCGCCGGCAGTTGCGACAAAGTGAATGCTGTAGTAACTTCCAAACTAAAATGACGACAGCAAAGCAAAGATGCTTAAAAAAAGGGCAAAAATGAAAATTTCCCTAACCTGCAAATGATGAAAAACGGAAAGGGCTGGAAGTTCATTTTGGCAGGCCTCGCCATTGGGATCTGCCAATCGATTTATTATGTCTTGAATGAACGGCCGATCAACCTGGTTTTGGCGCCGGGTGAGCTGGCCGCCTTCCTGGAAAAGCATACCGGCGTTTTCAACGTGTATGACCGGGTTTTCCCGGTCAATATAGACCCTGTTTTTCTTGGCGTTTTCGTCGCCGCCGCCGCCTTCGGATTTATCCAGGCAGGCAAGCGCCCCTGGGTGCGATATCCGGTCAGGGTGCTGGCAATTGCCGGCGCGGGCGGTTTCCTTTTTGGCGCCGGGGCCAACCTGGCGGGAGGGGATTTCCTTTACCACACGGTTGCCGGCGTGGCCCTGCTTGAGACTCCCAGCCTGCTGATAGTGGCCCTTTCGATTCCCTTTCTTTTCATATCGCTGGAGATCCTTTCTGTTTTTAACGTCACCCCTTATTACCAACTGGATCAGAGTCTTGGCGATTATGGCGAGTTCAGCAATCGAGACCGGCTTGGCAAAACAGGATCCGGGCGGGCAATTTCCTTCCTCTTGCGCGGAACCGCTTTGGCCCTGATTGCCGGGCTTGCAGTTGTTATCCTTCTGAAAAACGATCTCTCATTGTCCAGTCTTGGGCTCGGCGCCTTGTTGGGACTGGCTGCGGCGGGAACAGGCTTTGGAGTGGAATGGAGCATGCTGGTCCCCGAGATCCACACTTTTTCCGGCGCATATCTCGAGCGACTTGGCATCAGCGCCCGGACTTCCTTGCTGCTTAAAAATTTTTTTCTTTTGCAGGGATGGCTTGTAGCGGTTGCCATCTTTGGCCTGAGCGCCCTGGTGACCTGGGTCGTCCACGGAACGGCTCAACCGCCGCCGGGTCTTTTGACTAACGATCTAAACATTGGTCATGTGGCGGGCGCCCTCCTGCTGCCTGTTGGCAGCATTATGATGCTGGGGAGTGATCTGCGCTCCTATTCCCGGCTGGGACTTGGATATGGAACTGCATTTTTTGCATTTCTGGGCCTTCTGGCGGGATATTTGCCTACTGCCCTTTGGAGTGACAGGATTTCGAGCTGGCTTGATGCAAATATAATCGCCAAAGAGGTCTGGCTGCCGCGGCTTGTTTCCGATTCCAGGCTGGCCGAGCTGGCCATTTGGTCTGCCTTGCTGGGAGGTCTCATCATCTTTCTGCTGGTGGGGCTGACCCGGCAAAGCACAACCGGGAAAGGCGCAAGCAAAATGAGGACTGATCTTTAAAGAGAAGGCAGAATGTTTGTTGCCAGACGGGATTTTTTAGGTTAAAATTTACTTATTCACGCTTCCAATGCGGGGGTGTTGGAAGTTAACCACTTGGGTGGGTGAGTGTGGGTCAATGGGTAGCATGCGAAACTTCCATTTGCAAGTTGCGGCTTCAGCTGTTGTTTGCATTTTTCTTTTGCTTCTGATTACGCCGGCGGTTTATGCCCAAACGTTGAGCATTCCCCCAACGGACGGAGCCTTGAGGTCGTCGCTGCCTTCCATCCCCCCGGATCTGCCTGAGAAAGTTGGCGGTACAACTGGCGCCGTTACTGGCCAAATCGGCAGCGTGCCAGCAGATTTGCCTGCTGCTCCTCAGGTTCCGTCTGAGACGCCGGGCGGTATCACAGGGGCTGTCGTCACCAACCTATCAGGCGGAGTGACCTCTGATCTCCCCCCTGGCGCGGGCGCGGCTATACCAGGCACAGGTGGATTGACCACGTCTCCGCAGTTGCCGCCCGGCATTCCTGATGTTCCCGGCGCCCATTCCCCCGGGGTTGACCCTCCCATGCCTCCTGACTTTAACGTCAGCACGAGAAACAAAGGAATCGATCTGACCGCCCTTAAAGATGATCTTCTGCGCATCCTTGAGGCAAGGCCTTTCCGCTTCCTGACCATGTTTGGACTGGAGGCTCTGGGCCTGGAAATTAGCCACGGCAAAGGCCCGGCCTTGCAGGCAACTCCTGCCGGCGGCCAGGGACTTCAGGCCAACCTTGGTTTGATGCCGCTGGCTATGGCGACGCTTCCTCTACTGGGTATCGTCTGCGCATTTGTCGCGATTTCATCCTTCTTGGGTTATGCCAGAAAGATTCATCTTGCTCAAACTCCCTCGTAGGACTCAAAGCTCCGTCGCTTCTATAACGGACTGATTTCATCATGAGCAGGGGGAATTGAATTGAGCCTCACGATGCAGTCGGTTCCCCTGATGCGAAGGCGCTTTTTTCCGCTCCATCTGAAGCTGATGCTTTCATACCTGGCTTTGGCTTCGGTGATTCTCGCCCTTGCTTCTTTTTACTCGTTCAATCAGGCTGGAGACAGGAGCGCGCAAGAAAGTTCCTTGAGGATGGACGAATCATATAACGTGGTGAAGCAGGAGTTCGACCGGCGCCTGGAACGGTCGCTTGCGGTCGTCAACCTGGCGGCCGAAACGCCGAACGTCATGGCAGACATCGCCAGCCGGGGAGTTGTGGCAATGGGTCCGGCAACCGGCAGCGACGGCAGGGCGATTCCCGACAGGGCAGTGGCTTCCTATATAACTGATGTAAACGCTTATTTTAATGCCTTGGGCCTGTCATCGTTGCAAAGCGGCCGCGCTTATTCCGGCCTGACCGTAAAAGACGGAAGACCGCAAGCGACGGTGCTTTCGCCAGTCAAGAATGGAGGGGCAACCGTAGGCCTTCTGTCCGTATCGGTTGATGCTTCCTCAGCCGTCGACGTAATCAAAGGAGGCCCGGACCGCGCCTATTGGATTTTCTTGGATGGCGCGCATTGGAATGGTCCCGCGGTTGCCATTTTTCCGCTTTCCGGTCAGGATCTTAATGCCCTTGCTCAAGGCCAAACAATAGCCAGGACGACTTCTGCCGCCGGAACTTCACTGAGAAAGGGCTTTTATCCGCTGGCCGGTTTGAGCGGCAAGACGGCAGCGGCGCTGGTGGTTGAGGAGCCCGCTCAGGGCAGCTCCGGTTCCAATAGCCCCCTGCTGGGCCTGGTCGTCGCTGCTCTTTCCATCGGGCTCTTCATCGCCCATTACCTGGCGCGCCTGGTCAGCCGTCCTGTTGAAAGAATTACAGAGGCGAGCCAGCGCATGGCCGCCGGCGAGGCCATCAATTTGCCGCCACAAAAACGGCGGGATGAGTTGTCGGTTTTGTCCGATAACTTTAATAATATGTCTAGAGAGATCAGCCTCGAAAAGCAGCGCAGTGATCAGATGGCAACCCTGCTGATGGAGACCCAGCACCGGATTGCCAATAACCTCGCCGCCCTCAGTTCGGTTTTGTCAATGCAGCTCATCAAATCGGACAGCCCAGAGGCGATCAAAGTGATCGGGGACAATCTCACCAGAATTAACAGCATCGCTCAGGTGCAGCGCCTGCTGACAGGCAAGACCAATAGCGATGTTGAAATCGTAAACATGATCCGGCAGGTTGCCCTCTCAACGGTTGCGGCAAACAGCGCCGCCGAAATCGGGCTCGAGGTCCGGGGACCCGAATTCAAGCTGCCGGCAAAGCTGGCGACCTCGCTGGCTATTATCATTAATGAGCTGATCATCAACAGCATGAAACATGGTTTCGGCGGGCAGGGAGGACATGTCTCTATTTTTTTCAATAGAGAAAGCAATGATATAATAAGAATTGGTTACAGAGACACAGGCTCGGAATCAACCGGCCCCAAAGCGACGTCCGGGCAGGGCCTGGGTACGCAGATCATTAATAATCTAGTCAGGGACGATCTGGGTGGCGACTGGGATATCAGTTTTGACAATGGTTGTAAAGCAGACATCCGCCTCCCTCTTCCTGCCTGAACGCTTACGTGCGCCAGTTAGTCAACAGGGCGGGGGAGACGCTTAGCCGTGAAAAGCTTTAAAATACTGATCGCCGAAGACGAGGCGCTGGAGGCAATGGGTTTGGAGACGATGCTTGCGCATCTTGGGCATGAGGTAGTGGGAAAAGCCAAAACAGGCTCCGAGGCGGTCGCCATGGCGGCCAAGACAAATCCCGATCTGGCTATCATGGACATAAAAATGCTGGGAATGGACGGGCTCGCCGCGGCCAAAGCCATACTGACAAAAACGCCAATGCCGATCATCATATTGTCTGCCTTTAGCGAAGAAGATTTAGTCAAGGAAGCCAATGAAATCGGGGTAGCGTCTTACCTGACAAAGCCCGTCATGGAGGCAACGCTGAGGCCCGCCATCGCCCTGGCGGCCTCCCGCTTCAGCGAACTTCAGCGGCTCAGAAAAGAGGTGGACACCTTGCAGGAGGCGCTGGAAACGCGGAAATTGGTGGAACGGGCCAAGGGCATCATCATGAAACGGCAGGGACTTTCTGAGGAGGAAGCCTTCAAGCTGCTGCAGAAACAAAGCTCCTGCCGCAATGTGAAGATGGCCCAGTTGGCCGGGATGATAGTAGAAACCAGTGATTTCCTCTAGAGCCTATTTCAATAGGCGTATTTTATTTACTGCGGCCGGCCGCAAAGCAGATGTTTATGAAGTTCTTGAACTTGATTAAGCGCTAGGTTTTTTCCCACTTTTCCAGGTAGGCGACCTGGCTGAGCGTGCTGCCGTCCTCTATCTCGCGCCGCAGGCGGTTTTCCCGCTCCAGCACGTCCATCGCCCGGTTGGCAATCTCGGCCGCCTTTGCTTTTGGCAGGCGGACCAGGCCGTCGTCATCGCCAACAAGCCAATCCCCGGGATTGATCTTGACGGCGCTGGCCATCACTGGCACACCAATTTCTCCAAACCCTTTTGGCTCCCCGGCCGTGGGCGTCACCATGCTTGCAAAGACGGGGAATCCAAGCTCGCGAATTTCCGGCGTGTCCCTGACGGCGCCAATAATGATAACCCCTGCCAGGCCGCGCTTGAGGGCGCTGTGAGTGGCCAGTTCGCCCCAGACAGCAGGGCCGGCACCGCCGGCATCGATCACCAGCACATCTCCCTCGCGGGCAAGGTCGATGGCTTCCACCGGCTTGGCCCAGTCTCCGGGGAAAGTCCTCACGGTCAACGCCGGCCCCTGCAGCCGGATTCCAGGAAAGACAGGTTTTAAGCCGGGGAGATCTCCACTTCTGTGCATGGCGTCGGAGAGATTGGCTGTGGACACATGCGCCAGCGCCGTGCGAATCGATTTGACCGTTGCCCGTTTGTAGAGAGTGGTCTTTACGCCTTTGCCTGTTGATATCGCCTGCTTTATCTGGCGGGCCGCGGCTTCGGCATCGGCGGCCTTGATGATTGCTCCGCCGACAATGACGATATCGGCTCCCGCCCGGGCTGCTTCAGCGGCCGTTTCTGAATTGATGCCGCCCGCGACGGCAACCGGCATCTCCACCGCCGCCTTCACCCGGCGCAGCAGGTCCATGGGGGCTTCCCCGCGCATTTGCTGGTCAATCGCGGTATGGATGCCAATATAATCGGCGCCCATCTGCTCCACCTCGCGGGCGCGCTGTACAGGATCCGGCACCTCAATCATGTCAACAATGATCTCAAGGCCGTAATTGCCGCCAACTTCGATGCATTCAGTGATGGTTGCATCAGAAGCGGCGCCCAGGACCCCGGCTATGCAGGCGCCGGCTTTTGCCGCCGATTCCATTTCAAAGCGGCCTGCGTCCATCGTTTTCAGGTCGGCCACTATCACCCTGCCGGGAAAGCTGCGCTTCAGCTCGCGCACTGCTTCCAGCCCCTCGCTTTTAATTAGCGGCGTGCCTGCCTCCAGCCAGTCTGCGCCGCCACGGACGGCTTCTGCAGCCACGGCCAGGGCGCGGGGGAGGTCGAGAAAATCAAGTGCAAGTTGGAGAACGGGAGCCACTGTGACAGTCAGGCGCCGATGACCTGAACGATGACCCGCCGCCTGCGGCTGCGGTTGTCAAAATTAACCAGGGTAACCTGCTGCCAAACCCCCAGGGTCAGCTGCCCATCCACAAACGGGATGGCCAACGAAGGCCCCAGGAGCCCGGCCCGCACATGGGAATGGCCGTTCCCGTCGGCTTGGAAGCGGTTGTGCTCATATTGCATGGAGCGCGGCGCAATCCGCTCCAGCGCGTCTTTAAAATCAGCGATCACTCCCGGCTCATACTCAAGGCAAGTGACGGCGCCGGTAGCTCCCGGCACGAAAACCGTTGCCGAGCCGCTGTTGAAGCCACTTTTTGTTACCGCCGCGGCAACGCCGGCGGTTATGTCGGCAAGATCAAGTTCTTCCCGCAGCAAATATTCAAGCTCATGAGTGTACACCCCTTCGGAGCCGCCAGCCTGAGGCTTCTTTTTTACAGTCATTGCCGGAGCCTGCCTTGGGCCTGGTTCAATGCCGGCTGTATTTTGGCCGCTGAAACAGGGTTGTTATTTTCATCCACCCGGATCACAAGTGGCTCAAATTCTTCCAGCTCCCCGGGTTGCAATGATGCATAAGCCAATATGATGGCCCGGTCGCCAGTCCTTACAAGCCGGGCGGCGGCGCCGTTTATGCAGACCTCGCCGGAACCGCCGGGCAGGGCGTAGGTGGTCAGACGGGCGCCGTTATCCAGGTCCAGGACATGGACTTGCTCATACGGAAAGATGCCGGCAGCCTCGAGCAGATCCTGGTCAATAGTGATGCTGCCCTCATACTCAATTCTGGCAGCCGTAACCGTGGCACAATGAATCTTGCTTTTTAGCATTGTTCTAAGCATTGTCTCCTCCCGGTGACAGGGTCATGCTATCAATCAGCCTGGCGCGGCCAAACTTTGCGGCCACGGCGGCCAGAACTTCTGCCTTTATTTCAGAGACAGGCTCCAGTGTATCGGGGCTTACAATTCCGACATACTCCAGGTCTGCCAGGTATTGGCTGGCGATTTTTCTTTTTATCTGCCGCCTTATGCCGGCTGCGCTTGTCTGGCCGGCGGACGCGGCTGCCTTTGCTTCAAGCAATGCTTCGTAAAGAACGGACGCCTGGCTGCGCTCATCTTTGCTTAAGTAAATATTCCGGGAGCTCATTGCCAGCCCGTCCGGCTCCCTGACAGTAGGGCATACCCTGATTCCCACATTATAATTCAGGTCCCGGGCCATGTGCCTGATCACTGCGACTTGCTGGGCGTCCTTCTGGCCAAAATAGGCAATGCCGGGCCTGACGATGTTAAACAGCTTGGCGACCACGGTGGCAATGCCCCGGAAATGTCCGGGGCGGGCGGCGCCGCAGAGGCCCTCGGCAAGGTTTCCCGGCACAACCATAGTGTCAAAGGCGTCAGGATAAAGCTCGGCTGCCGCCGGCGCAAAGATGATGTCGGCGCCCGCGGCGGCGGCCATCTCAAAGTCGCGGTCAAAGTCGCGCGGATAGGTGTTAAAATCCTCGCCGGCGCCAAACTGGATCGGATTTACAAAAATGCTTACCACCACCAGCGTGCATTCGGGGCGGGCGGCACGCATCAGGCTCAAATGGCCCTCATGAAAAAATCCCATGGTAGGCACGAGGCCGACAAGCACACCATCTTTTGCGCACGCCTCCATCCTGGCGCGGATATCAGCAATGGTGCGGGTTACAGTTGTGGCCCCCCCAGAGGCGCCCGTGCCCGGGGGAAGGTTGGTGCGACCTTTATCTTGGCCGGTGAGTGAGCCGGCGAAGCCGCCGGCGCCGAAAGGACTTTCGCTTAGGACGTTTTGCACAGTCTTCCTCCGTTCCAGTTCTCAGGGAGATACCAGACATTGGCTGGCTGGAATTGATCTGCATTGCCAAACTCAAGGTTACTTCAAACCATTATTAAAAAGAATAATGCACGGGCGGCATTCTTGCAAAGGCCATTTTTATAAACTAGAGTTAAATTGAGCGGGGCGATTTAAGTAACGCCTTGTTTTGCAGGATAAAACATAGGTTAGATTATCATGCCAATTTATGAATTTTATTGCCGCTCTTGCCAGAGCGGGTTTGAAGAGCTGGTTCGGTCGCCCGATGCTGAGGCGGGGTTGGCATGCCCTGCCTGCGGCTCGACTGAGCTGGACCGGTTGCTCTCCTCGTTTTCATTTTCGTCCCAGGGTGCTGGCGGTAGCTCTGGGAAAAATTGCGGCTCCTGTTCAAGTAGCGCCTGTTCCAGCTGTGGCTGACGCCCGCTCGCGCTCAGGCGCCCTGGAAGCGCTCCGGCAGGAGGTCGGCTCCTGCCGCCGGTGCTCACTCCACACAAGCCGCACCAACACTGTTTTTGGCGCCGGCAGCTGCTCTGCCGGGCTGATGTTTGTGGGCGAGGCTCCTGGCTACCACGAAGACAGGCTGGGCGAGCCTTTTGCGGGGAAGGCTGGCGGGCTGCTTGACAGGCTGCTGGGTCAGATGGGCCTGAGCCGCGGTGATGTTTACATCGCTAACGTACTAAAATGCCGTCCACCCGGTAACCGTGATCCGCAGCCGGACGAGATCGAAAAGTGCCGGGCCTTTCTTGAGAGGCAGATCTCTCTGGTCAGGCCGGGCGTCATTTGCACTTTAGGCAACTTCGCCACCAAGCTTCTGAGCGGCAGGCCGGATGGCATTTCCAGAGTGCACGGCGCCCTGCAGAAAATGCCCGGCCCTCAGCAGCCGGCGCTGTTGTTTCCTGTCTTTCATCCGGCCGCCGCCCTTTACTCGCCGTCAAACTTAAAAGGACTGGAAGCAGATTTTGACCGGCTCGCCGTTATTATTGGGGCAAATGCGCGGGGGGCGGCCCGGCGAAGACCGAAGGATGACAGCAGGCATCCTAAACCTGTGGCAGAAAGTGAGACCGGCGCGGAAGGGGGCATTAAAGACGATGCCGGTGGCGGGCAACTGGGCCTGTTTTGATGTTGAGCATTGTCTCAAGCTCCGTGGCCGTGACGGCAGCAATGGCGGCCAGCCTGGCGCGGCTGCTTAAACCAGGCGACGTTGTTTTCGTTTCCGGTCAGCTTGGTGCCGGCAAGACCGTGTTTATCAGGGCCGCCGCTCATGAACTGGGGGTTGGCGAGCTCGTGACCAGCCCCAGCTTTACAATTGCTCAAACCTATGCCGGCCGGGCAACCATTCATCATCTTGACCTCTACCGGCTTGACGGCTTTGACGCTGATGACGCTGTTGATTTGGAGCCTTTCTTTGATAAGGACGCCATTACCTTTATCGAATGGCCGGAGCAGGCAAAGCTTTTTCTGGAAGAGCCGGCTGTTGTCGTGAAGCTGGAGCATGTTGATGAGCATAGCCGCCGCATTTCATTTTTGCGGCCCAGGGAAGACCTGAAAAAAAGCCTGGAGGAGCTTGTTGCTGGCACTCGCCATTGACACCGCCACTGAAATTTGTAGTATTGCGCTAGGCAATAGCGAAAATGTAATTGGCAGCATCTCTTTCGAGGCAGGCAGGTCGCATCTGGAGATGCTGTTTCCTGCTGTCGAGCAGCTGCTTGGCCGGCAAAATATTGATGCCCGCCGGCTGGAGTTTATCGCCGTCGGAACCGGGCCGGGAAATTTTAGCGGCCTCAGGGTTGGCATTGCAACCTGCCGGGCGTTGTCCCAATCGCTCGGTATTCCGCTTCAGGGGTCAAGCTCGCTGGCAGCGCTTGCGGCTGGCGCGGCCGGTTCCCCGGGCTTGCAGGGCCAGCCGCTGCTGATGGCGGCGATCAATGCCCGGCGCGGCCAGGTTTTCGCCCAAATTTACAGAAAGCACAACCGAAAGGTTACTCCGCTTTCGGAGATTTATTGTTTGGATCCGGGAGATCTGGTGGAAGTTGTCACGAAGGCGGCTTCCGGCCCCATGGTCGCCGCCGGCGACGGCGTGCTTGCTTACCCGGAGATCTTTTATTCTGCGCCGGCTATTCAGGCGCTGCCGCCTCAGGACAAGCGCCATCAGGTGCAGGCGGCTCATCATTTACCGGAAGCAGGATGTAAAAAAAAGTACAGCCCGCAGGATCTTATGGAGGTGCTCCCTGAGTACGTCAGGGAGCCGGACGCAGACAAGACCGTACTCTTGAGAAAGAGACAGCCATGGCAATAATCAGGCCCATGCGCCTCGCTGACCTGAAGGAAGTTATTCAGATTGAAGAGTCTTCCTTCCCTCGGCCCTGGTCCGCCAATACTTTTTTAACACAGATTGCCAAAGACGCAAGCATATGCCTGGTGGCTGAAGTTGACGGCCGCGTGGTCGGCTATACGATTGCCACTCAGTATGTCGAGGTGTGGCATTTGCTCGATCTGGCCGTTAACAAAGGTTACCGCCGCAGATATATCGCCACGGAGCTGCTGGAGCAGATTTTCGAGCTATGCGGCCAGGCAAAGCACCGCGGTTATACGCTGGAAGTGAGAAAGTCCAACCGCGGCGCCATTAAAATGTACGAGAGTTTCGGTTTTATCTGCACGGGCTTGCGCAAAGGTTATTACAGTGATAATGGAGAGGATGCGCTCATCATGTGGAAGGATTCAGAGGACATGTCGGCTTGATCCTGGCTATTGAAACTTCCTGTGACGACACCTGCGCCGCCATTCTCGATGGGGATAATCTGCTGGCTAACATTGTTTCCTCGCAAACCCGGTTCCATGCCCGTTATGGCGGTGTGGTTCCGGAAGTAGCTTCGAGGCGCCACCTCGAGCTGATAAATCTGGTGGTGGCCGAGGCGCTGACCGTAGCGGGCGTGGAGTTGGGGCAGATCCGGCGCCTTGCTGTGACAACGCGGCCGGGGCTGATCGGAGCCTTGCTGGTTGGCGTAGCCACGGCCAAGGCGATCGCATTTGCATGCGGCGCCGGGCTGGTCGGGGTAAGTCACCTGGAAGGCCACATCGCCGCTAATTATCTGCAGCCCGAGCCCGCATCGCCTCCCTTTTTATGCCTGATTGCTTCCGGAGGCCACACTTCAATGATTTACGTTGCCGCGGAACGTGATTTCAGATTGATAGGCCGAACGCTTGATGATGCGGCCGGGGAGGCGCTCGACAAGGGCGCCAGGCTGTTGGGCCTGGATTACCCGGGGGGCGCAGCGCTGGACGCCCTGGCGTCTTCTGGAGACCCCGCCTTTGCCAGTTTTCCCATCGGCCTTGACCGCGCCGGAAATTTTGATTTCAGTTTTAGCGGCGTGAAGACCGCCCTTTACTATTACCTGAGGGATGCCGGCGCGGAAATGGTTCAGCGGCGCCGCGCTGACATCGCTGCATCCTACCAAAAAGCAGTAATTTCAGCCTTGGTTAAAAAAGTTATCGCCGCTGCCCGATCACTGAACTGCAGTCAAATTTGTCTTGCCGGTGGTGTAAGCGCCAACACCGTGCTGCGGCGGCGGCTGGGGCAGGAATGTACTTCACGCGGCATCAGCTTGAGGATTCCGCCACCGGAGCTTTGCACGGACAACGCCGCCATGATCGCCAGCGCCGCCAGATTTTTGCCTGACGCTCCCCATCCGGAGTGGTTGTCAATGGGAGCCAGGGCCACGGGCGGGTTGCTTGTTTAAGAACTTGATGCTGTTTTTTGGGAACGATGCAGGTAATATTTGCTCGAGCCGCGTAATACGTAAGTGCAGGTCAAACTTCGTGCTGCAACTACGGGGGAAGAATGTTTTTTGAAGACAGAAAAGACGCGGGTCAACGGATGGTCTCTTTGGTGGAATCATTCGCTGATGGGACTGGCGGCATTGTTTTAGGTTTGCCTCGGGGAGGCGTCGTTGTCGCCCTGGAGATTGCGCTGGCGCTAAAGCTGCCGCTTGACGTCTGGGTGACACGTAAAATTGGAGCCCCATTAAATCCAGAGCTGGCGATTGGCTCGGTAGACTCAGATGGCAACCTGCTGCTGGATGAGAACACGGTCAGGCTCTACGAGGTCAGCGACCGTTATATCCGGGAAGAAGCCGAGCTGCAAAAAGAAGAGATAAAACGCCGCTATCTGAAGTACCGTGGCGTTGATACCGCCCCTGATGTGAGCGGCAAAACGGCGCTGGTGGTTGACGACGGCGTCGCCACCGGGTACACGATGATGGCGGCGCTTCAGTCGGTCAGGAATGCCGGCGCCGCGAAAATAGACTGTGTTATTCCTGTTGCCTCCCCGCGGGTTAAAAAAAAGCTGGACAAGATGGCGGACGAGGTTGCCTGCCTTTCTACCCCTTCATATTTTGGCGCTGTGGGGGAGTTTTATCGCAACTTCACCCAGGTAACTGACGAGGAAGTCATCCACTGCCTAAAACAGGCTAAAGACGCCCTCGCCGGGCAGTCTTAGAATTAACCTCCTCTTGTGCATCCCGGGCCGGCATGATTGCAGCCGGCTGCAAATCCTTGCGGGAAAAATATTTATCGCCTTCTTCCAGCCGGCCGAAAGTGTTAGTAAGAAGCAAAAGTGGAAATACTCGGTTTAATAAGACGTATTTGGGCGGAAAGGGAGGCCTCATGACTGCTTTTGGGATAACATGCACGGTCATTCCGCAGATGCAGGATGATACTTGGCTAGAAAGATTTCTAATCATCGCCCCGGAAGACAAGATGGTTTGGGTAGCTGCCTGGAAGCTGCGCAGCGCCACGGATTCAACCCGCCAAGAGCAGAGGGGCGCCATCGCCGGAACCAGCGCAGGCACGCCTTTCGGCGGGCTAAACACGGAAGACACCGGCGGCGGCGACATCCTGAAGCTTTCCGACAGGCAGCTGGATTGCCGAAGCCGTAATCTGGGGAGATGCAGGGACTTCCCAGCTTCTAGCGCCGCAAGCTGCGATTGTCGCGGATTTGAGATTCAGGAAGATGATTGCTTCTCAGACGTCATCGAGTGCTGGCTGCTGGAAGAGGCGGCTGATTAGAAAGATGGTAAAACTTTGGTAGATGGCGGGTTTTCCAACCTGCCTATGGGACGTGCTTTATCCACAGGCTGATGGTTTTTCCGCCGCCGGCAGTCATTGGCTGTTGAGCAAGCCCATGTCAATGCGAAAATGATTAGCAGGCTACTTCTTCAAGTGCGGTGAATGATCGAGTCAGTGGTTTAGAGCCTATTTCGATAGGTAATTCGTTGCGAGGCCGAGCGAAAAGACCATGGGCAAGGATGCAGGAGTAAAAAGCCCGCAGTCGTACCCGCTGCGGTACGTCGAGGACTTTTTGCTCCGAGGACGCCGCCGATGGTCTTTGCAGCCGGCCGCAGCAGAATACGCCTATCGAAATAGGCTCTTAGCTTGCAAACGCCCGCGCCGCCCTGCTGGTGCTTCATGTAGCAAATAAAAGCCTGGCGCTGGTCGGCGCCGGTAACGACCAGGGCGCTGACGGAGAAAAAGGCAAGCGCAGCCGCAGCCAGGAGAATAAAAAGGCACAGGCGCTTCCATCCGCTGCCGTTTTCCCGATAGTCATTGGCCAGCACCTGCAGGCGGGAGGTTACGTCCCCATGACCGGAGGCAGGCATGGCCGGAACTTCTTTGCTGAATATTTGCCCGGCAGTGGCAATGCGGGCCAGGGCCCTAGCAATTACCAGCGGGCCGCCGGTTTGAGCGGCGGCTGTTCTGTCGGCCGCCTTCTCCAGGTAGATGCGCATTTCCTGGTAGGCCATGCGTGGTCCGGGAAGATAAAACATGGCGAGCGAAACCGTTTTGGCCGCCGCTGCCAGGAAATTGTCCTTGCCTGAGCAGTGGGCCCTCTCGTGATAGATGACAGCCATAAGCTCATCCCCAGGAAGCCGGCGGACCATGGCCTGGGAGATGTGGATCCGGGACCGGATCAATCCTGAAGTATGCGCTTCCACGGTTGTAGCTGAAGTTAGATAAACGTGCCCGGCCCAGGATTTGCCCGTTATGCGAGGAAGTGCCGGACAGCGGGTCCCGGCCAAAAGATGTTTTTTCCCCAGGCGGTAGCTGGCGCGAAGCAGCCTGGCGCCGCCGCCGAGCAGAAATGTAAGCTGGAGCAGAAACACTGCCGCCAGCCCTGCGGCAAGCAGGTAGTTCCAGTGGCTTGTTGCCAGAAAGCCATGCCCGAATGCGAAAATTCCGCCGCAGGCGTTTCCCATTTCCACCAGCAAAGAAGCGGACAGAAACCTCAGCAAGACCAGGGCCAAGCTGACGCATGTCGCCAGGCCGGCAGCCATGATTGAAAAAAAATAAAGCAAGGCTACCGTGCGCGGGCGCAGATGGCCGGCCAGCCAGCGCTTGATAATCCAGGGGCCGGCAAGGATGACAAGGTAGGAGATAGTCAGCGTCAGGTAGCCGATTTTTCCGTATTCCTTTTCTTGGCTTCAACCAGACGAATCAGCTCGTCCAGGTTCTTCCTGTCTTTAGAACCTACAGTATCGACAAAGTGCGACAGCACCGGCTCACCAAAACCTCCGAGCAGGCCTGTCATCACCGTGCTGATGGTGTCAGAGCAAAATTCTTCCCGGCTTTGGGTGGGGGAGTAAAGGTATGCCCGTCCGTGATGTTCGCGCCTGAGCAGGCCTTTTTCCGCCAGCCGGCTCATTACTGTCATGACGGTGGTGTAGGCAATTGAGCGTTTCTTTGCCAGCTTCCCGTGAATCTCGCGGACGCTGGCGGGGCTGCTTTTCCAGAGAAGCTCCATGATGTCGGCTTCCAGGTCGCCAAGAACCTGACGGATACCTTTACGTGAGGTTTTCAGATTAATCAGGCGTTTGATTGGCTTTCGCGGCTCGGGCATATCTTATTATACTATACCACCTGTAATAATAATATTTTTACACTGAAAGACAGGATAGGGATCACAGAAATTCCTGGTGCGCCTTTTTGATGCAGCGGTCCATAAATACCACCAGGCCGCCAGACCTGGCAATCCGGGCGGCTTCCCCGCTGACGATTCCTTCCTGCAGCCATAGCACCCGGGCGCCGATGGCAACCGCTGCGCGGGCCACCTCAGGACAGGCCTCCGGCCGGCGGAAAACGTCCACAATATCAACATGGGCAGGGATGTCCTCAAGGGTAGCATAGCACTTCCTGCCCAGGATTTCGTTGACTTTAGGTCTGACCGGGATGACATCGTAGCCATGCCTGATCAGATATTCGGCCACCTTATGACTGGGCCTGGCGGGATTGGGAGAGGCGCCGACAATAGCGATTGTTCTTGTCACCACTAAAATCGATTTGATTTGTTCTTCTGACATGCCGTGTAGGCTATCATACATGCCCCGCAGCCGGCGGTTGCGGGGCGGACTCAAAACTCGGAACTTTTTTATATGTTAAAATACCGTAGCTCTAGGCGCGGCCACATGGCCGTCGCCCGTGTTTGAATGCAAAAAACGCTGCGGCGGAAGCCGCCCTGCCGCAGCCGCCAGTCGAGGAGCGGCAATTTAAAGTCGAGTGAAAGGATCTCGGTTTGCCTGCTGTAACAATGAAGGAACTGCTGGAATCAGGCGTCCACTTCGGACACCAGACCCGCCGTTGGAATCCGCGCATGAAGCCTTACATCTTCACGGAGCGCGGCGGGATCTACATCATCGACCTGCAAAAGACGATCAGGCTGATTGAGGAAGCGTACGACTTCGTCCGGGGGCTGGCCGCCGATGGCAAAATGGTGCTGTTTGTGGGCACCAAGAAACAGTGCCAGGACACCATCACCGCAGAAGCGCAGCGGGCCAGCATGCCCTTTGTTTCCCACCGCTGGCTGGGAGGTCTTCTTACCAACTATGCGACGATTTCTCAGCGCATCAAAATGATGCATGAATTGCGGCGGCTGCGGGACGAGGGCCAGCTCGACCTCCTTCCCACCAAAGAGCAGATGAACCGGCTGGCAGAGCTGCGCAAACTGGAGCAAAACCTGGGCGGCGTGGCAGACATGGATAAGCTGCCGGCGGCCGTGTTTGTGATCGACCCGCGCCGCGAGACCATTGTAATTCGCGAGTCCAGGAAGCTGGGGGTGCCGGTGGTGGCGTTGGTTGATACCAACTGCAATCCTGACGAAGTCGATTTCGTCATTCCTGGAAACGATGACGCCATTCGTTCCTGCGCCCTCATTATCAGGGCTATCGCCGATGGCGTCGTTGAGGGCAGGCAACTCTTTTTGGAGAAAGAGGTGCAGGCGGCCGCGGCCGCCGCCGCCAAGCAAGAAGCTGAAGCGAAGGCTGCGGCTGAGGAAACCGTCAAGACCCAGGCAGAAATGGCCGCCGCGGCAGGAGCCGGCGCCGGAGCAAAAGGGGAAGCCGCCCCGGCGAAAGCAGATGCCCCGGTAAAAACGGCCCGGAAGCCGGCGGCGAAAGCAGAAAAAACTGATGCCAAGCAGGGGAAAGCATCTGCTGCCAAAGCTCAAGTTAAGCCTAAGGCTGTCGCCAAGTCAAAAACTGGCCCGTCAAAAAGTAAGGCTCCTTCAATGAGAAAGCCAAAGGCGGCCGCGGATGATGAAAAGAAAGCCGGCGATGAGGGTGGCAAACAAACAGAAAACAAGGAACAGGAATAGAAGCCAGAAAGCATGGAAGCCAGCGAGGTGTTCAAGTGGCAGTTAGCGCCAAAGAAGTAAAACAACTGCGGGACCAGACCGGGGCCGGAATGATGGATTGCAAGAAAGCCCTGGCGGAATCAGGCGGCGACGTTGAGGAGGCTGTGCGGCTGTTGAGGACCAAAGGCCTTGCCGCTGCCGCAAAACGCAGCGGCCGCACGACTACCCAGGGACTGGTTGACAGCTATATCCATGCCGGCGGCAAAATTGGGGTTCTTGTCGAGATTGGCTGTGAGACTGATTTTGTTGCCAAAACGGGGGAATTTAAGACTTTCGTTCACGATGTCGCCATGCACGTGGCGGCCGCAGACCCCAAGTATGTCGGCCGCGATGACGTGCCCGCCGACGAGACAGAGGCAGAGCTCTGCATTTACAAGGAGCAAGCCAGGGAAACCGGCAAGCCTGAAAACATCCTCGAAAAAATTGCCCAGGGGAAGCTGGATAAATACTACCAGCAGGTCTGCCTCCTGGAGCAGCCTTTTGTCAAGGACGATAAGTTGACAGTCGAACAGCTGCGGGGAGAGCTGGTCGGGAAACTGGGTGAGAACATCGAGATCAAGCGGTTCGCCCGCTTCGAGCTGGGCAAGGGCTAGTTGTCCGGAAGCACCAGATCTTCGACCGGCCAGGCTGCTGCACCGGCTGTCTTCAGGCGGGTGTTGATCAAGCTTTCAGGCCAGGCGCTTCAAGGTGAAGACCGGCACAGCATCGACCCTGAAAAGATTAATTCAATTTGCGAGCAGATCAATGCGGCGGCTGCGCGCCAGGTAGAAATTGCCATTGTCGTTGGCGCCGGCAATATTTTCCGCGGGGTCGCCGGCAGCGCCCACGGCATGGACCGCGCCACCGGTGACTACATGGGCATGATTGCCACTGTCCTTAACGCCCTCGCGCTTCAGGATGGCCTGGAAAAAATAAACCTGGAGACCCGCGTGCTTTCCGCGATTCACATGCAAGAGGTAGCTGAACCGTACATCCGCCGGCGCGCTATCCGCCATTTGGAAAAAAAGCGGGTTGTCATCTTTGCAGCTGGCACCGGGAATCCCTACTTCACCACAGATACCGCCGCGGCGTTGCGGGCCCTTGAGATAAATGCCGAGGCAATCCTGATGGCGAAGCGCAAGTTCGATGGCGTTTATGATTCCGATCCGGAAGTCAACCCCCAGGCAGCCTTCTTGCCCGAGGTCACGCATTTGGAGGCAATCGAGCGCGGCCTGAAGGTGATGGATACCACTGCGTTGTCGCTCTGTATGGACAACAAGCTGCCCATTTTTGTATTTAATATGGCCGACAGGCAAAACATCCAGCGGGTGCTGTCTGGCGAAAGGGCGGGAACGATAGTAAGATCGTAAACCGGACTTTGGCTGTTGGACGTTGGATATTGGATATTGGATTATAATTAATCCTGGTTGCAATTAATAAAGGGCAGGGTTGCATGAATGAAATGGTGGAGGAATTCCTGAATGACGGGGGGGAGCGGATGAATAAGACCGTCGCCGCCTGCCAGAACGAGTTTAATTCCATTCGCACCGGCCGGGCCTCCACCACCTTGCTGGACCGCATCACTGTAGATTATTACGGAGCCAGGACGCCGCTGAAGCAATTGGCCAACATTAGCTCCCCGGAAGCACGGCTGCTGGTTATCACCCCTTATGACAAGGCTGTCATCAAGGAGATCGAGCATGCAATTATGGAGTCAGAGCTGGGGCTCAACCCAAACAATGATGGAAATGTAGTCCGCCTGTCAATCCCGGAGCTGACTGAGGAGCGCCGCCGCGAGCTGGTAAAAGTTGTTAAAGGCCTGGCGGAAAACGGGCGTATTGCCGTCAGGAATATCCGCCGCGACGTCATTCATGAGATCAAGAAGTTGCAAAAAGAAGGAGAGATTTCCGAGGACGAGCTTCACTGGGCGGAAGATGAGTTGCAGAAAGTCACGGACGAGCACGTGAAGCAGATCGACGACCTGCTCAAACACAAGGAGGCGGAGATCCTGGAGGTGTAAGATGAGCTGGTTTTACCTCCTCAAGAATCTTCGCCGGCGGAAATCCAGACGCGAAGATTTTTTATTGACCGGCGGGCCGCGTTATGTGGCCGTGATTATGGATGGCAATGGCCGCTGGGCGGAGCGCAGGCAGCTGCCGGCCATCGCCGGGCATCGGGAAGGCGCCAAGGCGCTAAAGCGCACGATACGCGCTGCTCGCAAGGCTGGCGTCCGCGAGCTGAGCGTCTATGCTTTTTCAACCGAAAACTGGCGGCGGCCAAAAACAGAGGTTGATGCGCTAATGGAAATGTTCAGTGAGCTGATAAAAAAGGAAGTGCCTGAGCTTCACGAGCAGCAGGTGCGGGTCAGGTTTATCGGCCGGCGCGCCGAACTGCCGGCGGGCGTCCGCGGCCAGATCGACTGGGCGGAGAGCCTCACCGGCGCCAACTGTGCCATGAGCTTGTACGTGGCGTTCAATTATGGAGGCCGGGCCGAGATCGCGGATGCGGCGCGGACGGCCGCCGCCTACGGCTTTACCGGCGGCGAGCCGGAATTTGCAAAGTTTCTGTATGCGCCAGAGATGCACGACCCCGAGTTGCTGATCCGCACCAGCGGCGAGCAAAGAATAAGCAATTTTCTCCTGTGGCAATGCGCCTATAGCGAGCTTTACTTTTCCGACAAATTGTGGCCCGACTTTGGGCTGGATGATCTGGCTGCCGCCTTCGATGAATTCAATTTTCGCAGCCGCCGTTTTGGAGCCCGGTAGGCGGCCATGCTGATCACGAGGGCCTTAATTGGCATCCTGGGCGTTCCCCTGGCAATCATAGTCATTTACACCGGCGGCATTGCCCTGCTGGTTTCCCTGATATTGCTGACTTTGCTGGGGCTGCATGAATTTTACCGGATGACGAGGAAATACAAGCCGGTCCGTCTGGCCGGCTATCTGGGCGCAGTCTTTATCTTGCTGGGTGCTTATACCGGCCAGCTTGAAGGCGCACTGCGTGGCGCTGTGCTGCTTTTTGGCGTAACGTTTCTCTTTCATGCCATCCGGGGCCTGAGGCCGGAAATGGTGGAAGAAATGGCGGTCACTTTCTTTGGTTCTTTTTATGTCAGTGTTGGCTTCGCTCACCTGTTGCTCTTGCGAAACCCCGCCTACGGCATCAGCCTGGCTATTGTCGTCCTGCTTGCTACCTGGACATCCGACACCGTGGCTTACGCCGTGGGGCATTTTTACGGCCAGCATCAGGTTTCCCCGGTGGTCTCGCCGAAGAAGACCGTCGAGGGAACTTTGGCCGGCTTTCTGGGAACGATTCTGGTGGTGCTGGTGGCGGGCAAGTCGCTGGGATGGATGACCTCGGGCCAGTTTTTTGTTCTTGGTCTTGTCCTTGCCATTGCCGCGCCGTTGGGCGACCTGTTCGAGTCTTACGTGAAACGGGCTTCGCAAGTCAAGGATGCGGGTACGATAATTCCGGGGCATGGCGGCATCCTGGACCGCTTTGACTCCCTCCTGTTTGCCGCAGTGGCGGCTTATTACATCGTGACCGCCATGGTGGGAAGATAAACGTGAAACCGGATGGTGGATCCTGGATCCTGGATGATGGATTTAACCAACCCTAAACTTGGAACTTTAAACTCGGGCAGAGATTGTGCCAAAACGCATACTTATACTCGGATCAACAGGATCGATCGGCACCCAGGCGCTTGAGGTCATTGCCGAGGACCCGGAGCTGGAAGTTGCCGGCCTGGCCGCCGGCGCCAACTTCCTACTGCTGATTGAGCAGGCGCGGCAGTTCTCGGTAAAAAGCGTCGCCATCATGGATGAAAACACCGGCGGCAAAGTTGCCGAAGCCCTGCCCGGCGTGACTGTCTGCGCCGGCCCCGGCTGTATTCATGGTCTGGTGGACGAGACCGAGGCCGATCTGGTGTTAAACGCGGTGGTTGGCGCGGCCGGCCTGGAAGCGACGATCGCAGCCCTGGAGCACGGCCTGGATTTGGCGCTGGCCAACAAGGAGAGCCTGGTTATCGGCGGCGCACTTGTGATGGAGATGGCCCGCAAGCGCAGCGCCCGCATACTGCCTGTTGACAGCGAACACAGCGCCATCTTCCAGTGTTTGGAGGGGCAGCCCCTGCCCGAGCGCATCATGCTGACCGCGTCGGGGGGTCCTTTCTTTGGCCTCAGCCGCGAACAGCTGGAGTCAGTCACGCGCGATCAGGCGCTCTTGCACCCCCGCTGGCAAATGGGCAACAAGATCACGATTGATTCAGCTACGCTGATGAACAAGGGCCTGGAGGTAATCGAGGCTCATTATCTGTTTGGCGTCGGCTACGATGACATCGAGGTAATCGTTCACCCGCAGTCGGTGATTCATTCGCTGGTCAGGTTTGCCGACAGTTCGGTTCTGGCGCAACTGGGACTGCCGTCGATGAAGCTGCCGATTGCCTACGCCCTTGGTTATCCCCGGCGCCGGCCGGTAAAGATGCCAAAGCTGGATCTGATAAAGCAAAAAGAGCTGACTTTTTTCAAGCCCGATCTGGAAGCGTTTCCCTGCCTGCAACTGGCTGTCGAAGCCGGCAGGCGCGGCGGCGGCGCTCCCATAGCGCTTAACGCCGCCAATGAAATAGCTGTGGCTTCCTTCCTCACCGGCCGTGTCGGATTCCCGGGCATTGCCGCCGTGGTAGAAGGCGCCCTTGCCGCCATGGACGGCGGCTTGCCCACCCGCCTTGCCAGTTTCGAGGAAATTGAGGCGATTGACGCTGAGGCCCGCCGCCAGGCTGAGGCCCTTATCGGTTAGGCTGGCGGTCATGCTTGTTTTTATCTCAATCATCGGCATTGGCCTGCTGATTTTGTTTCATGAGTCCGGCCATTTCCTCGCAGCCAAGTCATTTGGCATGAAGGCCGAAAAGTTCTACATTGGCTTTCCGCCGGCTCTTGTTAAAAAGAAAATCGGAGAGACAGAATACGGCGTTGGCTTCATCCCCTTGGGAGGATACGTAAAAATCATGGGGATGACCCGGGAGGAAGAGGTTCCGGCGGGTGAGGAGGGGCGCGCTTACTTCTCCCAGCCGGTCTGGCAAAGAGTGCTGACAATTGCCGCCGGGCCGCTGATGAACGTGCTCATCGCGGGGCTGCTTTTTTTTGTTTTTTATTATCAGGGAGTGCCGGACTTTCGCCCGAACACGACAGTGGCGCAGGTGGTCTCCGGTTCCGGGGCGCAGGCCGCCGGCATCCAGTCTGGTGACAAGGTGTTGGCGATAAATGGGGTCCGCTCCAATGATCCGGAGGCGATGCGCTCATTCCTCCAGAGGCACCCAGATCAAAAAGTAACTGTGGCGGTGGAACGGGGCGGCCGGCAAATGGTAATTAGCGCCACGGTCGGCCGCGATCCGGACAATTCCAGCCAGGGGCAATTGGGAATTGGTTTTGGTCAGGACCTGGTGGGCACATTGCCAATGCCAATCTTTCAGGCGGGCAAGGATGCGGTTTCCGACCTTGGTTTTATCACGAAGGAGGTTTTTGTAGCAATAAAAAACCTTTTTGTCAGCGCGCAAAGCCGCTCGCAGCTTTCCTCGCCGATCGGCATTGTTGCCATCTCCTCAGAAACGATCAGCCTGGGCTGGGGAATCTACATTCGCGTCCTTGGCCTTATCAGCCTGCAGTTGGCCATCTTCAACCTGCTGCCGCTGCTGCCGCTCGATGGAGGGCACGTGCTTTTTAACTTGATTGAGAAAGTGAAGGGCTCGCCAATCCGGAGGGAGACTTTTGAAAGGGTTTCCATTGTGGGCCTGGCCTTGTTCGCGCTCCTGTTTATCATGGGGTTAATGAATGATATCCAGAAGCTGATGGGGCCGGGGTTCGGCCTAAATCCGTAAACCGGACATTGGATGGTGGATGGTGGATAAACACAAAAACCCGGATGGTGGATCCTGGATCATGGACGCTGGATAAAAACCTAAAACCAGAAATTCACTTGATAAATAGAAAACAATCGTTATAATCTTTCGGAACTCGGAACTAGTCTCATTATGGCCAGCAAAATCCAAATCCATGTAGGCAATGTTGCCGTTGGCGGTGGTGCGCCGGTGTCGGTGCAGTCAATGACCAATACCGACAGCCGCGACGCCGAAGCCACCCTGGGCCAGATCCGCAGCCTGGCGGCTTACGGCTGCGAGATCGTGCGCGTGGCCTTGCCTGATGAAGCCGCCCTGAGCCAACTGGGGGGAATCATCGCCGAGTCGCCACTGCCGGTTGTGGCGGACGTTCACTTTCATGCGCGGCTGGCGGTTGGCGCCCTGGCTGCGGGCGCGGCCGGGGTGCGCATTAATCCCGGCAACATCGGCAGCCGCGCGAAGGTGGCGGAAGTAATCAAAGCCGCCCAGGAAGCTGCGGCGCCCATTCGCATCGGCGTCAACTCTGGCTCCCTGCCAAAAGAAATGTGCCAGCTGGCGGAAAGGGACCGGTCTCAGGCGCTGGTTAACACTGCGCTTGAATACGTGCATATGTTTGAGGATCTCGGATTTACAGAATTCAAGGTGTCGGCTAAGTCATCATCCGTGCGCGAGACTATTGACACCAACCTGGCTCTGGCGGCCGGCATCAGCTACCCGATCCATCTCGGGATAACGGAGGCGGGCACCATCAGGGCCGGCGTTGTCAAAAGCGCCGTCGGTATCGGGGCGCTCCTGGCTCAAGGAGTGGGGGACACGATCAGGGTGTCGCTGACGGGTGACCCCGTTGAAGAAGTCCGGGCCGCTTATGAAATCCTGAAGAGCCTGGGGCTGCGCCAGCGCGGTCCCAATTTAATAGCATGTCCTACATGTGGCAGAAGCGAGGTTGACGTGGAAGCAATTGCACTTCAGGTTGAACAACGGCTGCAAGAGTACGGCTCCAGTTTTGAAGTAGCAGTGATGGGCTGCGTTGTCAATGGACCCGGCGAGGCCCGCCATGCCGATTTCGGCATCGCCTGCGGCAGGGGAGAGGGCCTCATTTTCGCACACGGGAAGCCGGTGAAAAAAGCGCCCGCCGCCCTGCTGGTGGAGGCTCTCTTTGAGGAGATCGAAAAAGCGCGGCAAAGTCAGCGTGCCTCCCGACCTTAACAGCATAAGGCCGGGGCGCGGCGCGCCCCGGCTCATGCGAAAGATAGCGCTAGGAACCGATTGCGTCACGGTAAAATCGAGCTCCATTACGCTACAATTTCTTATTCTAGCAAATTTTCGCTGTTCCTTGAAACACCGCCTTGGCCGTCTTCCGGGGAACCGCGGTATGGCGCTCGCAGAAGTAAAATTGTTGTATGATTCCTACAATTCAAAAAAATGAAGAGGTTCCAGGCTGATGCGTGCGTCAAAATTGTTTTTCCCCACACAGAAAGAAAATCCCGCTGAGGCGGAGGCTGCCAGCCATAAGCTGATGATCCGCGCCGGCCTGGTGCGCCAACTGGCAGCCGGTCTTTACATATATCTGCCTCTGGGACTGCGTGTAATTAACAAGGTTAACAAAATTATTCGTGAGGAGATGAGCGCCATTGGCGCTCAGGAGTTGTCGATGCCGGTGCTGCAGCCGGCGGAGATCTGGCAGGAGAGCGGGCGCTACAGTGAGATCGGCGAGGAGATGTTCCGGCTCAGGGACCGGGGGGGACGCGACATGGTCCTGGGGATGACCCATGAGGAGATCGTCACCTGGCTGGCCGCCCGCGAGATCCGTTCCTACCGCGACCTGCCGCAGGTCTGGTATCAGATTCAGACAAAGCTGCGCGATGAAGCCCGGCCCAAGAGCGGCGTTCTTAGAACGCGCGAGTTCATTATGAAAGACTCCTACAGCTTTGACGCCGATGAGGAAGCTCTGGAGAAAAGCTACCAGCTCCACATCCAGGCATACAAGCGCATCTTTGGGCGCGCGGGCGTCAGGTTTTACATGGTTGAAAGCGATCCAGGCATGATGGGAGGAGCCACCGCGCATGAGTTCATGGCGCCCAGCAGCGCTGGTGAGGATGAAGTGGCGCTTTGCCCGGCCTGCGGCTACGCAGCCAATATGGAGCTGGCCCGCTCCCAGCCGGCCCAGCCGCAGTTTCCGGCGGCGGGGATGAAAGAAATTGAAACGCCAAACGCGCGCACGATCGAACAAGTCTCTGCATTCCTCAATGTTACGCCTGATCTTCTTATTAAATCATTGCTGCTCATAACGGACGCAGGCCCGGTGCTGGCGATGGTCCGGGGCGATCAGGAGCTGATGGAATCGAAGCTGGCGCGCCTGATCGGAGGCTACCGCCTGGCAGAGCCGGCAGAGATTAAAGAGATCACGGGCGCCGGGACCGGATTTACCGGGCCGCTCAAACTGGCTATCCGCAAGGTTGCCGACAAAGGCTTGGAGGAGGGCGTCTATATCGTTGGCGCAAACCGGAACGGCTTCCACGTTGGGGGCGTGGTGCCCGGACAGGACTTTCAGGCCGAGTTTGCTGATATCAGGCGCGTGCGCCAGGGAGAAAAGTGCCCGCATTGCAACGCCTCCCTCAAACTGGAGCGCTGTATCGAGATTGGAAACATTTTCAAGCTGGGCGTTAAATACAGTCAGCCCCTCGGGGCCAGCTACCTGGACGAACGGGGCAAAGAGAAGCCCGTAATCATGGGTAGTTACGGCATCGGCCCGGCCCGTGTGGCCGCCGCCGCCATCGAGCAGCTGGCGGATGAAATGGGGATTGTCTGGCCGCCCGCAATTGCCCCGTTTGCTGCTCATCTTGTGCTGGTGCAGCCTGCCGACAGCCGGCAGGCTGCGATGGCGCAGAAGCTATACTCGGAGCTGATGTCGTCAGGAATTGAGGTGCTTCTTGATGACCGCGCCGTCTCGCCCGGCGTCAAGTTCGCCGAGGCCGAGCTGCTGGGATGCCCGGTGCGGGTCACGGTTGGCAAGCGGGCCATTGCCGGCGGCGCTGTCGAAGTGCAGCTCCGGCGCGGGGGGGAAGAGTACAAATTTGAGGCCGGTGTGGCGGCCCGGGAAATCATCGGCCTGCTCAAAACCCTTGAGGGCGAGGCGGAATGTGAGTCCGCTTCGGAAGAGAGTTCTTAGAATCGCTGTTCGCAGCGAGGCCGAGCGAAAAGATCATGGGCAAGGAAAGGCCGCGCTTTAGCGCCCGGCCCGTTTGATCGCCACTGAGTGAGCCTCGCGCTCCAGGCCGTCTTCCAAAGACGCAAGAACAGCTTCGGCCCCGTAGCGGCGCCGGAGCGAGCGCTGCAGGAGGAAATCGGCCAGCTCCGGGTTCTTGGGAAGCAGGGGCCCGTGCAAATAGGTGCCGATGGCGCTCCGGTATATTATTCCCTCGGTTTTGTCTTCGGCATTGTTGCCGAAGCCGGCAACAACCCGGCCCAGCGGCTGGCCTTCCTCAGTCAGATAGGTTTTCCCGGAGTGGTTCTCGAACCCGGCCAGCTCAAAGATATTGCCGTCCATGCGGGACTCCACCACCACGTTGCCGATCAGCCGCCTTCGTCCCGCAACGGTGTAAGCTTTAAACAGTTCCACGCCTTCCATGGTCTCGCCGGCTGACGTGCGGTAGTATTGGCCCAGCAGTTGGAAACCGCCGCAAATTGCAAGCAGAGCTGCGCCGCGCTCAACGGCATCGGCCAATCCGGCGCCCTTGGAGGCAAGGTCGCGCGCCACCAGGCGCTGCTCGCGGTCCTGGCCGCCGCCAAGGTAGAAGAAGTCATACTCACGCCAGGCGGGTGTCTCTCCGGGGCCAAAATTATCGACGCGCACGTCGACGCCGCGCCAGCGGCAACGGCTGACCAGCGTAATGATGTTGCCGCGATCGGCATAAATATTCATCAGTTCCGGGTAAAGATGGGCAATCCTTAGTTCCATTTGCATCCTCTTATTGTTGGTTTTACCGGCGATCCGCTACTTCGGTTTCGGGTTTAAGGTTTCGGGTTTGTCCACCATCCACCATCCAGCATCCGGTTTACTTCCATACCAGGTCTGCCATTTCATTTTCGGTCTGAAAATGCTTGTGGATGGTCTGCCTGAGGGCCAGCATGGCTGTATAGGTAGGCAGCACGTAGAGTGTTTCATCATCCTTTGTATGGGCCAGGGCCACCCTGAGGGCCGTTTTAAGATCTGGCCTGACCTTAAGCGTTTTTGCGTTCAGGCCGGCGTATTTTAGCCGCATCGCCATTTCGGCGGCCCTGGTGCCGCTGCAGGTGGCACTCAGCACCTCGCCGGCCAGCGCCTCCAGGTCAACGTCCCAGATCCATGAGATGTCGCGTCCGTCGGCAATCTTGTCATTTAATGCCAGCAGCAGGTTTTTTTGGCCCGGCTCGATCAGGAGGGTGCGCACGACCTCGTTAAAACCGGCGGGATTTTTTACAAGAAGCAGGCAGACTTTCTTTTCGCCAATTATCAGCCGCTCAACTCTGCCAAAGGCAGCGCCAAAAGACTTCAGGCCGTTTTTGATTTGGTCTGGAGCCACCTTCAGGCCAAAACAGCAGGCAGCTGCGCCCAGAGCGTTATAGACGTTGTAAAGGCCGGGCAGGGCAACAGCGACAGCCTGGCGCCAATCTGGCGTAACCAGGTCAAAAGAGGAGCCGCGCATGCCGTCCAAATGCACGTTTTCGGCAAAAATGGTTGGGGAGGGGCGCCGGTTGCCGCAATTTGGACAGTGGTATTTGCCCAGATGCCCCATGAAAAGGACTTCATATTTGAACGGCGTTCCGCAAACAGTGCAGTACTTTGAGTCGGATGCATGCTGCATGACAAGGCCGCCGGCGGTTGAGTCCTCAATACCGAAACAAAGGAAGGCGTCCCGCTTCAGCTTCGACATTTCCGCCACCAGGGGATCATCAGCGTTGACGATCGCGATTGTCCGGCGCTGATCCAGTTTCTTTACTGCATCCCGCCACATGTCTGCAATATGCTCAAGCTCTCCATAGCGGTCGAGCTGGTCCCTGAACAGGTTCATAAGCAACACTGCCCGGGGATCAAGCTGCCCGGCTATCGCGGGAAATACGGCCTCGTCAACTTCAAATAGGCCGATATCGGCAGTGGGCCTGCCCGCCAAAGAGGCGTTCTTCAGCAGTGCTGTGGCCACCCCTGCCGCCAGATTGGCTCCCTCCCGGTTCCTAGCTACAACCAGACCGCTTTCTTTTAAAATCGCGGCAATCATGGCGCTGGTTGTAGTTTTACCATTGGTTGCTGAAACGAGTACGCATCCCTGATCCAGCTTGCGTCCCAGGCGCGGGGCAATATCGCCGTCCAGAACGCGGACGACGCGCCCGGGAAGCGTTGTGCCGCCATGGCCAATCCGGCCGCTGAGAGCAACTATGCCGCGTGACAAAGCCACTTTGGTGCTTATACCTGGTATGGAGTTCTGTATTTTGTCCAGCATTTTTCCAGAATTAGATTATTCCCGTTAGTATAGCAACGGGAGAATCTAACCGCATGGAGATGTCCGCAATAGCTGATAAGCTAGGATGGCGGTGCCCATATAAAAGCAGCGCCCCCAGCCATGCACGATAATATATCTTATGTAAACATGGTGAACAGAACTAAGCTAATAACAAACTGGCCCTGTTGCTCCGCCTTTATTAACTGTTAAACTCTTTTACTTTGAAGACGATAGTACGAGCGTGGTTAACGGTCCTCATAATTTGAAAAACATCTGCACAGGAAAATTAAGCAAGGTGCTGCTCGCCGCAATAATTGCAGCTGCGTTTACATTCACGGTTGCCTCTTTGTCACTGGCTCAGCAGCTTCCGGACAATTCGGTTGGAACCGGTTCTTCCCAGGCAAGTTCAGCCGATATTGCCGCCAGGATTGAATATCAGCAAGTGGCGCTGGCGCAGGACCGCTCGCAGATGGCGGTGCTGGACCTGAATATCGCCGACGCCGAGCAATACCTGGGTCAGCGCCGGCTTCAGCTGGCGGATGCCAATGACCGCCTTGACGAAGCTGAGAACGCTTATTACAACTCATTAAATATGTTTAATGGCAGGCTGTCGGCCATCTACAAGCTCGGCAATGATGACGCCTATTCAGTGATTTTGTCAAGTGAAAGCTTCGCGGATGCCCTTTCCCGTTTTTCTTACCTGGCGACCATTTCTGAAAATGACCAAAAGCTTGTTGACAGGGTTAAGTCGCAGGCTGAAGAGGTGCGGGCGCTTCAAAAACAGGTCGATGCGCTTAAACAGGACAGCGCCGCAAACCTTGCCGGACTGGAGGCGCAAAAAGAGCAACTGCAGGCCAAAATAGATGCCGATCTGTACAATATCAACGCCGCCACTGCCGCACTGGCCCAGGCACAGGCGCGAGAAGAAGGAGCGACCCGGCGGGTCGCCCCTACTGCCGGGCCAGCAACGGGAACAGGCCCGGCAACAATTGATGTTGGCGATAGCCCGCCATCCGGTCTAAAGCCCTCGGGCATAACCCTGGCCGGAGTGGCCAGCTGGTATGGGCCCGGCTTTAACGGTCAGAGCACCGCCAGCGGCGAGACTTACAACATGTACGCATACACGGCGGCCAGCAAGACCCTGCCTTTTGGAACCTGGCTGAAGGTCAGCTTCAACGGCCGCTCAGTTTTTGTCAGGATAAACGACCGCGGACCGTACGTCGGCGGCCGCATCCTTGACCTCTCTTACGCCGCCGCCCAGTCGTTGGGGCTGGATGGCATCGGTTACGTGACGGCGGAAATCTATGACTAAATTTACCGGGGACATCATGTCACAGGTAAAAATGCTTTTTGACAAGTGGGCGTAGGGGCGACCCGCCGGGTCGCCCCTACGCCACTTTTACCAGGCTGAGCAGGTCGTAGTCTTTCAGCTTTTCCCTGCCGCTCAGAAATGAAAGCTCGATGATGAAAGCGAGCCCCACTACTTCTCCGCCCAGCTTTTCGACCAGGTCGCATTTGGCCCTGGCGGTGCCCCCGGTGGCCAGCAGGTCGTCGTGTACAAGCACGCGGCTCCCGGGCCTGATGGCGTCCTCGTGAATTTCCAGGCTGTCGGTGCCGTATTCCAGCTCGTATTCCGTGGCCACTGTGGTGAACGGCAGCTTTCCCGGCTTTCTGGCCGGCACAAAACCCGCCCCCAGCGTGTAAGCGAGCGTCGCGCCCAGGATAAACCCCCTGGCCTCAGCCCCAAGGACAATGTCAACCTTCCTCCCCACTCCAAACTCGGCCATCTGATCTACGGCATAACGGAGCGATTCCGCATCTTGAAGCAGCGGCGTAATGTCTTTAAAAATGATGCCTTTTTTGGGGAAATCGGGTATGTCGCGAATTCTGGCGGCAAGGTCCATTAGTTCTCCTTTCTGTTTAGCCTTGTGCTTCGGGCGCGTGGCGGATGAGTCAACCGGAGGTAAAATTCCGCAAGTCTTTGATCAACAGCAGGTGCTTAAGGTGGGAAGAGACAGTTGCCAAATTCTCCAGCGCCGCAATTGCCTGTTTGCGCGCCTGTGGATTCCGGGAGTGCAGCGCCGGCGCAAGTATTTGTAACAACAAAGAAGATTCGCGGTCAACAGAGCTTTTGAGTGTGCGCAGATTCCTGGCAGCGACGCCATAGCGGGCCAGATCCGAAGCAGCCGCCATTACTTCCACGTCCGTCTGATCGTAGTGTTTGACGCCGCCTTCCGAGACGCCGGCAATCAGGCCATAATCCTCAAGCTCCCTGACCAATTTGGCATCTGCTCCTGCTGTTTCCAGGGCCTCATCGAGGGTGTAGGAGCGGGATTCAGAAGCCGGTGTTTGCAGGCTGATTTTTTTAAAGCGGCGGGTGCCGGCAGGCCGGACGGCCACCGTTCCTTTCCGGGAAAGCTCCTGACGGATAACCTTGAGCGGCAGAAATTCATCGCGTTGAAGGGTGAGCACCGTGCGCAATCGCTCGATGTCAGCCTTGGAAAAAAGGCGGTAGCCTCCGGGCGTCCGCCGGGGTGATATCAGTTTTTCGTCTTCAAGGTAGCGAATCTTGCTAATGCTAACGTTGTTGAAGTCGGGCTTTAGCAGATTGACGACAGCGCCGATAGTCAAGGGTTTTGATGGCGCGCCCTTCCCGCCTTGCTGGCTGATCATCGCTCGATAAACGTTAGCTTGTACTTTCCAATCTGAAGCTGGTCGCCATCAGAAAGCTTCTGGGTCTCGACCCGCACCCGGTTGACATAGGTGCCGTTCAGGCTGCCGCGGTCCTGGATAAAGTATCCGCCGCTTTTATGAATCAGCAGCGCATGCCTCCGCGAGACGGTAATGTCATCGAGGAAAATATCGCTGTCGGGATGGCGGCCGATAGTGGTTTCATCTTTCTGTGGGCTAAAACTTTCTCCGGCCATGCCGCCGCCGCTGCGGACAACCAGGGAAACGCCCTCGCTGGTGATTTCACCGACCTCGGCGGTGTCCGGCTCTTCATCTGCCTCGGGAGAGAACCTGATCGTCGTTTCCGAGCCGGCGTCTGCTTCCGGCAGCAGCGCCCCGCATTTGCTGCAGTACTTGCCCTCTGCTGTGTTCCGGTAGCCGCATTCTTGACAATAGACCCTGGTCATGAATCTTACCCGCCGCCGCGCGCTTTAAATGACTTCTGAATTTCTTCCTCGACCGCCTTGACCAGCTGGGGCCGCTCAAGCACCTGGCGCCGCCAGGCGGCAGTGGTGTTATTTTTTACGTAGGGCTCTTCCAGAGCCTCTGCCAGTGTTTTGCCGTCATGTATTTCCTGGATGACAAAATGAAGGACCCTTTCTTCGACTACTTCAACGCCAAGGTCCTTAAAAAGCCTCTCAATTGCCGGGATAACTCGGTCGGGCACAGCAACTCCCCTTTTCTCTTTAGAATCTATCTCAAAAGGCATATATTCTGCTGCGGCCGGCCTCGCTGCGAACAACCTTTCGAGACAGATTCTTAGTGGTATGGATCCTGGAGCCTATCTCAAAGCCCGGCATAGTGCCGCCGCCTTTTTGCGAACCACCGGCTGCGGTCAGCGGCGTTATTTGCCGCTGGGCGTGCCGCCCATGGGAAAAGGTTCCCTGCGGGAGAGAATCTCACTAAGCATCGTCACATCGTCGTCGTTTATCAAGGATTCCCCCTCTCCCCTTTTCCGGGAAAGCCTTTGAACCAGCTCGGCCCTGAGAATATCGATCTTGCCATGTAAAATGCGGCGCTGGTAACTTAGCTCTTGTTCCTGGGAAGCGAGCTCATGGATCATTTTTTTAAGGTCCTGGTCGGACAGGCTCGAAAGTTCTGGTAGATTAACCAACTTGACCTCCCGGGTCAGCAGACTTTAATGTCATTATATTCTCCCACGGGCAAAGGTTCAACTTTACCCTTAGAGGAACTAGGGACGGCCGGCATCATTGCCGATAGCAGTAATGAAGGCAAGCAACCGGGCCGGCGGCAAAGAGAAAAAATATTTCCCCCCGTCGTTTTGCGCCTCGTTTGCAAAAAGGAAACCCGCGCCGCTTGAGGCGAAATTTGGGGAGCTATTTTTTGAGCAGAAACCAAACAGTCTTAAAGTCCCAGCTGGAAGCCGCCGACCGCGTTCTCCGGCAGCTGAGCGAAGAGCTGCTGGCGCAGTTTCTGGGCCTGATCACAACCAGTGGCCAGACCATAATGTATTACTCTGCTGCGGGGTTTAAGGGCGATATTGACTCGCTGGCTTCACTTGCTTCCGGTTCATTTGCCGCAACGCGCCAGCTGACGCAGATGATGGACGACTACGATTTTAGCGTCATGTTCCAGGAAGGAAGCAGAATCAAGGTATATATTGAACAGGTTACCGGGGATGTTCTGCTGGTGATATGCTTTGGCAGGGTCACAGAACTAGGCAAGGTGCGCCTGCTAGCCGCAAGGGCGGCCCGCTCCCTTTGCGAGGCCCTCAATATGCTGCCAGACAAGCCCGGCAGCATGGACGAGGAGCCGGGCTGCGCCGAAGGGATCAGGCAGGCCATCGACGAACTTTTTAACGCCCAAGGAGAACGCCGTGGCGCTGATTAATCTGGCAGCAGGTGAGATCAATTACAAGATTGTCTATTACGGCTGCGCCCTCGGCGGCAAAACCACGAGTATCCAGTACGTCTACAGGAAGATCACGCCGCAGGTGAAAGGCAAGCTCGTCTCCATTGCCACGGAGGAAGAAAGAACCCTCTACTTTGATTTTTTGCCGCTGACACTGGATAAGGTCCGGGGCCTGAAAACCAGATTCCATTTGTACACCGTGCCCGGGCAGCCGCAATATAACGCCAGCCGCAAGCTGGTAATCCAGGGCGTTGACGGCATCGTCTTCGTGGTTGACTCCCAGTTGGACCGGCTCGACGACAACGTGGAAGCGTACCTCAACATGTGGGACAATCTCGCAGACCAGGGTGACAGCCCCCTTGATCTGGGGCTGGTGATGCAGTACAACAAGCGGGACCTGACCGATATCTTCCGTGTCCAGGACCTGAACGAACTGCTTAACCAGACCGGCTCGCCGTCGGTAGAGTCCTGCGCCCTTACCGGTGAAGGAGTGTTTGAAGCGTTAAGAAGTATAAGCAAACAGGTGATTGCCAGAACCTCGGAAGAGCAGGCGGCGCCTAGCTGCGCAGAACAGTCCTAATCCTGATGCGGAATGCGAGAAGCTAGACTTCCTGCTCGTGCGCCGCCATCACCTCGTCGAGCTTGGCTGAAAAACGCTCCAGCAGCTCACGGGAATCGTCGACTGTGTCCCCTTCCGCAAAAATCTCAAACAGGGGCTCATCGGGAGACGGCAATATCTGCACCCAGCCCTCGTCATAAAAAACCTTGACGCCATCCAGCCTGTCCACGTTTTCTTCATCCAGAACGCTTTCAGAAATTTCCCGCATGGCGGCGCCCTTAAGCGACCAGGGGCAGCTTTTTGTTTCATGCAGCAGGGTTGTGCCGGGGATATCCGCCACCAGCTGCGACAGCGGTTTTTCTGAAAGCGCCAGCAGCTCCAGCACCTTGCCCATGCTCATCAGCGCGTCTTGCGCCGGCAGAAACCTGGGAAAGATGTAATCGCCACCGATGGCGCCGGCAAAGATAACGTCCTGCCGGGAAGCCGCCTCGGTTAAAGCCGCCTGGGACACTTTGGTCCTCAGTATTTCGCAGCCTGTCCCCTCCACCAGGTCCTCGGCCAGCCGTGACACTGTTAGCGGCACCGCAATTTTTCCCCTGCCTTCTGAAGCGGCAATCAACCTGAGCAGCAAGAACAGGGTTTTTTCAGTTGATATCTCAGCGCCATGCTCATCCACAAGAAATATTTTCTCGGCCGCATTGTCGATTGTAATTCCCATGTCGGCGCCAGCCGAGAGAACCAGCTTCTGCATGCGTCCAGAGCTGGCCTCATACCGTGATGATATGGTTGAACTTTTATCTTCATCCAGGAAGGCGTTCAGGGCGATAATCTCTGCCCCCAGCCTGGAAAGCATGCGGCTGGCGATCAGCGAGGCGGAGCTGAAACTGTAATCGAGCAAAAAACGAAAGCCGCGGGAGCGGATCTTGTCCGTGTCCCAACTGGAGAGCAGGCCCTGGATGTATTCCTCCGTGGAGCGGGCCGGGTAGACAATCTGGCCAATCTCAGAGTAAAATGCGCGGCGGTAATTATGTTGATTGTAATACTTTTCTATCTCGCGCTCGGTTGCCTGCGAGATTGGACTTCCCGGCGGCTCGAAGAAGAGGATCTGCATTAGCTCGGGATGCCAGGCTGACGCCCGCACATGAATGCCGCCGGCGGCGCGGCCGCTTTTTAGGCTGAAGCGGTTGACCGCGGCCGGCGTTACCCTGAGGTCCCGCACCCCCACCCCCGTCGAAGTAAGCCCCGCGATGATCGCCCGCTTGATCATGCGGGAAGCCGGATGCTCATCCCGGCTGCAGGTCACCTGAGCGCCTTTATCAAGAGCTGTTCCATACGCCATACCCAGCTTCAGCGCCAGCTCCGTGGTGATGTCAACATTCACCAGGCCGGAAACGCCATCCTTGCCAAACAGCGTGCTCAGCGCCCGCCACTCCCAGATAATGCTGCTGTAGACGTGGGCGCCGGCTTCAATCACCTTGAAGGGATAAATCTTGACATTGCTGGCAATCATGCTGTGCTCGCCAATACTGCATTCATCGCCGATGGCGGCGTTGGCATGAATGGTGGCGCTTGGCTTGATTTCACAGTTCTTGCCGATGAGGGAGCCGCTTATCTTGGCGCCTGAGCCGATATAGGTATTGGAATCAACGACGCAATGATCTGTCTCGGCATTGTCCTTGACAACGACGTTGTTGCCAAAAATGGAATAGGGCTGTATCTTCGCTTCCGGATCGATTTTGGCGTAATTGCCGATCAGTGCCGGGCCGCGGATGTTGTCAAGGCTGTCAAGATTCAGCTTCTCGCCGATATAAATATTTTCCTGCAGCCTGATTCCGGGGATGTTTAATTTCGCTTTGCCGTCGAGCGCGTCGTGGTTTGCCCTCAGGTACTGGTTGACGTTACCGATGTCCTGCCAGTAGCCGTCGCAAGGGTAGCCGAACATTGGCTTGCCCCGCTCCAGCATCTTGGGGAAAAACTGCTGGCTGAAATCATATTTTTCGCCCTCGGGAATATAATCAAAGATCTCCGGTTCAAGGACGTAAATGCCGGTGTTGACATAATCGCTAAAAACCTGGCCCCAACTGGGTTTTTCCAGGAATTGTTTGATCTGGTTCTCGTCATCGATGATAACAACGCCAAACTCAAGCGGATTCTCAACGGATTTCAGGGCGATCGTGATCAGTGACTGCTTGCTGTTATGAAAATTTATGATCTCGCCAAGATTGAAGTCCGTGAGGGCGTCGCCGCTGATGACGATAAAAGTCTCGTCAAGGTGCTCGGCGGCGTTGCGGACACTGCCTGCTGTCCCAAGGGGGCTTTCCTCCACGGAATATGCAATGGAGACGCCCAGAGAAGTGCCGTCGCCGAAATAGGCGCGCACGCTTTGAGGTAGGAAGGCAACGGTGACAACGATGTCGTTGAGGCCGTGCTGCTTCAACAACTCGATGATGTGCTCCATGCACGGCTTATTCACGATGGGGACCATGGGCTTGGGCTGGTTGCTGGTGAGCGGCCGCAGCCTCGTGCCCTCTCCCCCGGCCATCACTACCGCCTTCATTTAATCCTTTCCTTGGTGAGCCTGTCTCGATAGGTATTTCTGCCACAGAGGACGGCAAAGCTTTTTCGCGCTCGGCCTTGCTCCAAGCAGCCTATCGCAATGGGTTCCATCTTAAGCCCGGCTTCAGGAGATTAATTATATTGCAACCCCTTGCAGTTGAAAACAAATTCCCGGGGCTGACAGCCTGGCTCGCCGGGTTGAAAATCAACCGCCCCGGCTTTTCTCCTGCCGTTTGCCCAAGCTTGCCGCCACCTCGTCGCGAGCAGCCCGCCGGGGCAGGCTCTTAAATGCCTTTGACAGATAGGCGGCGCCCGTTAACAAAGAGCCGCCAACGCCGGCCCAAAACAGCCAGGGCCAGATCCCGAAAACAGCCGCATGCCAGCGCCCGGGGCCGATGTCGGCCAGAGCCATCGTCACCGCGAGCATCAACACGGCCGTGTAAGTCTTACCCAGTCTGGATACCCTGATGATGACGCCGCGGCGCTTGAACAGTTTATACCCAACAATCATGGAGATATCCCGGACAGCGATTAAAGCCATGCCGGGAACCGGCAATCTGCCGGAAACCGTCAGGGCGATAATTGTGCCGCCGACAAAAATCCGGTCAGCTACGGGATCGAGTGATTTGCCCAGCTCGGTGACGGTGCCGGTTAGCCGCGCCAGGCGGCCATCGAGGAAGTCTGTTAGGGCCGCCGCCAGAAAAATTGCCATCGCAATGTTGCTGGCTCCGCCGGAAAGCAGCACAAGCAGGAAAATTGCCGGCATGGCAAGAATGCGCAAGCAGGTAAGAGCATTAGCAGTGGTAACCAGGGCAGCCTCCGGAGGTCGGGACAGACTCTACGGTGAATTCTAAGATATCACAGCAAGAAGGGATCGGCGACCTGGAAGCAAACGGCGGGGAGCGGCGGCGATATATTAAATATAGGATTGATATCAACTTACGCTCATCGGCCTGCAGGTTTTTGTTTCTGCCTGCCGGGGAAAGTCTTTTCAACGTGTTCTTTTTGAGCACACCGTGCGCTTGCCTAAATTTGGCAAAGTACGTAAACTGATTAAAAACATTATGACACAACACTACATATTATCAAAAAAGTCATGACGGGCGCATCGCGAACATCACCGGAGCGCCGGCATGGTAAAGAAAGAAAATGATGCGGTTGTGAAAGTGGCCGGCCGGCAGACGCTTGATCTGGGCTCGTACCGCCAGGCGGTTGAGGTCCGGCTGGACGGCTTTAAAGACGCAGATATTGGCGGGCGGCTTTGGCGCAAGGATGCCTCGCTGTGGAGCGGGAACGCCAAAGAGCACAGTCAGGTTGGAGATTCCCTCGGCTGGCTTGACGCCGCTGCAACCATGGCGGCCAACCAGGATTTGCTTTTAAAACTGAGGCAGGAAGTACTGGCTGCCGGCTTTCGCCGTGTGGTTCACATGGGCATGGGAGGAAGCAGCCTGGCGCCGCTGGTGATGGCCAAAATTCTTCCCGGGAAAAACCAGGGGCTGCCGCTGACGGTGCTGGATACGACAGATTCGGCGACTATTCTAAAGATAGAAAAGGAAGCCCCGCTGACGGAGACCATCTTTATCGTTGCCAGCAAATCCGGCACCACGGCCGAGCCGCGGGCTTTTGCAGAATATTTTTTCCGGCGGGTCTCAGAGGCAAAGGGCGGGCGGGCAGGAGAAAATTTTATCGCCATCACCGACCCTGGATCCCCGCTGGCCCAATCGGCCGCCGGCAGGGATTTTCGCCACGTCTTCTTAAATTTTCCCGACATTGGCGGGCGCTATTCGGCCCTGTCGTTCTTCGGCCTCGTGCCAGCCGCCTTGGCGGGCGCGGACACGGAAGCGTTGCTTAAGCAGGCGCTTGGCATGCAGCGCGCCTGCGCCGCGGAAGTCCCGGTCCAGGCAAATCCCGGCCTGGTGCTGGGGGCGGCTCTTGGCGAGCTGGCGCTTCAGGGTCGGGATAAGGTGACGTTTCTGTCGGCAGAGTCAATCGCTCCCTTGGGCATGTGGCTGGAGCAGTTGCTGGCGGAAAGCACTGGGAAAAAAGGCAGAGGCCTGCTGCCGGTGGCCGGCGAGGCGGTCGGCTCCCCCGGTGTTTACGGCACTGACCGGCTGTTTGTTTATCTTTGGGCAGGCGGTGACCCCGCCCTGGAAGCGGCCGTGGACAAGCTAAAAGCCGCCGGCCAGCCGGTTGTGACGATCAGGATTGATGAGCCATATCAGCTGGGGCAGGAGTTTTTCCGCTGGGAGGCAGCCACCGCCGTTGCCGGCATTGTCTTGGGCGTCAATCCGTTTGATCAGCCCAATGTTCAGGAAAGCAAGGACAATACCAACCGCCTGCTGGACCAGGTGGCAAAAACCGGAGAACTGCCGCCGGAGACCCCGCTTTTGGTGGAGGCGCCGCTCGGCGTCTACTACGAGAGCTTTAAGCCGCCGGTTGTCACGGTTGCCGAGGCTATCGGTTCTTTTTTAAGTGAAGGGCGGCCTGGTGGCTACCTGGCCTTGATGGCTTATCTGGCTGAAGATAAGGCCACTGCGCACGTTCTGGCCCGGCTGCAGGCCGCCCTCCGGGACAGGCTGCACCTGGCGGTGACTGTGGGTTTTGGCCCCAGGTTCCTGCACTCAACGGGCCAGTTTCACAAAGGCGGTCCGGCCGGCGGCCTGTTTTTGCAGCTTACCTGCGATGACGCCGAGGACGCCCTGATTCCCGGCGCGGCCTACGGATTTAGCGTCTTTAAGCAGGCGCAGGCGCTCGGCGACTTCATGGCTCTGCGCCGCCATGGCAGAAAGGTGATGCGGGTGCATTTGGGCGGCGACCCGAAAGAAGGGCTGGCGCGGGTGGAAGAGATCGTTCGAAACGTGAAGCTGGATTTTTGAAGTAAGGATTAATTGCGTCCTTTGTTGCGTTGCGCAGCCGGGACGAATGCAATCTTAGGAGGTCACCATGAGCGGGCAATACGAGATCGGCATGATCGGCCTGGGAGTGATGGGACGCAACCTGGTTCTCAACATTGCCGACCATGGCTTCAGCGTCGCAGGTTACGACAAGGACCAGTCCCAATTGCAAGCCATGCGGGAAGAGGCCGCCGGCCGGCCGGTCCTGGCGGCTCAAAGCCCGGCGGAGCTTGTTTCGGCGCTGCGCCAGCCCCGGGCGGTGATGATGCTGGTTCCGGCAGGGCCGCCGGTGGACGCCGTCATTGGCGATCTGCTGCCGCTGCTAAAGCCTGGCGACCTGATTATCGACTGCGGCAACTCTTTTTTCAAGGATACCGACCGCCGCGAGCAGATGCTGGCCGGCAGTGGCATCCACTTCATGGGCGCCGGCGTCTCCGGCGGCGAGAGCGGCGCCCGGCATGGCCCCAGCATCATGCCGGGCGGCAGCAAGAAAGCCTACGGGCAGGTGCAGTCCGTCCTCGAGGCGGCCGCCGCCCGGGTGGGCGGCGATCCTTGCGTCACCTACCTAGGGCCGCGGTCGGCCGGCCACTACGTCAAGATGGTCCATAACGGCATCGAATACGCCGTGATGCAGTTAATTGCCGAATCCTACGACCTGATGAAGCAGGGCCTGGGTCTGAGCGCTGCTCAGATGCAGGCTGCTTTTGGCAACTGGAACCAGGGCGAGGCTGCCTCTTTCCTGCTTGAGATAACTGTTGACATCCTCGCCAGGGTTGATGATGACACTGGCAACCCTCTTGTCAACATGATTCGCGACGAAGCAAAACAGTTGGGAACGGGAATGTGGACATCCCAGGACGCCATGAACCTGGGCGTGCCGGCGCCGGCCATGGACGCCGCCGTTGCCATGCGCAACCTGTCTGCTTTTAAAAGCGAGCGGCTGGCCGCCGCGGGCGCGCTGGGCGGCGCCGGCCATGGCCTGGAGGGCGGCCGGGACCAGTTTCTGTCCCGGCTCAGGGATGCTTTTTATGCTGCCGTCATTATCGCCTACGCCCAGGGAATGGCCCATTTGAAAAGGGCTTCGGATTCATATGGTTACGGCCTCGACCTGGAGGCGGTCGCCCGCATCTGGCGCGGCGGCTGCATCATCAGGGCCAGCCTGCTGGAAACTATCCGCGCGGCTTACCGGCAGCGGCCGGACCTGCCCAATATTCTCCTGGACAGGGAGATCGGTGGCGAAGCGCGGAAACGGCTTGACGCCCTGAGCGATGTTGCCAGCGCCGCCGCCCGCCTGCATATTCCGTCGCCGGCCTTCATGGCCTGCCTGGCGTATTTTGACGGCTACCGCAGCGCCCGGCTGCCTGCCAATCTGATCCAGGCGCAGCGCGATTATTTCGGCGCCCATAAGTACGAGCGCGTGGATGCGGAGGGGGTTTTTCACACGCAATGGACGTAGCCCGGATTCCGCTTTGGCCGCTGGCTGTTTATTTTGGCGCGACCGTGTTCATCACCGGGGGGCTGCTGGCGCTTTCCTACATCCTCGGGCAACGGCACCGGGAAACAGAGACCGGCAAACCATACGAATCTGGGATTATATCAACGGGTACTGCGCGGGTGCGCTTTGATGTCAAGTTTTATCAGAACGCGATTTTCTTTGTCATCTTTGATCTGGAGGCCATGTTTATTATTTCCTGGGCTGTCGCCATCCGCGCCGCCGGCTGGCAGGGATATATTGAAATTGTCGTCTTTATCGGCATCCTCGGCGCGGCGTTGGCGTATCTGTGGCGGCAGGGCGCCCTTGATTGGGGACCGCGGCGGCCAAAGCCGGGTGCTGGGCTCCGGCCGGGCGGCGGTAACGCCGGACCACCGGAAAAAGGCAGGTCATGATCGCTTCGGCCGGAGACGGAGAAGGCGCCAAAATGGCGGCCTGGACAGATTCGCCGGCAGAGACGGTTGGGCGCGTGCTTTTGCTCTCCCGGCTTCAGGATCTGATCTCCTGGGGCCGCAAAAACTCAATCTGGCCTTTTAACTTCGGCCTTTCATGCTGCTACGTGGAGATGGCCACCTGCATTACCAGCAAGTATGATATCGCCCGCTTTGGCGCCGAGGTGATCAGGGGAACGCCCAGGGAGGCTGACCTGATGGTAATTGCCGGCACCGTCTTTGCGAAAATGGCGCCCATCATCAAGCTTCTCTACGAGCAGATGATGGAGCCGCGCTGGGTGATCTCAATGGGCTCGTGCGCCAACTCCGGCGGCATGTACGACATTTACAGCGTTGTCCAGGGAGTTGACAAGTTTCTGCCCGTCGACGTTTACGTGCCCGGTTGTCCCCCCCGCCCCGATGCTTTCATGGAAGGGCTGCTGATGCTCAGCAGCGCTGTCGGACGGGAGCGGCGGCCGCTTAGCTGGCATGCCGCCCGGCAGGATACTGTGCGCCCCCCATTTCCCGCCCGCCGCGACCGCATGCGTGCCGAGAGGCAAAAAACCGACAGGCTCAGGCCCCCCGGCGAGGTCTAGGCAAGGTGAAAGTCCAGGAAAGCAGCGCCGATGCACTTGCGGCAGCCGAGCAGAAATTCGGCGGCCCGGGTTTCACCCGCCAGCAGGTGCAGGGCGGCCCCCCCGTTATCTGGGCGCCCGCTGACAAATTGCCACAGCTGTTACGGTATCTAAAAAGCGAGGCCGGCAGCCCCTTCCCAATGCTTTACAACCTGACCGCCATCGATGAGCGCCTGCGCAGCCACCGCCGTGACCAGCCGGAGGGTGATTTTACGCTCGCCTACCATCTTTTCTCCCTTGACCGCGCTGAGGATATTTGCGTCAAAACTGCGTTGAAGGGGGAAAGCCCCGCCGCCCAAAGCATTGTCAATATCTGGCCCGCAGCCAACTGGTATGAGCGGGAAGCCTGGGACATGTTTGGCATTGTCTTTAACGGGCATCCGCACCTGCGCCGCATCCTGATGCCGCCCACCTGGGAAGGCCACCCGCTGCGGAAGGAGCATCCCGCCCGGGCCACCGAAATGGAGCCGTACCGGCTGCCTGAAGCCAGGGAAGAGAAAGAGGAGCAGGCGCTCAAGTTTCGTCCTGAGGACTGGGGCATCAGCCGGCGCCACGGTGATACAGATTTTCTTTTCCTCAATGTCGGCCCGCAGCACCCTGGCACGCATGGCCTGTTGCGCATCGTTCTGCAGCTGGACGGTGAAGTGATCGTTGACGCTGTTCCTGATATTGGCTATCACCACCGCGGCGCGGAAAAAATGGGCGAGCGGCAGACTTGGCATACTTACATTCCTTACACTGACCGCATTGACTATCTGGGCGGCGTTCTGAACAACCTGCCGTACGTGATGGCGGTGGAGCAGTTGGCCGGCATCGAGGTCCCGGAGCGGGCGCAGGTGATCAGGGTGATGCTGTCGGAGCTGTTCCGCATCGCCAGCCATCTGGTCTGGTACGGCACCTTTGCCCAGGACGTGGGGACGATGTCGCCGGTGTTTTACATGTTTACCGACCGCGAACGCCTCTTTGACATCATTGCCGCCATCTGCGGGGACCGCATGCACCCCAACTGGTTCCGCATCGGCGGTGTCGCCCAGGACCTGCCCCGGGGCTGGGACGCGGGAGTGCGTGACTTTCTGGCTTATCTGCCCCGGCGGCTGCAGGAATATGACCGCATCGTAATGCAGAACCGCATTTTCAAGGCCCGCACCAAGGGCATTGGCGCCTACTCGCTTAAGGAAGCAGTCGAGTGGGGCGTCACCGGCCCCGGACTGCGCGCCTGCGGGCTGGAATGGGATTTGCGCAAGCAGCGCCCCTACAGCGGTTATGACCAGTTCGAGTTTGACATTCCCACCGCTGACGCCGGCGACTGCTATGACCGGGCGGCAGTGCGGGTAGCGGAAATCAGCCAGAGCCTGAGGATCATCAGCCAGTGCGTGGAAAACATGCCCCCAGGGCCATACAAGGCTGGCCATCCCTTGGCGGCGCCGCCGCCAAAGCAGCGAACCTTGGCTGACATCGAGACCCTGATCACCCATTTTCTTCAGGCCGGCTGGGGGCCTGTTATTCCGCCCGGGGAAGCAACCGCCGCCGTTGAGGCGGCGAAAGGGATAAACAGCTACTATCTGATCAGCGATGGCGGCAGCGGACCCTACCGGCTGCGCATCCGCACCCCCTCCTTCCCCCACTTGCAGATGATCCCCTTTATCAGCGGCGGCGCCATGATCCCTGACCTGCTGGCGATCCTGGGAAGCATCGATTACGTCCTGGCGGATGTGGACCGCTAATCGAAAAGCAGCAAAGATAAACTAACAATGTTAAAAAGAGAAGTAAAAATGGAAATAGAAGCGGCAATGGCTCCTTACCCGGTCAGGCAGGCAGCCGCCATCGACGCCCTCAGGATAGTGCAGCGCCACCAGGGATGGGTTTCTGACGAGGCCATCGCTGAGCTGAGCAAACTGCTGGAGATGCCCATTGCCGAGCTGGACGGAACCGCCAGCTTCTACAACTTGATATTCAGACGGCCTGTGGGCAGGCACGTGATCCTCGCCTGTGACAGCGTCAGCTGCTGGCTGATGGATTCGAAGAAGTTGATGAGCCACATTGCCGGCTGCCTCGGAGTCGACCCGGGCCGGACAACCGCAGACGGCCGCTTCACTCTTTTGCCGGTTGTCTGCCTGGGCGCCTGCGACCGGGCGCCGGCAATGATGATCGACGAAGATTTGCACACCAACGTCGACCCGGACAGAATCGGCGAGATCCTTGATAAGTACGAGTAAACGGATGCTGGATGCTGGATTATGGATGCTGGACAAAACCTAAACCTGAAACTTTGAACCAATGGAAATGGAAACGCCTCTGACAATGAACATCCGTCCTGGGCGCCGGCCGCCGGATATCGCCGCCTACGAGAAAAACGGCGGCTACCGGGCCGTGCGCAAGGCGCTTAAGGGCATGGCGCCGGCGGAGGTCACCGGGGCCGTCAAGGACGCCGGCCTTAAAGGCAGGGGCGGCGCCGGCTTTGACGCCGGTCAGAAATGGAGCTTCGTCCCGATGGGAGAGGATGCGCCCCATCCAAAATACCTGGTTGTCAACGCTGATGAGATGGAGCCCGGCGCTTTTAAAGACAGGTTGCTGTTGGAAGGCGACCCGCACCAGCTGGTTGAGGGTGCGATTCTGGCCGCCTACGCCGTTCAGGCGGAAGTTGCCTTTGTATTCCTGCGCTGGGAATACCGGCTAGCCGCCAGGCAGCTTAAACAGGCGGTCGCCGAAGCCTATAGCCGCGGCCTCCTGGGGCGCAATATCATCGGTTCCGGCTTCAGCCTCGATCTTTATCTTCATATCAGCGGCGGCCGCTATATTTGCGGCGAGGAGACGGGGCTGCTTAACGCCATAGAAGGCAAACGGGCCAACCCCCGCTCCAAGCCGCCTTACCCGCAAACATCCGGACTCTGGGGCAAGCCCACTGTCGTAAACAACGTTGAGACCATCTGTAATATTCCGCATATCGTCAACAATGGCGCCGGCTGGTTTAAGGGGCTGAGCCGCAGCGCCGAGGGCGGCACGAAAATATACGGCGCCAGCGGCCGCGTCCGCTCCCCGGGCGCCTGGGAACTGCCGATGGGAACGACCTTAAAAGAAGTTCTGGAGGAGCACGCGGGCGGGATGCAGGAAGGTTACAGCCTGCGCGGCCTTTTGCCCGGCGGCGCTTCGACGGATTTTCTTACCCCGGCGCACCTTGACGTGAAGATGGATTTTGGTTCTGTGGAAGCCGCCGGCAGCCGGCTGGGCACAGGCACCATTATCGTCCTGGACGACCGTTCCTGTCCCGTTGGCATGGTTCTTAACCTTGAGCGTTTCTTTGCCAGGGAATCATGCGGCTGGTGCACTCCTTGCTGGGGAGGCCTGCAGTTTATCGTTCAGCTGCTGGGTGACATCGAAGCCGGCAGGGGCCGGATGGAAGACATTGACATGCTGGCTTCGCTGGCGGGCATGCTTGCTCCCGGCCACACTTATTGCGCTCTCGCTCCTGGGGCGGCCGAGCCCCTAGCCAGCGCCCTGCGTTTCTTCCGGGAAGATTTCGAGCGCCACGTCCATCAGAAAAGGTGCCCGTGGAAACACGCGTGATCAAATAATGGTGCGCATTTTTGTTGACAACAAGCAACATGAAATCGAGGCTGGCCAGAACCTGCTCGCCGCGTGCCTCTCGCTCGGTTTTGACCTGCCATATTTTTGCTGGCATCCGGCGCTGCATTCGGTGGGCGCCTGCCGCCAGTGCGCCGTCAAGCAGTTCCGGGACGAGCATGACACGAGGGGCAGAATCGTAATGGCCTGCATGACTCCTGCCGGTGAGGGCGTCCGCATCTCAATTGACGACCCGGAGGCACGCGCCTTCCGCGCCGGCGTCATTGAGTTAATGATGCTGAACCATCCCCATGACTGCCCAGTCTGTGACGAGGGCGGCGAATGCCACCTGCAGGACATGACCGTCATGACCGGCCACAGCCGCCGCCGTTACCGTGGCAAGAAAAGGACGTTCCACAATCAGGATCTGGGTCCATTTGTCAACCACGAGATGAACCGCTGCATTCAGTGCTACCGCTGTGTCCGCTTTTACCGCGACTACGCCGGCGGCAGCGATCTGGGCGCTTTTTCACTAAGGAGCCAGGTATATTTTGGCCGCCATGAGAGTGGAGTCCTGGAAAGCGAGTTTAGCGGCAACCTGGCGGAGGTCTGCCCCACGGGCGTTTTTACCGACAAAAGCCTGAAGCGCCATTACACGCGCAAATGGGACATGCAGACGGCGCCATCGGTCTGCATGCATTGCGCGCTTGGATGCAACATCATTCCCGGCAGCCGCTACGGCTCGCTGAGGCGGATTAGCAACCGCTTCAATGGCCAGGTGAACGGCTATTTCCTTTGCGACCGGGGCCGTTTCGGTTATGAATTTGTAAACAGCGCCAGGCGCCTGCGCCGTCCCTTGCTGCGCAAGGCCGGGGGCGCCCCGGCGCCTGTTTCGGCCGCGGCGGCGCTCAGGCGGCTGCGGGGAATCATTGCCGGATGCAGGGGCATCGTTGGGATTGGATCGCCGCGGGCTTCCCTGGAAGCAAATTATGCCCTGCGCCGTCTGGCGGGGCCGGACAGGTTTGTGTCCGGCGTAAGCGACGGCGGGCAGCGGCTGGCCCGCCTGGCGGTCCGGATTCTGCAAACAGGGCCAGCGCGCTCCGTTCCCCCAGGTGACATACACAAGTCCGACGCCGTGCTTGTTCTGGGCGAGGACGTAACGAATTTTGCGCCGATGCTGGACCTGGCCCTGCGCCAGTCTGTGCGGCAAAGGCCGCTCAGAGACGCGGCCGGCGCCATCCCACCATGGGATGATACGGCCAGCCGCGGGGCAGTTCAGCAGCGGCGGGGACCGCTTTTTATCGCTACGCCGGCGGCCGCCAGGCTGGACGCTATTGCGACGGCCGCCTGGCGGGCAGCCCCCGCTGAAATTGCCCGCCTGGGATTTATGGTTGCCTCCCTGCTTGACCAGGACGCTCCGGCAGCCGCCGGCCAGGGTGCGGAGGAGCGCACCCTGGCAGCCGCTATTGCAAACGCCCTTGAGGAAGCGGAGCGCCCCCTGGTTATCTCGGGCGCCGGACTGGGAAGCGAAGCGGTGCTGGAGGCTGCTGCCAACGTGGCCTGGGCTTTGGCTGAGAGTGGCCGGCCGGCCGGCCTTTGCCTGACGTTGCCGGAGGCCAACAGCATGGGGGCCGCCCTCATGGAGGGCGGCCCCCTCAGCCTCGCCGTGGAGGCAGTTGAAAGTGGCGAGGCCGACACCGTTGTCATCCTGGAGAACGACCTTTACCGCCGCGCTGAACCATCCATTGTGAACAGGCTGTTTAAAGCCCGCCACGTAATCGCGATTGACAGCCTTGATAACTCAACCACAGAGAGGGCCTCAGTCGTGCTGCCTGCTGCTACTTTTGCTGAAAGCGACGGCACGCTTGTAAACAGCGAAGGCCGGGCGCAGCGTTATTTCAAGGTGATGCCTCCTTTGGGAGATGTGATGGAGAGCTGGCGTTGGTTGGCCGGCATAACGCCGGCAGCCGAGGCGGCCTGGCAGACAATTGACGATGTAATCGGCGACCTTGAAAAAGAGTTGCCTGTTTTCACAGGCGCCGGCCTGGCGGCCCCTGGCGCCGATTTCCGCATCGGCGGCCAGAAAGTCGCCCGCCAGGCGCGAAGCTACAGCGGCCGCACGGCGATGTCGGCAAACTTGAGCGTCAACGAGCCCCAGTCTCCTGCCGATCGTGACAGCCCGCTAGCATTCTCCATGGAAGGCTTTCAGGGGCAGCCGCCGCCGCCGCTGATTCCCCGCTACTGGGAGCCGGGCTGGAACTCGGCGCAGGCGCTTAACAAGTTCCAGGAAGAAGTTGGCGGCCCCCTGCGGGGAGGAGATCCGGGCAAGCGCCTGATCGAGCCGGCGCGCCGGCGGCCGCATTATTTTCAGCAGGCGCCCGGCCCGTTTTCCCGTAGCGCCGGCCGGTGGCTGCTGGTGCCGCTTTATCATATCTTTGGCTCCGAAGAGCTCAGTGTCTTTTCCCCCGGGATCAGACAGCTGGCCCCGTCCCCATACCTAGCCCTAAGCCCCTCTGACGCCGCTGGACTAAACATCACAGCCGGTGGCCTTGTTGAGCTACAGACGCCGGCAGGCTTCATTCGTCTGCCTGTCAGATTGATTGACGCCCTGCCGGCTGGCGTCGCCGGAGTGCCAGTTTGCCTGCCGGGACTGGAGGGCATCGTTAGCCCAGGGATTTTTGCCGGGATAAATGCAGTCTCCGAGGGAGCGGGCGGTGCGTAGAGGGGGCCTGCACCCGGCGGTCACATGTGATGAAAGTTCAGGCATGACCGCATTGACAAACAGGAAGCGCATCAATGTATAGCGCAGTCATTTCACTTATCACGATCTTCGGCGTCATCATCGCGGCGCTTTCTGTCAGCGCCGGCCTTATCTGGCTGGAACGGCGGCTGCTGGCGCTGTGGCAGGACCGGTACGGTCCCAACCGGGTCGGGCCGTTTGGCCTGCTGCAGGTGCTGGCGGACATGATCAAGATTCTTTCCAAGGAAGACTGGGTGCCTCCCTTTGCCGACGCGGCTGTGTTTGTCGTGGCGCCGGCTGCAATCATTGTTCCCGTGCTGCTTACATTTGCCATAATCACCTACGCGCCCGGAATTGCAGTGGCCGATCTTAACATCGGCCTGCTTTTTTTCCTGGCGATGTCTTCGCTGGCCGTGTACGGGGTCGTTCTGGCGGGCTGGGCCTCGGACAGCAAGTACTCGCTGCTGGGCAGCATGCGGGCCGCGGCCCAGATGCTCAGCTATGAAGTATTTATGAGCCTGTCGCTGATGGGTGTCGTCATGCTGGCCGGCTCCTTTGACCTGAAAAACATTGTCGAAGCCCAGAAGGGACTCTGGTACGTGGTGCCCCAGTTTTCCGGCATGCTTATTTTCCTCACCGCGGGTATTGCCGAGACCCGCCGGCTGCCATTTGATCTTCCGGAAGCGGAGGGTGAGCTGGTTGCCGGTTTTCACGCCGAATATTCAGGGATGAAATTCGCCCTCTTCTTCGTGGAAGAATACCTGGGCATCACGCTGATCTCCGTCCTCATCTGCGTGCTATTCTTTGGCGGCTGGCAGGGCCCGCTGCTGCCGCCGCTGGCATGGCTGGCGATTAAAACGCTGTTTTTTATCTGCTTCTTCATTCTGCTCAGGGCCACCTTTCCCCGGCCTCGCTACGATCAGCTGATGTCGTTTGGCTGGAAGGTGATGCTGCCGCTGGCGCTCCTGAATCTGGTAGTTACGGGAGGAATCGTGCTTGCCACCCGGTAGGAGATCATATGATTAGCCTGTTTAAAAGCATGTGGCAGGTCTTTTTGCATGCGTTCAGGAAGCGTGCCACGATCCAGTACCCCGAGCACAAGGATTACTTGCCGCCGCGATGGCGGGGCCGGATCATCCTTTCCCGCGATCCTGACGGCCGGGAGCGCTGCGTTGCCTGTTATCTTTGCGCCGCCGCCTGCCCGGTTGACTGCATCTCCCTGCAGGCCACGGAAGACAGGCAGGGCCGCCGTTATCCCTCATTTTTCCGGATTAACTTTTCGCGCTGCATTTTCTGCGGCTACTGTGAAGAAGCCTGCCCCACTGACGCCATCCAGCTGACTCCTGATTTCGAGATGTGTGAATACGACCGCCAGAACCTTGTTTATGAAAAGGAAGACCTGTTGATCAGCGGTCCTGGCAAGTATCATGATTATAATTTTTACCGGGTGGCCGGCGTGGCTATTGGCGGCAAGGATAAAGGCGGGGCTCAAGAGGAAGAACGCCCCACCGACCCACTGGAGCTTGCGCCGTAATGACCTACGGAGAATAGCTTGGACGTCACTTTTTACATCTCGGCGGCGGTTGCGGTTGTGGCCACACTTGCCGTGATCACCCGCTATAACGCCGTTCACGCGCTCCTTTACCTGATTGTCTCGCTGCTGGCCGTATCGCTGATTTTTTTCATCCTGGGGGCGCCTTTTGCGGCGGCGCTTGAGGCGATCATCTACGCCGGGGCGATTATGGTGCTGTTTATTTTCGTAATCATGATCCTTAACCTTGGCCCCCAGGCGGCGCGGGTGGAGCGCATCTGGCTCAAGCCGAGGACCTGGCTGGGTCCGGCCGCGCTGGCGCTGATCCTGGCGGGAGAGCTCATCTACATCCTTATCTCCGGGGGCGAGCAGGAGCCCAAAGCCGGCACGGCCGTGGTGGGCGCAAATGAAGTGGGCATCGCCCTGTTTGGGCCATACCTGCTTGGGGTTGAGCTGGCCTCGCTGCTGCTGCTGGCCGGGCTGGTGGGAGCCTACCACCTGGGCCGCCGCTCCGGCAGTGAAGGCTCCGACAGTCCAGGCTCCGGTCGGCCAAATGGAGAGAAAGTCTAATGGCGTCCATCCCCGCCAATTACGGGCTGCTGCTGGCGGCGGCGCTGTTTGTCCTCGGGTTCGCCGGCGTGCTGGCGCGCCGCAACATCATTTTCATGCTGTTGTCGATTGAGATCATGGTAAACGCGTCCGGCCTCGCGTTTGTTGTCGGCGGCTCCCGCTGGCGGCAGCCCGACGGGCAGTTGATGTTCATCTTCATCTTGGCCATGGCGGCAGTGGAGGTTTCACTGGGGCTGGCGCTGGTGCTGCAGCTTTATCACCATCTCAAATCCCTGGACATCGACAAAGCAAGCAGAATGAAAGGCTGAGCCGTGCTAAGGCTGCTTTTCCTGATACCCTTCTTTCCTTTTGCCGGCTTTGCGCTCTTGGCGCTGGGAGGCCGCCGGCTCGGCCGGCGGGGCAGCGCCGCCATCGGCGCCGGATCGGTGGGCCTGTCGGCGCTGGCGTCGCTGGCGCTTTCCCTCGATTTTCTGATTTCCCCGCCTGCAGGGTACTCCTACTCCCAAACGCTGTGGACATGGATGAAGGTCGGAGGATTCGACCCGGGCATTTCCTTTTACCTGGATGCGCTTTCGCTGGTAATGATCCTCGTAATTTCGGTTGTCAGCTTTCTTATCCATATCTATTCCAGCGGATTCATGTCTGCCGATGAAGGCCGCCGGCGCTTCTTCGCTTACATGAACCTGTTTGTGGGGTTCATGCTGACGCTGGTGCTGGCGGACAATCTCGTCCTGCTATACCTTGGCTGGGAGGGTGTGGGCCTTTGCAGCTACCTGTTGATCGGCTTCTGGTACAAGGACGCCGCCAACGGCCGGGCCGCCCGCAAGGCCTTTATCGTTACGCGCGTGGGCGATGCCGCCATGGCAATCGCCCTTTTCCTCCTGTTTAACAAGCTGGGCACGCTGCAAATCCAGGCGCTGATGCGACTGGCTTCCGCCCACTGGCAGGCCGGCTCCGGCCTAGCGGTGGCGGCCGCCGCCCTCCTGCTGACCGGAGCCTTGGGAAAATCGGCGCAGTTGCCGCTGCAAACCTGGCTGCCGGACGCGATGGCCGGCCCCACTCCCGTGAGCGCCCTCATTCATGCCGCCACCATGGTTACAGCCGGCGTCTACCTGATTGCCCGCACAAACGCGCTTTTCAGCCTGGCGCCGCACGTGCGCCTGCTGGTGGCCGTAATTGGCGCCGCAACTCTGCTGTTGGCCGGTTTTAGCGCTCTTGTCCAGAGGGATATCAAGCGGGTGCTTGCCTATTCCACCATCAGCCAGATCGGCTACATGTTCCTGGCGCTGGGAGTGGGCGCGTGGTCGGCGGCAATCTTCCATTTCATGACCCACGCCTTTTTTAAGGCGCTCTTGTTCCTTGGCGCGGGAGTGGTGATAAAAGCCCTGGGCGAGGAGCATGACATGTTCCGGATGGGAGGACTTCGCAAACAGCTTCCGCTTGCCTTCTGGACTTTCCTGGCCGGCGCGGCTTCCCTATCTGCGCTGCCGCTCATCACTGCCGGTTTTTACAGCAAGGACCTTATCCTTTGGGATGCCTGGTCATCGGCCTCGGGCAGCGTTTGGCTGTGGGCGGCCGGTCTGGCCGGGGCTTTTTTGACATCCATTTACACTTTTCGCATGGTTTTCCTTACCTTTTTTGGACGCAGCCGCGGCCGTATTGGCAGCCTGCCGGGTTTTTCCATGCAGGCACCCCTGGTGGCGCTTGCCGTGCTTTCCCTGGCGGGCGGATTTGTGGAGGCGCCGGGACTGCCGGTTTTGTCACGCTTTTTGCATCACTCCCTGCCGGCCATGCAGCAGGCCGGCAGCGCCACAGCTCAGTTTGCGTTCGGTCTGATCGCCGCCGCCGCCAGCCTGTCCGGCATTTACCTGGCCTACCACCTGTTTTTGCGCCGGCCAAGCCACGCCGAAGCGCTGGCGGCTTCAGCCCCGGGAAGGCTGCTTCACCGCTGGTGGTTTGCCGGCTGGGGCTTTGACTGGATTTACGAGCGTATTATTGTCATGCCCTACACATGTCTTGCCCATGCCGGCAAGAACGACCTGCTTGATCTCATTTTTACGGGCATGGCCCGGACGGCGGCCGGTGCGGGAAGGCTGCTAGGTAAAACCCAGACCGGCCGGACACGCTGGTACGCCGCCGGCATTGCCGCCGGCGTGATCGTCGTCCTGGCGATGATGGTGAACTGGTGATCCTGGCCTGGCTAATTCTGTGGCTGCTTGCCGGAGGCCTGCTGGCCTGGTTTTCGGCCCGGTGGGGCAATGCCTGGCCGCGCTGGATTTCGCTGATAACGCTGCTGGTGCAACTGGCGGCGCTGACCGGCCTCTGGATTGGCTTTTTTAGCCACGGAAACCTGGCTGTGGCTGCTCCGGGACAGTGGCTGGCTGAGCTTAATCTGCCCTGGATCCCGGCCTGGGGCGCCAGGTTTCACCTGGCCCTGGACGGCGTTGGCCTGTTGATGATTCTGCTGACAAGCTTTCTCGGGATCGTGGCCGTGGCCGCCTCGTGGCAGGGCATCCAGCACCGGGTTGGATTTTTCCATTTTAACCTGCTCTGGATTCTGGCGGCGATTGACGGCGTTTTTTTAGCTGTTGACCTGTTTCTGTTTTATTTTTTCTGGGAGCTGATGCTGGTGCCGCTTTATTTTCTGATTGGCATCTGGGGGCACCAGAACCGCGTTTACGCGGCGCTTAAATTTTTTATCTTTACCCAGGCCAGCAGCCTCGTGATGCTGGTGGCGATCCTGGGCCTCTATTTTGCTCATGCAAACAGCAGCGGCGTTTACACTTTTGATTATCTCGGGCTGTTGGGAACACCGATGTCATCGTTCACGGAAATGGCGTTGATGCTGGGGTTCTTCATCGCCTTTGCCGTGAAGCTGCCGGTGCTACCGCTGCACACCTGGCTGCCCGACGCCCACACAGAGGCGCCTACGGCAGGCAGCGTTGCCCTGGCTGGCCTGGTGCTGAAAGTGGGCGCTTTTGGCATGCTCCGTTTTTTGCTGCCGCTTTTTCCCCGCGCCGCCTCTGATTTTTCCACGCTGGCGATGTCGCTGGCGGTAGCGGGCATCATTTACGGCGCCTTGCTGGCATTTTCCCAGACTGACCTTAAGCGCATGGTCGCTTACACCAGCATCAGCCACATGGGTTTCGTGCTGCTGGGGATCTTTGCCTGGAACCAGCTGGCTCTGCAGGGAGCAATTGTCATCATGATTGCGCACGGGGTCAGCACCGGGGCGCTGTTCGTGATCGTGGGCGACCTCCAGGACCGCATCCATACGCGCGATCTTGACCGCATGGGTGGCCTTTGGTCAGTGATGCCGCGGCTGAGCGGAGCCGGGCTGCTGTTTGCGCTCGCTTCGCTGGGGCTGCCGGGGCTGGGAAATTTTGTCGGTGAATTCCTGGTGCTCCTGGGCGTTTACCAGGTTAGCATTCCGCTGGCAGTGCTGGCGTCGCTTGGTTTTATCGTTTCCACGGTCTACGCCCTTTGGTTGGTTCAGCGGGTGTTTCTGGGCCGGAACAAGCACCACCGGCAACTGCCTGATTACAACCTGCGTGAAAGCGCGATCATGGCGGTCATGATTGTGGTGATCACTGCACTGGGCCTCTACCCGCAGCCGGTTTTAAGTACAGCGCGCGGAGCTCTGAAAAAGCTCGGCAGTTACGCGCCCGGGCACCATCAGCCGGAAGCATCAGGCGCGGTGGCGCACAAGGACCCCCAGGCAGGCGCCACAAAACCGGGGAGCGGTTCTTGAGCGGCCAGGATTTTATCTCGCTGTTGCCGCTGACGGTGCTTGCCGCAACTGTGGTCCTGATCATGCTGGCGGTTTCGGTTTACCGCAGCCACATCCTGGTCTTGCTGATCACACTGGCAGGGCTGACGGCCGCCGCCGCGATGCTGCCGTTGGCGGCTGGTAGCGGCCCGCGCCGGGTAACCTCGCTCCTTGTTGTTGACGGCTACGCCCTGTTTTATACCGGCGTCATCCTGGCGGCAACGTTTGTTGTGGCAGTTTTTTCCTTTGTCTATCTGCGCAAACAGCAGGGGCAACAGGAGGAACTTTACCTGCTGCTGCTGCTGGCCGCCCTTGGCGCCGCCGTCATGGCCGCCAGCAGCCACTTTGCTTCGCTGTTCCTGGGGCTGGAGCTGCTCAGCTCATCCCTCTTTATCCTGATTGCTTACCCGCGCGGCCGCCTTAATATTGAAGCCGGTGTCAAGTACCTGATTTTGGCTTCGGTATCAACTTCTGTTCTTCTTTTTGGCATGGCTTTCATTTATGATCAAACAGGAACCATGCAGTTTTCCCGCATGGCGGCTTTAGCCGATGCGAACGCCGGTGTCTTGTTTACAACCGGCCTTGGTTTGCTCGCGGTTGGCCTTGGTTTCAAGCTGGCGTTGGTGCCGTTTCACATGTGGACTGCGGATGTTTATCAGGGAGCGCCGGCGCCGGTGACAGCGTTTGTGGCCACGGTTTCCAAGGTTGGCGTCTTTGCCCTGGCGCTGAGGTTCTTCAGCCAGGTCGGCATCCGGCCGCAGGCGCACCTGTTTCTGATGTTTGCGCTGATTGCCATTGCCTCAATGCTGGCCGGTAATTTGCTGGCGCTAACTCAGGACAACGTAAAAAGGATTCTGGCATATTCTTCTATTGCTCATCTCGGTTATCTGTTGGTTGCTTTTCTGGCCAGCGGCCCCCTTGCCATCACCGCCGTCACTTTTTACCTGTCTGCCTATACGGCGACAACGCTGGGTGCGTTTGGAGTGGTAGGGATGACGCCTTGCCGCGGCCGCGAAGCAGACGCCGTGGAAGATTACCGCGGGCTTTTCTGGCGCCGCCCCTGGCTGGCGGCGATATTTGCCGCCATGCTTTTTTCATTGGCAGGGATCCCGCTGACAGCCGGTTTTATCGGCAAGTTCTACCTGCTGGACGCGGGCGTGGGCTCATCGCTGTGGCTGCTTGTCTTTTCGCTCGTGGCCGGCAGCGGCATCAGCCTTTATTATTATCTGCGGCTGGTCGTGGTGATGTACATGCGGCCGCGCGGGGCAAGCTCAGGCGAGGCCACCGCTTCCTGTCCCTGGGCCGGCAGCCTGATGCTGACGGCGCTGCTGGCGGTGATTTTCTGGCTGGGTGTTTATCCTGCGCCGTTGATTGACATGATACAGAAGACGGCCGCCCTGAAATAACAGCTCCTCGAGACAAGGAAGGAAAATGCAAACCGTCAAAACACAAGCAAGAGCACAAAAGCGAAAAGGGTCAGCTGCAGTCGCGCTAACGGGTCTTTCTTCCTATCAACCGCCGTCTGAGCCCACCGTGCTCGTGATCTTCGGCGGGGCCGGCGACCTGGCCTGGCGCAAGCTGGTGCCGGCGCTGTTTGACCTCTTTAAGGATGGCTGCCTGCCTGATTATTTTGCCATTGTCATCGTAGACGCAGTCCAGATCAGAGAAGACGAGCTGCTGGAGCGGTTCCGGAGCGGGGCCAAGCGCTTTGCCCAGCACCAACTCCGGGGGAAAGACTGGAAAGAGTTCGGCAGCCATTTTAGTTACTTTAGGGCGGACTTTACCAATAAACAAGCATTTGCGCAACTGGCGGACCGCCTCGACCGGCTGGAAAGAAAGTGGGAGCGCAAGGCGCTCAGCATTTTTTACCTCGCCACTCCCCCCCGTTTCTTCGGCGTCATCGCCGACATGCTGGGCAAGGCCCGGCTGGCCCGCAAAAGAAAGCAATCACGCATCCTGGTGGAAAAACCTATCGGGCATGATCTCAAATCGATGCTTGAAATCAACCACACCATCTCAAGCAGGTTTGACGAGCCGCAGATATTCCGGATTGACCATTACCTGGGCAAGGAGACCGTGCGCAACATCCTCGCCCTGCGGTTTGCCAATGTCTTGTTCGAGCCTGTCTGGAACCGCCGCTATATTGACTACGTCACCATTACAGTGGCTGAGCAGGTGGGATTGGAGCGCCGCGGCGGCTATTACGAGGGCGCCGGCGCCCTGCGCGACATGGTGCAAAATCATCTGCTGCAACTGCTTTGCCTGATTGCGATGGAGCCGCCTGTTTCCTTCGACGCCGATGAGCTGCGGAACAAGAAAGTTGACGTTCTGCACGCTGTGCGCCAGATTCCGTCAAATTCCGTCTGGGAGTTCGCGACGCGCGGCCAGTACGGGGCCGGGACAATCAACGGCAAGCAGGTGCCGGGATACCGGCAGGAGCCGGGCGTAGCCCCTGACTCAAACACGGAAACATTTGCCGCCATGAAGTTGTTTGTTGACAATTGGCGCTGGCAAGACGTGCCCTTTTACCTGCGCACGGGCAAGCGGCTGGCCCAGCAGGTGTCGGAAATCGTGATTCATTTTCGCCAGGTGCCGCATCAATCTTTCCCTCCCGAGGCCGCCGGCAACTGGCTGCCGGCGGCGCTGGTTCTCTGCATTCAGCCGCAGGAAGGAATATCCTTGAGATTCCAGGCAAAGAAGCCGGGGGCGCAGCTTATCCTGCAGCCGGTAAGCATGCATTTCAATTACGGGGACGCCTTCCGCGAGCCATTGCCGGATGCCTACAAAACCCTGCTTTGGGATTTGATGATGGGCGACGCCACCATTTTCATGCGCGCCGATCAGGTGGAGGCTGCCTGGACGATTCTGACGCCCGTTCTTGAGTATTGGCAATCCCTGCCGGCTGATGATTTTCCCAATTATGCCGCCGGCACAATGGGCCCACAGAATGCTGAAGTGCTGCTGGCCCGGGGCGGCTGCGCCTGGCCAAATCCCACGTCGTTGCCCGGAAGCCTGGCCGCCGAGCCCGTCACGGATTGCCGCTTTGAGCCGGCCGCCGGCCGGTGACGGAGAGGAAGCCGCTGCCCGATGAACACACTGGAGCTGAGCCGGATCCAGTTCGGCCTGACCACGATGTTCCATTTCATATTTGTCCCTTTGATATTGGGACTTTCCGTGCTGGTGGCGATTATGGAGACCAGCTACGTGCGCAGCGGCAGCCGCCTTTACCTGAAGATGACAAAATTCTGGGGCCGGCTGTTTCTGATCAACTTTGCCCTCGGCGTCGCCACCGGCCTCTTCCTCGAGTTTCAGTTCGGCATGAACTGGTCCCGGTTCTCCAGCTTTGCCGGGGACGTTTTTGGTGCCCCGCTGGCGATCGAATCGCTGCTCACCTTTTTCCTGGAGTCATCATTCATTGGCGTCTGGGTGCTGGGCTGGAACCGCGTTTCCAGAAAGACACACTTGTTTGCCGCCTGGATGCTGGTGCTGGGGGCAAACCTTTCCGCCCTCTGGATTCTGCTTGCCAACAGCTGGATGCAGCACCCGGTGGGCGAGCAGATCAGCCAGGGGCGCGTGCGCATGGTGGACTTCCTGGCCTTTTTCACAAATCCGTATGGCTGGCTTAAATTCCTGCACACGATGTTCGCCGGCTTCGTGGTGGCCGCCTTTTTTGTCACCGGCATTTCCGCTTATCATTTGCTCAAGCGGCACAGTGATTTTTTCCTCAAATCATTCAAGATGGCGGCCATCTTTGGCCTCGTCAGTTCTTTCCTGGTCTTTCTGGTCGGGGACGAGCACGCTTACGAAGTGGCGCAGACACAGCCGGCCAAGTTGGCAGCAATGGAATCCTATTGGGACACAAAACAGCCGGCCGACTATAACCTGCTGGTTATCCCCTGGCCCGGCCATAACAAAAACTTGATCCAAACGCTATCTCTGCCCTGGGGCGAAAGCCTGCTGGCGACACACAGCCTTAACGGCAAGGTAACCGGGATGAATGACATACCCGTCAACGAGAGACCGCCCGTCATTCCCGTTTTTATCAGCTTCCGGCTGATGGTGGGTCTGGGGCTGCTGTTCATGCTGCTTGGCCTGGCGGCAGTTTACTATATCCGCAAGCCCGGATTTATCCGGCGGCGGCGGTTCCTCTGGATAATGCTGGCCGCATTGCCTCTCCCCTACGCCGCCTGTGAGCTGGGCTGGGTGGTGGCGGAAGTGGGCCGCCAGCCCTGGATCGTCTATCATATTTTCCGCACCGCCAACGGCGTCTCCGCTAATGTCTCAACTGCTCAGGTTTTAACCTCAATCATTGGATTAGGTCTGTTATACTCCGGCCTGACGGTAACTGACGTTTACCTTTTAGCCAGATTCGCCAAAAAAGGGCCGGATGAAGACCTGGCCCGGATTATCAGTCCTGAAAAACTGCGGAGGCCAAGATGAGGCTCCAGATCCTGCTCTTTGCCCTGTGGGGATTTCTCTGGGCCGGCTACTTTGCCCTGGACGGCTTTGATTTTGGCGTCGGCATGCTTTCCGCCTTTCTGGCCAGGAGCAGCGATGAGCGGCGGCTGATGATCAACAGCATCGGCCCCGTCTGGAACGGCAACGAGGTCTGGCTGATTGCCGCCGGGGCGGTCACGTTCGCGGCATTCCCTAATGCTTACGCCTCCATTTTCAGCAGTTTTTATTCGCTGCTCGGGATTCTGGTCGCGGCGCTGATCCTGCGCGGGGTTGTTTTCGACTTCAGAGGCGAGCTGAAGCACCGCCACTGGGCCAGGGCCTGGGATACAGCCTTTGCTTTGGGAAGTATCGCCCCCGCCTTTCTTTTTGGCCTTGTCTTCGGCAATATTTTCCGGGGGCTTGCGTTGGGAAGTGACGGTTTTGCGGGCTCGGCGCTGTCTTTTCTTAATCCCTACAGTCTGCTTGCCGGCCTGTTGTTCCTGGCCCTGTTTTTGCATCACGGCGCCCTGTGGCTGTCGGCAAAAACGAGCGGCGATTTAAAAGGGCGGGCGGAAGCGGCGGCCGGCAGAACCTGGTACTTGCTGCTGCTTGTGGGAGCGGCTTTCGCGGTTTACACTGGATACGCGACCACACTTTATGGCAATTATGTCAACCATCCTGCCTGGCTGGCGGTTCCGTTTGCTACCGTTGCCGCCGTGTTTTTAAACAAATATTTTCTGCTGGTTAAAAATGACCTGGCGGCGTTCTTGTCATCTGCCGCCGCCATCGTCGTGTTTGTCTTTTTTGCCTTGGCCGGGCTCTATCCGAACATGCTTCCCTCGACGAGCAGCGGCGCCAACAGCGTTACAATCGCCAATGCCGCCGCCAGCACCTACGCTCTTGTGATCATTGCAGCGGCGCTGATCATCTTCATGCCACTGGTGGTTGGCTACCAGCTCTGGGTTTACGGGGTCTTTAAGAGCCGCCTGTTGCAAGAAGAAGTAATCAAGGATGAAGACGCTTACTAGGCAGCCCTTTCGCTCATCTGTGCGTTCGGATTTATCGGCTCCTAAGGCGATGGCCAGTTCCTCATAAAGGATGTTCTCGATGGACTGTCTGATCCTGCCGCGGATCAGCAGGGTCAGGTCGAGGGTTGCTGTAGTCTTGCTGGTACTCGTGATAAGATTTTCCATGGCGTAGTCCTTTCCGGTTTATGTCCTTTCGGACCTTTGTTCACCCGGAATTCTACGCCATTTTGTTTTTCCACAGGATTAGGGGCACTACCGCCTGCCGTCGCGCCTGGAAAGTTGCTGGTGGAAGTTCACGAAGCCGGCGTTAATCCGTTCGACTGGAAAATCAGGACCGCCGGCGGCATGGGGGCGCCGCTCCCCGCCACTTTAGGAGGAGACTTTGCCGGGACAGTCGCGGCGGTGGGGAAGGATGTGGCCGGCTTTCGCCCCGGCGACGAGATTTACGGCATGGCTTGATTTTTTAACGGCGGCACGGGGTCGTTCGCCAAGTATGACTTGGCCGAGCCGCGTTCGGTAGCGTTAAAACCGAAAACAATAAACGAGACGGAAGCCGGAGCATTGCCGCTGGCAGGCGTCATGGCCGTGCAGGCGCTGACGGAGTATTTTCAACTTTCAGAGGAAAAGAAGATTCTCATCCAGGGAGGCGCCGGCGGCATCGGCAGCATTGCGGTTCAGATCGCCACGCATCAGGGCGCTTACGTGGCCGTCACCTGCGCAGCCGATGAATTTGACTACGTAAGAGATGTGGGCGCCAACGAGGCCATTGATTTCAAAGCACAGCGGTTTGAAAACATAATCCATGATTATGATGCAGCTTATGACCTGGTCGGCGGCGATGTTTACCGGCGCTCACTTAAGGTTTTAAAGCCGGGAGGAATGATTGTTTCCTCGCTGGAAGATCCTGACGAGGAGCTGATGCAAAAGCACCAGGTTAGAGCCATTTATCAACATTTTGAGATAACTACCGAGCGCCTGGGCAGGCTGGCGCAGCTGGTGGACGAAGACAGCATTAAAGTGCACGTGGAAAAAACGTTCCCACTTGATGCCGCCGGCGATGCGATGACGTTCCTGGAGACGGTTCACCCCAAGGGCAAGGTCGTGATTGACGTCAAGTGATTGATGTTAAGTGAGCTGTCTGTTGAAGCAATCAGAGCACCTGCTCAGTTGAATGGTCAGTTATTTTTTCAAAGTGTGCCTTGTCAAACGCTTGTTCTGCAACGTTGCTTGCTCATCGACAAAAAGCGGAAAAAATTAGCGGCCCGGCTTCGTTGCCGGAAGCCCGGTGAAAGGCGCGCTGGCCCAAAGCCGGCGTTAACAAAAGTTGAATATTACTATTCTCAGGTTAAGGAAGAAAACCTGGTCGGGGCGGGCGGATTTGAACCGCCGGCCTCTTGCTCCCAAAGCAAGCGCGCTACCAAGCTGCGCCACGCCCCGGCTCTATTCATAAACCACTTCAGGGTCAAACAGGTGCGGCAGTTGCCCGAAACCCCCGTCCCCGTACCGAAAAAGATTATAACAAACCGTAATCAGCGGCGCTCAGCGCAGTATGGCGCCACGAATTAACCGGTTGTAACCCCGTAAAAACTCAGCGGCGCTCATGCGCCGTTTGTCTCCCGGCTGCAGCCCGATAATCTCAAGCAGGCCGTCGCCGCATCGGATGTAAAGCTTTTCCCCGTCGATGACGGCCGCGCCGGCGGCGCCCACGGATGCGCCCTCAGACGGCGCTGTCGCGGCGGCGGGGGCAACCCGCCAGATTTTCAACACTTTGCCGTCGATTTTTGAAAAGGCCCCGATATGTGGTGATAAAGCCCTCACTTGATTAAATATCCGGCGGGCCGGCAAAGACCAGTTGATGCGGCGCTCGGCCGGCATGATTTTCCCGGCGTAAGTGGCTTTTGATTCATTCTGCGCTTCACCTTTCTGCGCGCCGGCTTCGAACTGGTCAAGCACTTCCACCAGCGCTACCCCCCCGGCCCGCGCCACTTTTTCGGATAAGGAGCCGGCATCATCCTCATCATCAATGATGACTTTTTTCCTTAAGAAAACCTCGCCGGCATCAAGCGCCAGCACGACTTTCATGATCGATGCCCCGGTTTCCCGCTCCCCATTCATAATGGCGCGCTCCGCCGGCGCCGCGCCCCGGTACTTGGGCAGCAGCGAGCCATGCACGTTAATGCAGGGAACGGCATCCAGCAGGTCATTTTTGAGAATCTGGCCGAAAGCAGCTATGACCAAGATATTGACGTCGAGCTTTTCCAGTAGCCAAATTGCCTCTGGGGAGTTGATGCTTTCCGGCTGCTCCACGGGCAGCCCGGCAGCAAGCGCCAGTTTCTTGACCGGCGGCAGCGTCACCCGGCGGCTGCGTCCGGCGGGGCGGTCCGGCTGGGCGAACACCACCACGACCTTATGGCGGGAAGCGATAAGCGCCTCCAACACCAGGGCGCCAAACCGGGGTGTGCCGGCAAAGGCAATTTTCACCAGGTCTACCGCTCGCCGGGGAGTTTTACCTGTCTCAGCCGGGCCATCAGGTCCTTGCGCTGTTCCCTGCTGGTGCGGCTGTTTATCATGACGCCGTTTAAGTGATCAATCTCGTGCTGAAGGATGCGCGCCTGCAGGCCCTCCAGCTCATACTCATGCTCCTCGCCATCGAGGTCTTGCCCTTTGACTTTGATGCTGGCGGCGCGAGGCACATCGACTGCGAGGTTGGCGAGACTGAGGCAGCCTTCCGGCTCTGTGATGACTTCTTCGGATCGCCAGGTAACCTCCGGATTTAGCAGCACCTTGGGCTCGTCTTTACCGAAACGGAAAACGATGATTTTTTGCAGGATCCCGATCTGCGGCGCCGCCAAGCCGACGCCGTCTGCCGCGTACATGATCTTGATCATGCGTTCCGCCAGCTGCCGCATATCTACGCCTGGCTTTGCCAGCCGCGACTCTTCTTTTAAAACCGGATCGCCGAACTGCCTGATCTGCTGCCAGGCCGCTGCCTTGGTTTTTTCATCAATCCCCACTAGCTAAATCCTTTTCCACATCGCCATAACAAAATTTTCAATCCAGGGCCCACGATGGCTTTTACTTTCATTCAGCCTTCCGTTGACTATATTCATGACAGCCATTGAGGATCCACATCAACCACAATCCTGATTCCCTTTGCAGAAAAAGGCTGCCGGAATTTCTCGACTACAGGCCTGAAGGCGGCTAAGCAACGCTCTATGTTACATGTCTTTACCAAAATTTGACTGCGTGACCAACCCTGCAGGCGAAACAAGTCGGCCGGCCCCAGCAGCTTTTCCCCGTCCGCGGCAGCCGCGAGCTTTTGCTTCAGAAACTCAGCCGCCTGGCGTGGCCGGCCGTTACTGCGCGACAAACAGATAACGTTAATCAGGTTGATATAAGGCGGATAACTCAACCGCCGGCGGCGCTCAAGCTCTGCCTGGTAAAACTCGTTAACTGCCTGGTTCGCGGCCATTTTAATACAATCAATGTCCGCATTCCACGTCTGGATCAGGACTTTTCCCGGCTTGTCGGCGCGGCCGCTGCGGCCTGCCAGCTGCATTAAAATGGCAAAAGTCTGCTCTTCAGCCCTAAATTCCGGGAACTGCAAAGCCAGATCGGCATTGATGACTGCCGCCAGGGTGACGGCAGGAAAGTGGTGCCCCTTGGCCACCATCTGTGTGCCCAGCAGCACGGCGGCGCCGGGGCTGCCGAATTTTTCCAGAATGCGCGGGCCTTCGCCATACCCCTGGGAAGTGTCTGCATCCAGGCGGTAAACGGGAGCTTCGGGAAAGCGGCGCCTGAGCTCTTCCTCCAGGCGTTCTGTGCCCACCCCCCAGCGCCGCAGTCCGGCTGAGCCGCAAACCGGGCAGGTATGCGGCAGCGGCTCACTGGCGCCGCAGTGATGACAGAGCAGCATTCGCGCACGAGCATGAATAGTTAACGAAACATCACAGTTACCGCATTCCCAAACATGACCACAATGACTGCATTGCAGGTAGCTGGCGTAGCCGCGGCGGTTAAGCAACAGGATTACCTTTTCACCGGCGCCGACCGCCGCGTTTATGCCGTCCAACAGCCGACGGCTGAATACCATGTCATTCTCCTTGCGCATGTCAACAATTTCCACCTCGGGCATCGCCGCTCCAGTCGCCCGCTCCGGAAGAATGTAGCGGTCGCGCACGCGGAAATAGCTCTCCAGGCTGGGAGTGGCGGTGCCATAAACCAACACCGCGCCCTCCAGCCGTGCCCGTTGCAGCGCTACCCGGCGGGCGTCGTAACGGGGGTCGTTTTCCTGCTTGAATGAGCTGTCGTTCTCCTCGTCAATAATGATCAGCTTCAAGTGAGGCAGGGGTGCAAACAGAGCCGAGCGGGGGCCGACGACCACGTCAACTTCTCCGGCCCGGATGCGCGAGTATTCATCAAAGCGCTCACCGAAACCAAGGGCGCTGTGGTAAACTCCGACGCGCAGGCCAAACCGCCTCTGCAGGCGTTTGATCAACTGATGCGTAAGTGATATTTCCGGCACCAGGATTATGGCCGATCCGCCAAGTTTCACCGCGGCCTCAATGCCACGAATATAAACCTCGGTCTTGCCTGCTCCCGCTACCCCTTGCAGGAGTATCGGGCGGCTCCGCTGACGCTCATCCGGCTCTTCCAGACGGGCGGCGATGGCCTTCAGCGCCGCCCGCTGGGGAGGGTTCAGCTTAAGCGGCCTCATGTCAGCGGTGTCCTGCCCGCTCCCGCCCGGCTTGCCGCTGTAATAGCGAGACCAGCTGCGGCTGATTTTTGTCTCGTAAATCTCGACCAGTCCGCGGCGCGCCAGTGTCTGTACCGGCGAGGCGCTCACCCCTGCCCGGCCGCGGAGCTCCGCCAGTGGCAGATCTCCGGCATCGTTAAGAACATCCAGAACGCGGCGCTGCGCCTTCCCCTCCCCCGCCTCATTGGCTCGTGGCTCCGTCAGGCGTACAAACCTGGCGGTTTTTGGTTTAATCGGCGCTGCCTTCAGCAAATAACCGCCATTTTCAGCTCGCTTCAGGCCCGGCAAGCCACCCGGTGGCAAAGTCAACCCCAGGGCCGCAGCGGGTGAGCAATAATAGTACTCGGAGATCCAAAGGGCCAGATCAATCAGTGCGGCCGGGATGGCCGGATAGTCTACAATGTCTTCAATATCAACCAGCTTTGCCGGAGGCAGACCTGGTAAAACCTCCAGCGATGTCACAATTCCCAGTGCCCACTGGCGGCCGAACCGCACTAGCACTACCGAGCCCTTCGTCAACTTGCCTCTCAGGCGAGAGGGCACGCTATAGTGGAACGGCTTATCCAGAGAACGGGTCTTGATCTGAATATGGACGCCGGCAGTCCCTGAAGCAGAATTCATGCCATCATTATAACCCGCGGCGCGGACGTCAACGGCACACATGAAAATGGCGCCGGCCGGCGCCATTTCAACATATGATTGGCTTCTCATCCCGAGCGCTTCGCGAAGCTCAGCATAAACCTCGAGAAGGATAGGGCCCTTCCGGTGACCGATTCTCGGTTTATCCAGTATCCAGCATCCGGTATCCAGTATCTGCCATACTATTCCACTGCCCGCAACGAGGCGTCTCTTTCCTTCTGCTTGGCAGCCTTAGCCAAGCCGGCATCACTGCGCAGGACCTCGGCCTTGTCGGTGCGCTCCCAGGTAAAATCGTGGTCATGGCGACCGAAGTGGCCATAGACAGCCGTCTTTTGGTAGATAGGACGCCGCAGATCCAAGTCGCGCAGAATTGCGGCCGGCCGGAGGTCAAAATGCTTTTTGATCAAATCCCTCATCTTCTCCAGGGCAATCTTCTCCGTGCCAAAACATTCGACCATGATGGAGACAGGATGAGCGACGCCGATCGCGTAAGCCACCTGCACTTCGCACTTTTCCGCCAGACCCGCCGCCACGATATTCTTGGCCACGTAACGGCAGGCATAAGCGGCGGAGCGGTCCACTTTAGTCGGATCCTTGCCCGAGAAAGCTCCCCCGCCATGGCGGGCGGCGCCGCCATAGGTATCCACGATTATCTTCCGTCCCGTGAGGCCACAGTCGCCCATGGGGCCGCCGATGACGAACTTTCCCGTGGGGTTTACCAGAATTTGAATCTGCTTGGGGTCGTACATTGACTCCGGCAGGACCGGCGTCACAACATGCTCGATCAGGTCGGGCTTTAGCATCGTTTCAATGTCAATATTCGGTTTATGCTGCGTGGAGATAACCACGGTCTGGATTTCCACCGGTTTGTCATTTTCATAACGGACTGTGACCTGGGTCTTGCCATCGGGGCGCAGATACGGCAGCACGCCGCTCTTGCGCGCCTCGGCCAGCCGCTTGCCCAGCTGGTGGGCCAGCAGGATCGGCATCGGCATCAGCTCAGGCGTCTCATTGCAGGCATAACCAAACATCATGCCCTGGTCACCTGCGCCTTGAAGATCGAGTGGATCTTCGTCGTCTGCGTCAGTGCGGACCTCAAAAGCCTGGTTGACACCTTGAGCGATATCAGGCGACTGCTCATCCAGGGCGACAATTACCCCGCAGGTGTCACCGTCAAAGCCATATTTGGCGCGCGTGTAGCCTATGTCAAGAATTGTTTCGCGCACCAGCCTGGGAATGTCAACATACGTCTCGGTCGTAACCTCGCCGCCAACCACAACCAGACCGGTTGTAACCAGAGTTTCGCACGCGACACGGCCGAACGGGTCATCCTTAAGAACGGCGTCGAGAACGCCGTCAGATATCTGATCGGCGATTTTATCAGGGTGCCCTTCAGTGACTGATTCCGAAGTGAAAAGGTAATTTTTTTCCGCCATGGCTGCCTCCAGACAGTAACAGCCCTCCACACCCTCAACGATTTGGAAGATGACTGAGCTTGAGAATTACAGTTTCGTTCAAGTCTAGCAGCAACGTCTTTTAAAAGCCATAAAAGCGGATTGTGGATGGTGGATTTTGGATATTGGGAAACCCAAAGCGGATGACGGGAAAACACGATCACCGTGAGAAGCTTGTAATAAACCTGTTATTTTGTCAGCCGCATCGGTATCCCGGCGGCCGCCATGTGCTCCTTGGCCTGAGCAATGGAATAAGTTCCGTAATGAAAGATACTGGCCGCCAGCACGGCGTCAGCATTTGCTTTTTTAACTACCTCGACCAAATGGTCAAGGTTGCCGGCGCCGCCGGAGGCAATCACGGGCACATTTACGGCCGTGGTTACCGCCCGCGTCAGGTCAATATCGTAGCCCTGCTTGGTGCCATCCGTGTCCATGCTGGTGAGCAGGATTTCTCCGGCGCCCCGCCCGGCCGCCTCAATTGCCCACTGGACAGCGTCGCAGCCGGTAGCGATGCGGCCCCCGTGCACGAACGCCTCCCACTTCTTTTCCGGCTCCGCCTGAACCAGTTTGGCGTCAATGGCCACCACGATGCACTGCGCCCCGAAACGCTTCGAGCAGCGGCCGATCACGCCGGGGTTCTCCAGCGCGGCTGAGTTTATCGCAATCTTGTCGGCGCCTGCCTTAAGCACCTTGCGGATGTCGGATTCATCGCGCATGCCACCGCCGATGGTGAAGGGGATAAACAGCTCCTCGGCACAGCGGCGCGCCAGCTCAACGACAGTTTGGCGTCGCTCATGAGAAGCCGTAATATCAAGAAATACCAGCTCATCAGCGCCTTCGTGATCATAGGCAGAAGCCATCTCGACGGGATCGCCGGCATCGCGGATGTCCAGAAAGCGGATGCCTTTGACGACACGCCCGTTGCGAACATCAAGACAGGGAATGATGCGTTTGCTTAACATAGAATCTGGCTTCTGGTCTTTAGTTTCCAGTTTTCAGTCGCCGTTGCAAAGACCAAAAACTCGAAATTTAATCTAAAATCTCCCGTGCCTGGGCTATGGTGAAACTTCCCTCATAGAGCGCCCGTCCGACGATCACTCCGGAGATGTTGGCAAGCCCCAGCGCCTTTAAGCGCCGCAGGTCATTAAAGCTGGAGATGCCCCCGGAGGCGATTATGTCAATTTCCACTCTCTCCGCCAGCTCCTTGACCGCCTCCAAATTCATGCCCGCCATCATGCCATCCCTGTCAATATCCGTATAAAGAAGATGGGCAACACCTTCAGACTTAAGGTAGCTGGCAAACCGCACGGCACTGACCATGCTGCGCTGCTGCCAGCCATGGGTGGCCACCATGCCCCCCTCGGCATCTACGCTGATCACCAGGCGTTCCCCGATCAGCTCCACTGCCTCCATCAGAAATGCTTGGTCGGTGACAGCAGCAGTTCCGATGACAATGCGCTTGATGGCGGTTCCGGCAACTTTCTTCAGGTCCGGGGAGCAGCGGATACCGCCGCCGTATTGAACGGGAATAGCGACCGAGGATGCAATTTTTTCAATCAGGCCGAGATTAACCAGTCTGCCCTCGCGGGCACCGTCCAGGTCTACGACGTGCAGCGCCTGCGCCCCCTCATCTTCCCACATGCCGGCCCTTTCCACGGGATCATCGCTAAACACAGTCGCCTCCGTGAAAACGCCGCGCCTCAAACGGACGCATTTCCCACCCTGAATGTCTATTGCGGGATACAGAATCACGAGACAAAATTCTCTAGCATTCTCAAACCAAGCGAGCTGCTCTTTTCCGGATGAAACTGAACCGCCGCGATATTATCCCTCTCGACACCAGATGCGAACTCACAGCCATATTCAGTGCGGCAAAGCACATCCGAGTCGATCTTGGGAACCACTGCGTAGGAATGAACAAAATAAAAGAATGATCCATTCGGCACGCCGTCAAACAGCCTCGATTCTTTTTGCACTGAGACGCGATTCCAGCCGATATGAGGGATCTTTAAGTTGGTGGGCAGCAACTCAACCCGCCCCGGCAACAATCCCAATCCTTCATGGACACCATGCTCATCACTCTCCTCGAACAGCAGGGCCAGGCCAAGGCAGATACCCAAAAACGGTTTACCGGCCGTCACCTCTTCCTTTATGGCCGCGTCCAGGCCGAGCCTTTTCAGGCGCACCATGGCATCGCCAAAAGCCCCTACCCCGGGAAGCACGATCGCATCGGCGGCGCGCACATCACCCTGATTATGGCTAACCATAACTTGTCTGCTTGCTTTTTCCAGGGCTTTCTCCACGCTGCGAAGATTGCCCATGCCGTAATCTATTATGACGATCAAGTCCAAATTTCAATTCCCAAGTTTCGAGTCCATTTGTCAAGTTGCAAATTTTCAAAACCTTTTTTATGACAAAAATATAACAGGACGTCTGCTAAAGATGCTTAGCATCTATCTTAAAAGGCTGTTCGCAGCGAGGCCTTTGCAGCCGGCCGCAGCAGAATATGTTTTTTGAGATAGATGCTTAGAACCTGCAACTTGGAACTTGTTTAAATTACGCCCTTCGTGGAGTGAATCCCGGTTATGCGAGGGTCCAGCGAAGTTGCCTGGTCCATCGCTTTGCCGAATCCCTTGAATACAGCCTCGATGATATGGTGTGGATTCGTGCCTGCCTGCATGCGCACGTGCATGGTGACGCCCGCGTTATTGACAAACGCCTGGAAGAACTCATGTGCCAGATCGGTGTCAAAACCGCCGATGTGCGACGCGGATAAATCCAGATTGTAGGCCAGCAAAGGACGGCCGCTAATATCGATGCTGACGGTCGCCAGCGCTTCATCCATAGGCAAGATCACAAACCCGTAGCGGCCGATGCCCCGCCTCTCTCCCAGCGCCTTGTCAAAAGCCTGCCCCAGACAGATGCCTATGTCTTCGACCGTATGGTGGCCGTCAACTTCCAAGTCGCCCTTGGCCTGCACTGCCAAATCAAAAAGACCGTGCTTGGCGAACAAGGTTAACATATGGTCAAAAAAGCCCACGCCGGTGTTGACATCAGCGTTGCCGGCGCCATCAACGGCCAATTCAATCTTTATCTCTGTTTCAGATGTGGTACGGTCTATGGCTGCAAGTCTTGGCATTGCGCCTTTTCCTCCTGACTATTCTTCACCGGCTTCCGGCACGCCAAATTCTTTCTGCCTCAGCTCTGCAGCCCGGACGTGCGCAACCAGGCCCTCGGCCCGGGCAATCTCCACCAGCGCCGGCGTCAGCTGGGAGATGGTCTCAGGAGTCAAGGATATCACAGCCACCTTGCGCAGAAAATTTTCCACCGACAGGGCCGATGCAAAGCGGGCGGCGCCGGCTGTCGGCAAGACATGATTAGACCCGATAACGTAATCGCCATAAGCGGCGCAAACATCCTCACCCAAAAAAACTGCGCCGGCGCATGTTATCTCGTTGAGAACCTGCTCCGGCTGGCTGGTGTGAATTTGCAGGTGCTCGGGCGCAAACAAATTGCTGAAATAAACTGCCGTGTCCAACGGTCCCCGGGAATTATCCTCTGCCGCAACTGAAACGGCGGGCGGCGCCGGCGCCTGTTCTTCATCAATCAGAATGATGGCAACCCGGCCGAGAAGCTCCGGCTGAACTGAAAGCTCCGCTGCAAGCGCCCAAACCAGCGACTCAACGCTGTCGGCAAGCTCGCTTGACCAACATACGAGCAATGCCATGGCGCCGCTGCCGTGCTCCGCCTGGGCCAGCAGGTCTGCGGCGATAAGATCCGGCTTGGCAACTTTGTCAGCAATTATCAGAACTTCACTGGGGCCGGCCAGGCTGTCTATGCCGGCGCTGCCAAACACTTGCCGCTTGGCCTCCGCCACAAAGGCGTTTCCCGGACCGCAGATGAAGTCGGCCGGCTTGATGCTGGCTGTTCCATACGCCATCGCCGCCACAGCCTGGGCGCCGCCAACAGCGTATATCTCGCTTATCCCCAACATTCCAACAGCAGCCAGGACAGCGCCGGCTACCCGGCCGTCCCGCCCCGGGGGGCTGCAAATAAATATTTCCTCCACGCCCGCGACCTGTGCGGGGACTGCAGTCATGATGACAGTCGAAGGGTAACTGGCCGCCCCGCCAGGAACATAGAGGCCGGCCCGGCCCACGGGGATCATGCGCTGGCCAAGCATCTGGTTTTGACGCATGGATGCAGTCCAGCTGCCTCTCATCTCGTGTTGATGGAAAAGGCGCACATTTTCCGCCGCCAGCCGGAGAGATTCCATCAGCGGCTCTGGCGCCGACAGAGCCGCCGCCTTGATTTCGGCCGCAGGCACCGCCAACTGCCCCTGGTTGAAATCCTCGCAATCAAATTTTCGCGTATAATCAACCAGGGCTTTATCGCCCTGCCCGCGCACGTTGTTGATAATTTCTCCGACCCGGCGACGGAGCGCTTCGTCTTCGCTGGCGCCGCGCCGCAGCAGGGCCACCGTCTCCTGCGTGTTTTCAGTTGTGAGGCTTAACCGCTTTAACTTCATTTAATTTTTTTACGACAAGTCAACCGGAGTGCTTCTTTACCCGGCGGTCAACTCTTTTTACTCAACCTGAGTCTATAAGCGCGCCGGCCGCGTGTAAAGGAGCTGCGCGGCTCCGTTTTCGCCTGCAACCGGGGACCAAAATGCAGTCCGTTAATCATCCTGGCCGTCGCGCCCGATGTTAATTATAGGCGGCGGCGCTGTTGTAGAAAATGGAAGCCGCAGCGGTCAACTTCAGCAAGCGCAGGCCACGCAGAAGTGAAAACACGGGGGGCGCAGCCGCCTAATTTTATTTTAAGTGAAGCCAACCCTCTTCGCATCAAATTCCATTGCCATTCCGTTCGCACAACGCGCGGTGTAGCTTCGCAACCGGCAAGCTTCATAGATGACAGGTTCGGTAAATGGCGGGCTTGGTAGAAGGCGGGCTTTTGGGCTGCCTACGGGAGGCCACCTTTACGCACATGCCCTCCTCTGCACCTACCTAAAAACCTGTGCCTACCTGAAAGCCTGTGCCTACCGTCCGTGTTCGTGCATGCCAGTTTTCGACAGGCGTCTGGTTTAAGGCGACTACCGCCCGGGCAGTATTTCTGATAATGCCCGACTTAACCGAAAGGCCCGGACTTAGCCGAGCCTTTGAGAGGTGTTAGCTTGGTTTTTACTCATCTCTCCGATTACAGTATTATTATACCCTGCCAAGCGGCAGCAAAACAGGTGAATATGCGGCGCTATTCCAGGCAGCTTCGCTTTTAAAAAGTGCAAAATTGAAAGCAACCGACAAAACCCACAGCCTGCTGATCGCTCACAGCCAGAAGGTGTTGATGGCCGTGCATGCCCTAAAAAGTGGAGCGGAAGCTTGGCAGCGTGGTGACCGCGAGTCGATGGCGCGATTCGTCGGCGAGGTTGCAAATTTGGAGAAGGAGGCTGATTCAATCAGAAGAAGCGTCACACAGGAGCTATCGCGTTCGCAATTAGCACACTCGTTCACCGAGCTTTTCCGGCGTCTGGTGCATCAAACCGATGATGTCGCCGACACGGCCAAGAGGGCGGGCGAGTACCTGTTAATCATCAAGGACCTGCTTTTGCCGCCATCCTTTAAAAGTGACATAGTAAAAATGGTATCAATGTCACAGGAAGCGATGGCAAACCTTGCCGAGGCCATCCACTGCCTGAGCGAGCCTTCCGAGCACCGCATCGAGCTTGCCGGGCAAATTAGCGATCTCGAAGAGGCTGTCGATGATATTGAATTCAAGGTGCAGCAGGAAGCATCCAGCCTGCAACTGGATACCTGGAGCGCAATCATTTTCTGGCGCCTGATCATGACCGCCAGCCATATCACCGACTGCATTGAAGATGCAGCCGATGAATTGCTGGCTTACGAAGAAAGAGAGCTTTAACGGCTTAAACCCTCAAGATCCCTCCATTTTGGCCACCTGAGCCCGCGCTGTTGCCAGATACGGCAGCGCAATGCCGATAGCATCAAACCTCATCCGCACCAGCGCCTGCATCAGCTTTGGCGTTTGGGCAATGTCGCCGGTAGCGGCTATAAACGCCTTGCCCCTGGCATTTTGCACAACCTCTTCAAGCAGCCTGATGACGGCAGCGCTGCCGGGATCAAAATAATCGGCAACGCGCTCGCTGTCGCGATCAACACCAAGGCAGCACATGGTCAGATCGTTAACACCAATACTCAGGAAGTCAACGCCGGCGGCAAGGATGTCATCGAGCATCAACACCGCCGCCGGCGTCTCGATAGAAGCGCCGAAGGCAACATCCTCATGGGGCTTGAGGCCGGCCTGTTTCGCCACTTGGCGCGCCCATTCATACTCTTCGGCGCGGCGGACAAACGGCACCTTGACGCCCAGGTTGCGGCAGCCCTGCTCAACAGCCAGCCGCACCCCCTCGTATTCGGCTTTAAGCAGCGCCGGATCGTCCAGCTCGCGGCGAATGCCGCGCCAGCCCAGCAGCGGATTGCGCTCCAGCGGCTCATCCTCTCCTCCCCGCAACCGCCGGAATTCATCGGTGGGTGCGTCCAGTGTTTTGTACCAGACCTCCTTGCCGGCAAAGGCACGGGAGACAATTAGCAGCGCCTCAAAAACAGAGCCGGAAAGAACATCTGACCTGCCGCTCTTGAGCAGCCGGGATGGATGGACGCCCCCCATAAGCAGCAGGTAATCATTTCTGAAGGAAATAACGCCATCGGCGATTGCGGCTGCTTTTTCAGCTGTCTCCGGCACGTTGATAGTCGTCATCAGCCTGGTCCTTGTCTTCACCGGCTGCTCCGGACCAACCTCCTCTTCCTTCACCCGCGGACCAATGCCGTCCAGCACCAGCCCCCGCCAGCCATCCACTGTCACCACATCGCCACTATGGAGAACCGAGCTGCCATATCTGGTGCCAACTACACAGGGAATCCGGAACTCACGCAAAATATTGGCTCCATGACTTGTGGCGCCTCCTTCATCGGCAAGAACTGCCGCCGCCCCTTTTAAATGAGGGGCCAAGTCCTGGGTCAGGCGTCGGACAACTACCACCCGGTTTTTAAAATCATTTGAATTAATATCATTTTCCAAGTCAACAAGCATTGCCTCGCCCCAGCCTACTCCGGGACTGGCGCCAACCCCCCGCACGATGACTACTTCTGGGCGAGAATATTTTTTTTGTTTCAGAGACAGCCTTTCGATTCCCGTGACCGGCCTGGTCTGAAGCAGCACCAGCTCCTCCCGGCTTTTGCACCATTCGATGTCCTGCGGGGCAGCAAGGCTTTTCTCCACCCTGATCCCATAAGAAACGAGGGCGCCAACTTCCGCCTTGCTGAGCTTCGCCTCTTCCCTGCGCTCAGGCTCAATTTCACGGCGGCTGCCATCGGCAGAGTAATAAAACTGCTGCGGCCGCGCATCCCAATGCATGATCGCCATGGTTTTTTTGTCAATACGGTAGAGATCAGGTGTAATTTCGCCGGAAACAACGCCGGAGCCGTAACCGAAAGCAGCTTCCAGCACCGCCACGCCGCTGTCGCCAGTGGCGGGGTCAACTGTAAATAGCACGCCGGAGCTGCGCGCTATAACTAACTGCTGGATAATAACAGCGACCGCCATCGCGCCGGCGTCGAGCCCCATCCTGACAAGATATTTAAGGCTGCGGGAATTAAAACTGGAACTCCAGCACTTCTTCACGGCGGCAAGTGTCTCTTCCAGGCTGCTGACGCCCAGCACCGTTGATAACATGCCGGAAAATGATGTTTCGGGACTGTCTTCGCTGACGCCGGAGCTGCGGACCGCCAGGCGCTTTATGCCATTTTCGGAAAGCTCTTGGAAGACGTCGGCAATTTGGTCGGCAAGCAAGACCGGCATCTTCGCATCGAGAATTAGCGAACGGGCGCGCCCGCCGGGCTCCTCTACTTCCTCAACCGGGCGTTTAAGTGGAGCCAGCGCTCTTTGCAGGTCCCTTTTAATGCCTGCCTGTCTGAGAAAATAATGCCAGGCATCCGTCGTCAGAACGATGGCGGCGGGTGTGGGCAAACCAAGACTGGCCAACCGCGCCAGATTAGCCGCCTTGCCGCCGGCAAGCGGCTCGGTCGCGGCGGCTGCCAGTGCCGGATCCCGCAGATCCAGACAGAACCGCGGTGGACCCGAATGGCAAGGAGAATGTTTCGCACTTGACTTTCTTGCCATGACTATGGCGACAACATTATTCGCCAAAAGTAGTAGCTTTGCATAACGTCAGGAAAAAGCGATCAACCAGCCAGATTATTCCCGTTTGATGCAGACGCTTAACTCCTCGGGCGGCGAAGTGGACAGGCACAGGCTTTTAACCTGTGCAGACACCAAAGATTGCAAGCAGTCAAAGCTTAACCAGGCGTAGTGATCTTGCGCCGGTCGTTGCCAACAAACGGCTGCTGTCCCCTGCGGCGGTCAACGATAACCTCAAACTCATCGTTGCAGTCAGCGACCGACTCGGCGTAATTCTCCTTAAGATTGGCAAGCTGGCGGTCAATCACCAGGTATCTATGACCAGGCTCCTCGGAGATGGCAAAGCGGAACTTGCAGTGAGGACAGGGCGAGAAAGCCCTGGGCGAAGAACTATAACTGACCTGATGGCAATGTGGACAAACTAAACCTTCCATCCCACCCCACTCCAGAAATAAAAAAGCCTGTGGAAGCTCTGCCTCCCAACAGGTGAGATTAGTTTACCATATACATTTATTTATTGCTATACCTGCGGGGTAACTCGCCAACAGCCACCAAATTTATTATTCTTACCGTGCGCCTCGATTCCTGTGCCGAAGTGGCGGAACTGGCAGACGCGCCGGACTCAAAATCCGGTGGGGCTCACCCCCCGTGTGGGTTCGATTCCCACCTTCGGCACCAGATATTGCACGGCGTCTTCCGTTTGGACCCGGCAATCAACGGCAACTGAAACTCGGGTGCTGGCTGACCGCAGACGCCGCTGAAAAATAACCGAGTTTTCCAGACCGGCAATTTCGTCCACTTTCTCCTCTGCGATTCGGTGAAGCTCTTTTTTTAACTTCCCGGTCAATAGGATGCAATCAGGATTGCCTGTGCCGGCCGGAGGAACTGCGAATCTGCGAATCAAAACTGCAAATTTTTTGTAAAAAATTCCCTCGGGAAAGAGGTCATAAGAGTCGCACATCAAAAAAATGATAGGCGGAATGACATCACGAGTTCATGCATATGTGTGCCATAAGGTACAAATGGGTAATTATTGTCAAACCGGGTAATGATAAATCAGTTGTGAGATAAGGCTGGCCTGTCTGTTTTCGTGGCGCCATGACCAACATATTTAAGTTTCCGGTCAACTGGTCGGGAGGGCTTTATGAAGGTTGGCATCATCGTTCCCTACTCGTGGTCGTACCACGGCGGCGTGATAGAACATGCCGAGCAGCAGGCGCGGGCGCTGCAAGAGCTTGGGATCAAGACACGAACTATCATTGGCCTCGACCCGCCCGGCCTGCTAACCCGGCTGCTGCACGTGCGGCTGGGAAGGGACGGGGGCCTGCCTGCAGATGTCATCCCGATTGGCCACTCGGTGGTCATCCCCAGCAACGGCTCGCTGGCGAACGTGATTGTTAATCCGGCGGCCTTCTTCCGGCTGCGCCGCATTCTTGCAGAAGAGGAGTTCGATCTGCTCCATCTGCATGAGCCCGCGATGCCGATTCCTTGCGTGGCCGCGCTGGCGACCGCCGAGGCGCCGCTTGTCGGTACCTTCCATGCCTCCGGCGCCCTGCCACTGCTTGGCCTGGCCAAGGCTTTGTACGGGCCACTGCTCAACAGGCTTGACGCGCGAATCGCGGTCTCAAACGTGGCGCGGGAGACCGCCGAGCGGTTTTTCCCGGGAAACTACAACATCATTCCCAACGGCACGCCGCTGCCGCCACGGGTGAACGCCGGCAACCGCTCGAACCAGGTCGCCTTTGTCGGCCGCCATGACCGGCGCAAGGGCCTGCAGGTGCTTCTCCGCGCCTGGCCGCGCATCCGTTCGCTCACCGGCGCCCGGCTGCGTGTGATTGGAGCCGACCCCGCCGCAGTTGGCAAGCTGCAGAGCCAGCTCGCCCTGTCGCGGGACGGAATTGATCTGCTTGGCCAGATCACTGATGAGGCGCTGACGCTGGAGCTGCTCGCGGCCAAGGTTCTGGTAGCTCCATCGCTTGGCAACGAGAGCTTCGGCATGGTCCTGACGCGGGCTTTTGGCTGCGCAACACCGGTGATCGCATCCGACATTCCGGGCTACCGGGCCATCGTGAGCCCGGAAGCCGGAAGGCTCGTTGCATCCGGCGACGCCGGCCCGCTGGCCGATGCCGTGATTGACATGCTTGCTGATGAGCGCCGCCGCGCAGCCTGCGGCGCTGGCGCGCGCGAGCTTGCCGAGCGCCGCTATTCCTGGGAGCAGATCGCACTCCGGCTTGCCACCATCTATAAGCGGCTGCTTTGCCCCGCGCCACAGAAACAGAAAACGCCTGAGCATGAACCGGAAGCGTCTGCTGTATAGGCGCAGCGTTCGCTTGCTAGTTGTGCTCCTTATGGCGGTTGGCGTCGTGCTGCTTTTGTGGCTGCGCGGACCGGACTGGTCGCAGGTGGGCCAGGCGTTCACGAACGTGGGCTGGCAGTGGGTGCTGGCCGCGCTGGCGTTCAACATTATCTCGGTGCTCCTGCGCGTACTTTGCTGGTGGGTAATTCTCCGCCAGGCCATGGCCGACCCCCAGCTGCGCTACCTGAACGTGCTCTCATCTTTTTCAGCAGGATTGATCGCCAACGCAATTCTCCCCGGCCGGGGCGGAGAGATCGCTCGCGTCGCCATGCTGCACCGAAAGCTAAAGGACCGCCAGGGAATGTGGCCGACGCTGATCGGAACTGTGATTGCTTATCGCCTGCTGGATTTAATCCCGGCCGTCGCCATCGCCGTTTGGGTTGTCCTCACCGCGCCGCTTCCGTCCTGGGCCTTCTCCAGCCTCATCACCGTAATCGCAATCGGCGCTGCGCTCTTTCTGGCCGGAATCGCCATTGCCCACCGGGACAATCAAAGCCTGCTAGTCAAGCGCGGTCCGTTCCGGCGCTGGGTCGCTTTTGCCCGTCAGGGCCTCGCTGCTTTGCGCTTGCCCGGCAGCGGCGCACAGGCGGCCGCTTTTCAGGCGCTCGGCTGGGTTTGCCAGCTGCTGGCGGTATGGACTGTGATGCGAGCTTTTCGGATCGACGTGTCGCTTTCAGCCGCCGGTCTTGTACTGGTGCTGATGAACATCACCCTCATCCTTCCTCTCTGGACAGGCAATATCGGCCTGCTTCAGGCCGCAATCGCCCTGCCGCTGATAGGATACGGAGTTAGCTACTCGCGGGGGTTTGCCTGCGGGATCGGGCTGCAAGTGATCGAAGCATCAATCGGCGTCGCCTACGGGCTTGGCTTCCTCGCCAAAGAAGGCGTCAGTTTCACAACGCTAAGGGAAACGCGCCGCGCCGCTGAAAAAGACGCCGCCGGCGAAAACAGCTCCGCCGGCAATGCCAACGGGAAACCGCCCGCGTACCACTCTTCGTCTTTGCTTTCCTAGAACCTGTTTCAACAATCAGTTCGCCGCTCGGCTTCGCTGCCGGCAGCCTTCTGGGATAGATTACTACAGCTATATTTTCGTTTTGACTTGATTTATTGCCGACTCGAGCCATGACGGCACAGACACACTGCATTGCCAGCCTGAGCACTCGGCAGTAAGGCCCCTGATATTCTCATGCTTGGCAAGCCCAGGTTTGACGTACGGCTTTAAGCTGCCGGTTTTGCTCATTGACTTATTGCCCCCTTGAATCATCAGAGGTTTTTGTTTCTCGATTTTGCCCGCTTGCCGCTCTTCGCCCCTGCTCCCTTAGCTGCTGGCCGGCGGCGGATACATATAGGTCGTGCCGCAGGCATCTTGGGCCGAGGCCGAGACTGTGGCGCTAAAGGTAGTCACTCCTGCAGGAATGTAATACTTTACAGTTGCAAAATGAAATATTATTTTAGTCTTCCTGAATTAATTTGTCAATAGGCCGGATTGATGTCATGACAAAGCTGGCCCCTTCAGTCTGCTAAAATCAGGCACGTTCAAGAAATCAACGAAAGCATTCAGCTTTTTTGTGATGGGTCCTTAAATCAAGAAAAAATAAACAAAACGTACCTAACAAGTCTGGTTTTAAATATCAGGGAATTCCCCTCTTTATAAATCATACTAAAGAACTTATCATTAGTCGGTTTATTTTTGAAACAGCGATTGGAGAGTAAAGAGTGTAATGGGAGAACCAGGCAGGTTTACAGGAAGAAAGTTTTTAAGTTTTTCAGCAAGTCTTGTTTTTGCAATCCTTGCGGCGTTAACCCTGGCACTGATGTCAGGCGGCGGGCAGGCGGCCGCCTCTGCGGCGTACACCGCCTACACCCATCAAATAACCATCACCGGCACCGGCGGCGAGTGCGCTTCTGTCGGCAGCTGGGACCAGTACCAAAAGAGCTGCACATTAAATACTGACATCGCCGACACCACCATCTGGCTCACCAGTTCGGGCGTCACCCTCAATGGCGTCGGACATAGCGTATCCAGCGGCGCCGATGTGCACTTCGGCGTCATCATCGGCGACAGCACCTCGGGCATTACCGTTGGCTCGAACCATGGTCCGCAATACGGCGTCGGAATAGTCCTGAACGGCTCCGGAAGCACCCTCACGGCAAACACCGTAAGCTCCAACCCCGGGAGCGGGGTCGTCGTCAATGCCTCTTCCTCAGGCGATACCATCTCGGGAAACACTGCCAGCTCCAATAGCGGTCATGCTTACAACGATGGCTTTTACTTTAGCAATATCAGCGGCAACGTCATTTCCGGCAACACCCTTGCTTCAAACGGAAACAATGGAATCAGGATCGATGGTGGCAGTGCCGGCAACTCCCTTTTAGGCAACACCATAAGTTCCAACAAAGGTGGCGGACTCTTCTTTGGATACCCGTCTGAAATCGAAGTCCCGGGCACCATCGTCTATCACAACAACTTCATAGATAACTGGGTCTATCAAACGGCAAATGATGGAAGCGGCGCCGTTACCCTGTCGTTCAATTTGGCCACTCCCATCGGCGGCAACTACTGGAGCGACTTTAGCACACCCGCGCAGGGATGCACCGACGCCAATGGCGACGGCTTTTGCGATTCTCCCTATTATCATACCGCGGCATCCCCAGACAACCTGCCTCTGACGCATCCTGTTGCCGGCGGCAAACCGCCGCTTACCCTGAATCTTCCCAGTCCTTCCTGGGCCTCCCTGTCTGACTACCAGGCAGGCATACTCTCCGTGACCTGGACGGTAAATAATACCGGCGCCAACGAAGCCTGGTCGGTGCAGCTTACGGGAAGCAGCAACACAAACGGCGTCACGCCGGCATCGACCCTGCCGGCAGCGGTTGGAACGGGCAACATCCTGCCCGGCTCCTCCGGCTCGGTCACCTTGAAGTACAACGTGCCGGCCGGCGTTGGCTCCTGGGTCTCTTCACTCAGCGGCAGCGCCCAGGACGGTGTGGAGACGAGTTATTCCTATCCGTAATGAACCCTGGACTTGAAATTTTAAAGGTACATTGAAAATCGACCGCAAAATAAACCAAGACCGCAAAATAAACCAAAGGAGTGCCGAGACGTGAACCAGGAAAGGAAACATTATGACAAGCCGGTACTTACCAAGCATCCGAATTTAAAGGCGCTCACCTTCGAGTGCGCCAACTGGCAGTGCAGCGTTACGGTGCCATCGGCGCCCTAGAATCTATCTCAAAAGTCATATTCTGCTGTGGCCGGCTGCAAAGGCGATGGGCGGCGTCCTCGGAGCAAAAAGTCCTCGACGTACCGCAGCGGGTACGACTGCGGGCTTTTTACTCCTGCGTCCTTGCCCATCGCCTTTTCGCTCGGCCTCGCTACGAACTGCCTTTTGAGATAGATTCTTAATCCCGCTCACTTTGCCGGTTCCACATAAATTGGCGAGCCGGACAACATGATGTCTGCCGCAGCGGCCTCCCGTTCCCGGCCATAGATGTCGGTGATTTTCACCTTTCCCTTGATTTCAGCCGGCAGTGGCTGACCGCCCCAAAGGACATAAACCTTGCGGCCGTGAACGGAAAACCTGTACTGGCCCGGGGCAATTTCCCGCACTGAATCAAAATAATCAAGCTTGTCAACCATGGTTTTATAGGCGTAAAAAGGCTTTTGCCGCTGGCAGTCCGCCGGGTTAAAAGGGGCATTGCGCCCGGCGCCGGGCTGCACCCGGCAGTTCACCAAGAGGGAATTCGGCTCGGTGGGCGTGCTGTTGTCCAAGCCGATGTAAAAAAGCTTCGTTGCGCCGCGGCCGAACGCCTGCACAAATGACTGCACTAGGACCACCGACCATTGATCCTGGCTCAGGCCTTGCAGGCCCAGGGAGGCCGGATTGTGCGGGGGCGGCATGCCGGCGCCGGCGGCAGGCAAAAACTTGCCGGCCGACATGTCAGCTCCAAGACCGTTGGTGGTTGCATTTATGCCAGCATTAGCCCGCGTCTGTCCTGCCCATTGGCGCAAGAACGGCTCAAACGACTGCAGGTACTGGATCTCCGTCACCCAGACCGGCTGATGCAAACCCAGCTGACTCATCAATGAGTTCAGGGCGGGCATTTGCAAATCTGTGCCCAGCTCAATAGCATGGATAGTTAAGATATCAATATCTTTAGCGCCGGGACCGCTGAGAATGGTCTGCCAGAAGGGCGTGTCCTGCTGGTTAAGATAGGCAATGCCGCCATTTAACACTTTTGCATCCGGATCAGTCTGCTTGATGGCGTCGTGCGTCTCCTGGAGCAGCTCCAGATAATCCTTGGTCTGGGGATTTCCCTTAAAGAAGAGCGAGCCGCCGGCAACATCCGGCTCGTTATCAACTTCCCAGTACTTGATCGGGTACTTTAAGCCGGGCATGTCATTCTTGCCATCGCCATCGTAACGGTCGACGAGGGCCTTGACAAATTGTTGATAAGCGCCAGCATCGCAAGGCTTGCCCCGGTAATCACCAAGTTGAGCGGAAAAAAGAAGCCTGGGCGAAGAAGGCAGCTTGACATGGCATTGCTGCTGGTCCCAGTCGGCATAAGGCCAGATCGTAGCAACTATCTGGACTCCATTTTTTTGCGCATTCCTGACGTAATTATCAACCTGGCTCCAGTCATACGCACCGCCCCTTTCCTTTTCTATTGCTCCCCAAATAAAAGGGCCGGGATGCGGCCTCTCCCAGTGCACGCCCAGTTCGTCCATGAACGGATAGGACTTGTAAGCACTGAAGAACCCAAAATGACTTTGCTCGTATTGTTGGAAAGCGGCGCTTTGCAGCTTGTTGCCATCCCCGCCACAGCCCGCCGGCAGCAAAAAAATTGCCAAAACAACCGGCGCGATTATGATGATTTTGGCTCTTTTAGTTTTATTTTCGCTCACCGTGAGGATTATTACACGTAATTGTAAAATGTCCAGCGGGCTGGAACGGAAATTAAAATTACTGTCATGTAATGGAGACTGCAAAGGCGCGGACCGGCCGCGCCATCGCAAGTTCACCCATGTTCTTTCCAGCGAATTACTCGGCTACGTCGTCCCCCATACCTCATTAAAGTACCCGTTCCACAGCACCCGCTGGGAGCAAATGGAATTGGCGGGCCGGCTGCGGGCTTGGTCCAAGAAGGTTTTTACCTCAACCGGACCGCCCATAGTTCCCGGAAATGTTGGGGTGACGTCTGCCCCGGCGGCCAGCGGGCCACCTGATTTTACAGGACTGCCGGCAATGTCAATCTCATAGTAGATAGGAGCGCTTGTATTTCCGTTTGCGTCCTTGGGCGGATTAGAGATAAGCACCCAGTTTTTGGCCCCCGGGCTTTGTTGGTCATACCAGGTCCAGGTCCAGTCGTAGGAGGAGTAAAGCCCGCTTGCCGCGAAGCCCGGCACTTCCTCAAAAGAGGGCGCAAAGGTGCTTCTTTGAGTGGCGATAACGTCTCCTGTGGCGGAAACTTCTACCGGGCCTCCCATCGATCCGGGGAAGGTAGGAGTTATGTTTGCCCCTGGGGCGATATTGCCTGACCAGACCGGAGCGCCAGCTATCTTAATAGTTGCCTTGACTGTGCCCTGGGGATTCCCGCCATGATCTATACCCGGGTTGGCAATAAGCACCCAGTCCTTGGCGCCAGAAGAGCGCATGTCGTACCAGGTCCAGTAGTAATGATTGGAAAGCTCCCCCGCCGGGATGCCCGGCACCTCATTAAAGGCACTTCCATTTCCTGAAAGCACTCTTTGGGAGGCCATTACGTTGGCAGAGACGTTTCCGTCTACCCTGTCTGACCAGGCTTTTACCTCAACGGGGCCGCCCATCCTGCCGGGGAAGGTGGGAGTTGCGCTTCTTCCCGGAGCAATGCTTCCAGTAGAGCCGGGGCCTGGATCCCGGCCGGCAATGGTGATCTGGTAGAAGACGGTGCCTGTGCCGGGGTTAGAGACAAGTACCCAGTTTTTAAATCCAGTGCTTAACTGATCGTACCAAGGCCAGAAAAAATCGCTGGAGAGTTTGCTTCCTTCGATGCCCGGGACTTCTTCTAAGGATGAGCCGCCTTTGGGCCAGAGGGTGCGCTGCGAGACAATGCCCGGTCTGCTGGCCGCGACTTTCACGGGGCCTCCCATGAGACTGTCGAATCTGGGAGTTATGCTTTTGCCAGGCGCCACTACGCCGTTGTTATACTCGGAAAGATTCATGAAGCTGCCCCCAATAGACAGGTTATAGTAGACGCTCGCTGACGCCGAGCTGGAATCAGCCAGTAGCACCCAGTCGTCGCCTTCCAGGTTGTCGTACCAGGTGAAGTAATAATTGACAGAATTGGCATTTGCAACAATTGTAAAAGAGTTGCTTATTTGGCTGGTATTGCCGGCGTTGTTTGTAACTGAACCCGTTATAGTATGAACTCCAGCAGTCAAGCCCGAAACAGGGCAGCTGACATTGTTTGATGTCACAGTACAATTGGCCAACACTGCGCTGTCCAGTTTAACTACCACTGAAGACATGTTGATGCCTGAGCCTGCGTCGGAAAAATTTACGCTGATAACTGGACTATTGTTGGAAATCTGGCCGCTGGGCTGTACATTTGATACGGCCGGGGCGGCTGTGTCAACGCTAAAGGAGCCGGCAATGGCGCTGGTATTGCCGGCGCTGTCTGAGACAGAGCCGCTGATCGTGTGGGCTCCCTGGCTTAGGCC